>NZ_CP059736.1:625130-937696 GCF_000948975.2 Thalassomonas actiniarum
GGATCAGATAAAATCTAACAAAAGGAGGTGGATCTGCAGGGAACTATAGTACCCTGCTATCCGTCTTTTTATTTGATTTTTAACACGAGTTGGCGAACCTCTTCAACCGATAAGGTGCGCACCAGACATGCCACTTCTTTGCCATGGTGCATCAGGGTCAAAGTCGGCCAAAGCTTTATCTTGAACGCACGTCCCAGGGGGACTTTTTCCGTCAACACTTGTTGTACTGCAGGAGTTGCAGCTTGGCAGTGTTCACACCAGGGAGCGCGCTCTTTGGTGATTTGAACAATCAAACCTTTCAAGATAATGCCAACGGAGTAATTCACAGGTTTATCAAATAAAAGGGGCGGGGAATTGTCGAGCTGCCAGCACTTTATTTATATGCGTTAATTACATGTATTTGTGACCTAAGCGTATAATAGCTTAGGTCACTTTTTGGCCTTGTTTACAATTTACTTTAATCCAACCTCCTGATTTGAGTTGCAATATCCCTGAGTTGCACAGGTGTTTTACCCGGTTTCTGTTTGAGTGCTTCAGCCATTTGCTCAATGTCCTTCGCGGTTGTTTCCAAAATTACCAGTACCTCCTTTTTACTGTCGGCAGAGGCGACGGCTATTTGACAATATTGCAATTTTTCAGCTTTCAGTGCCGTGAGTTCGGCATGTTTCGCACTCACCAGGGGGTTGAGTTGATCCAATTCTGCATTTTTGAGCTTTTGCGCCGCCAGTTTATTCAAGTGGTGGCTGGCAATGTACTTAGTGCTGAGCAAGTCATGCTCGCGGGCAAGTACTCTGCTGGATTCTTTTGCCTTTTGCATCGGTGTTGAATGATCAACCAGTTGCTCTAACGAGACACTTTCACTGATGTGGCTGTTCGCGGCATGTTTGATCTTGCCTTTACCAAACCAGGTGCCGTCTATGTCGACGAAATCCAAGCTGTCACAGGCACGGTAAAGGGCCATGATGCCGGCGTTATTGCCTTGTTCCCTAAATTGCTCCAGCTTTTTATTGAGGTTGTCGATGATGGCTTGCGGCGATCTGTCAACCAAACCTGGCTTTACCCGCGCCATAGTGGTTCGGCCCTGACGCACCGTAATGTCGAACAAGTCCCCCCAGGTCTCTTGCGCTTCTTGCTGCGCTTCATCGAAACGTTGCGGGTTGGCAAGATAATGTTCCATGGTATCCAGGGTATGACTGCCAACATCCCTTAGTTCATCCTTGACCGACATGCTGGTAACGGCTTCATAGCCTTGTTGCATAACATCAACAACTTTATTCGCGACAAACTGGCCGGTGACGCCACTTAAAGAACCGGCAAGGTTACCCATCCAGGTCGGCAGCCTGCCGCCGCTTAAATTGTTCAGGCCAACGGCAACATTTCGAACCATGAGTGCTTTACTGGCGATGGATTTACTGACATCTAACACCTCTTCCAATGCCAGCTTGGAAATTTGCACGGGATCGCTGTCAACCACCTGTTGGCTGAGATCCGATAGGGTATTTACGGCGGTATGGGTGATGGCCTGTACAAATGCAGGGCAGGCATCGTCGATCCCTTGTCCGGTTGATTGTGCATATTGTGCCAGGCCATAGCCTAAGGCATTGATATTTTGTCCCGTGCTGGTGGCAAGTTGTGCAAGTGCATCCATATTTTGCTGGCCAACCAGGCGGCTGATATCCAGGGTCAGCAGCCCTACGCCTAATTCGACCCCTTTGCCCACCACCGCCTGGGTAGAGTTTTTGATCATGACGCCCGCATAATCTTTAAATTGCGCGCTGATTTGCTGCGCCGACTCTTTTGAGGCCGTTAAAAAATGTTGTATTGATTCCGGGCTGGACTCATAGGCATAATCACCGGCAATACTGAGATATTCGCCAAATTTTTGCGCCATCAACTCCGTCGATATGCCGGCTTTTTCTGCGTAATGACGGAAGCTGTCCCAGTCTCCGGTATCGGCATAATCGCCCATTTCATGTTTTAAGGCACTTAATAAACGGTGGTTTTGCAGTTTGTTCAGAAACGGATCCCGCTGGCTGAAGGTGTCCTCCATTTGACTGTGGATCTGCTGTTCAATGCGTTTACGTTTTGCTGTTATGCCGGAAACTTCTTGTTCGGCTTTTTCGGTCAGCGTAACGCTATAGTTGCCGTTTGATTCATCCTTATCGACCTTGATATACGGATTATCTTCGCTCCCGGAGAGTAATAATTTAAAGGCAAACTCAGCCTTAGGGTTGTCTTTAAGTTCATTTAATTTGGTTTGCACCAGCATGGCCAGCTCTGTCAGTGAATGACTTCGGGCGGACCCCGGGTTGGTTAAAATTTCAAGTTCATCACCCGTTTCACTGAGTTTTGCGTTAACTATACCTTTGAGATGGGTGTCTATTTGGGCAAATTGCTCGCGGGGGCTTAGATTTTGCTCCATATGAATATTGACCAAGGACAAACCACTACTTATCGTGTTGAGTACTGTACTGGCCAGTTGATTTTGCCAATGTGCTTCACTTTGATCCAATGAACTCTGAGCATAGTTATCTAGAAAACTCTGATTGGTCTTTGACATTTCAATAGATTCATCCAGGTCGCCGCTGTGCTCTTGCTGGATACTCCTTAAATGCGGCAAGTAATTGTCAATGCGCAAACGGCTCCAACCGAGTTTGAGCGCTTCTGACTGGGCGGCTTCTATCCGGGTGATGACTTTGCTGTCATCAATATGCTCCAACATTTGGTCCATATGCCTGGCGCCAAATGTCGACACGAACTGACGTACTTCATTATTGACGGCAGAATTGAGGGATATTATGCCAGTGCCCGTCATCGAAATAGCACTGCTGGTAAGCCTGGACAGCGTTGGATCTGAACTGCTTTTGTGTTGGCTCTGAGCTACTTTGGAAAACTTAGCATGTAAATCAACAATCCGATCGAGTTGACGGCTTAGCTTATCTATTCTTTGTTGCTCATTGCCCTTTAGCTTGGCTTTTGGCTCTTTCATTACTTCCACTGCGGCATCGCGCATGGCTTGTAGCGTTTTTATGTTGCCTTCAATTCGTGCCAATAATTTATCTGTTGACGAAGGTATGCTGGTGTTGCGTTGAATTTGAGACGATCTGGATACGCTTGATGATTCCATGGAGTCAGGCAAGTGTATATGTTGGCCTTGAATTGGGTTGCTGTTACTTGACTCTGATTCAGACACACCAATGCTGTCAGAAGCAAGTAAACTGGGTGATGGTAACGGATAAGTTTGCATAATGATTCTCCTATACTGATAGCATTAAATCAGCTGGTTGAAATGAAGCGGGTTCTTCGGTTGCAACGCCAGATTCAAAAAGAAAATCATTGCTGTGAAGTAACTGGTGGATCTGCCTTGCAGCATCAATGTAATTGACCAGGGTATTGACTTTGTTTTCACTGGATAATTGTTCATTGTCAAAAAACAATTTTAATGAAATCCAGCCAGATTCAGCGTCAAATGCCAGACTGGTATTGAACGGCGCATGCTGAAAGTTCCACGCGAGCGCTTGTTGGAATGTGGAGGCATTGCCGTCATATTCGATGATGGGAATAACACCAATCAAAGTTGAATCATCCAGATGTAGAAAAACATCGAATAAGTCATCGTGATTAAAACAACTCGATCCTGAATCATCAAACTGTAATGCCGGATCGTACTCAGATAACCACTGAATGTGTTGTACTGCCACTGTAATTCTCCTCAAAGTTAAAATTTGCCTATTATTTGAGTGACAGAAATTGTGTAAAAGTTATACGTTGTTTTAACAATAAATTGATTTTATGAGAGGTTTTTGGCTTTTGATTTGTCTTATGTATATGAAGTTAATAGAATAAATCAAACAATTTGCTTTGCTTGAAAATTGTGCATTTATTTACATTAGAAAGTCCAGACAAGGAAAAGTGATTCAGGGAGAAGGTGAGAACCGGTGAGCCGTTTGAATGTGAACGGCGCTTGATGGGCGGTTCTGTCGTAAGCGCCGTCAGAGGTATGAGAAATCAGGAAAATACTTCTTTTCAAACACAATTATGCTGCTAAAGAATAAAGTTTTGCCTAATATAGTCATCTCTTCCGATGGAGCTATATCGTCTTGTTAACAGGGAAAATATCCGGGTTAAAAACGGAAAAAAGTCGGTTTTATTTTAACCTTTTGTGCTCAGCCTTTTTAGTTGATTTTTGACACCAATTGGCGAACCTCTTCAACAGATAAGGGCCGCACCTGGCGTGCTACTTCTTTACCATGATGCAATAAGATCAAAGTTGGCCAAAGCTTTACCTTGAACGCACGTCCCAAGGGCTTACCTTTTCCGTCATAGATTTTGATATGAGAGAATTTCGGGTATTCCGTCAGCACTTGTTGTACTGCTGGAGTCGCAGCCTGGCAGTGTTCGCACCAGGGGGCGCCAAACTCAAGAAGTGTGTCGCCGACTAACTCAGTTATTTGTTCAAAGCTAGGTGCGTCTTCTGCATAATCAGGGTTAAAGCCCGGGTGATCAATTTTCATGTTATTTATTTCCGATCATAAGTGATTAATATGCTCACTGCAGAGTTGCTGCATCTGCCGTTGATGCTTGGTTAGCTTTTTGTTGCACCTCGCGATAGACAATGCCAAGCAAAGATTGTTTGCCTATAAGTGTAAAGTGGTTACTCGAACTTTCATATTGCACTTTGTCGATACAAATAAAAGAGGGCAGCAAGTCAGTTAATAACTCTCCCTTTATTTTGTAATTACATGACCGCCTGCTACTTGAGCCATCTTTTTCAAACTTAGCAGAGACACTATAGTCAGACCCGAAAAATATGGTATACACGGCTGGAAAACTGTAGACAAAAGATAACCAGAAAAAAACAAAAACAATTATCGGGAGTGAGGCAAAGCCAAGTATCCTGTTTATGCGGCTCTGCCGTACAACTTGGGGATGTTTCATGAACTTCTTAATATTTAATAATATTCTGGCGATGGTGAATATTGCTGGCAGTAACGCCAGTATGCTGGCGCTAATAAAAGTTTCTTTAGTTGGGGAAAAATCAACCCATATGGCAAAAGGGGCGCCTGCCATGATGAGCATAAAGAAATGAATCATCAATCGTCTTTTTAACGACGGATTTTCCTTTCCAAAGTAAAAAGTATTCCATGCCATGATATATACCTCGACGCCTATACCGTATTTAGCCGTTTTCCTGCGGTAATACTTTGTTATTTGGTGTTTTGTTTGAATACATTATTGTTTTTAAAATATTCATCCAGGTAATCTTCACTTGAGCCATCATCCCTAAGCAGCTTTTTATCCCATCCCTTACTTCTCGCTATTGCGGCGACTCTACCCTGGCCGTTAAATAAAACGTCGGGAACGGTAAAAGCAATGGGATCTTCATAGGCCTTTTGAGGAGAAATAATCTTCCAGCCCTGTAAGCGGATATGCTCAATTAAATCACCGATAAATAAAGCCGCCAGATCATTTTCGTGAAGCAGCAACACATGTTTTGGCGAGCGTTTCAGCGTTTTACGGGCAATTTCATCGTAAAAAACAATGGATTCCCAAAGGGTGGTAATATAAGCCTTCCTTAGTGCGTGGTAATCTATATCTTTACCGGTTGCTAAAGCCCTTTGCAGTAAGCTGTCCATATACCAATCGTAGTTATCGACAGTGACGTAACCATTTTTATAATTCATTCCTTGCAGATGCTGGCGAATACGATCACGTGTCTTTCTATTATTGCCTTCATGCAAATACGGATATCTGTAAAGGGGAACAAGGTTATCAAAAGCTTGCAGCTTATTATGAGCCAGCGTGATGTCGGCAAGGTAGCTTTCAATATCTTTTTTATATGCGGAAAAGTGGCTATGGCTGTGGTTGCCAAGATGGAATCCGGCTTCAGTATAAGCCTCAAGGCGTTTCTTTGACTTTTCCGTTATATTATTTGTGGTGACAAAAAATAGCGCATCAGGGACCTTGGCTTTTTTAAGGTTTGCAATCAGTTTTTGCGTTCTCTCTTCCCCGGAAAATAATCTTGAATCAGGGCGTGGCGCGTCGTCAAAGGTGATGGCTATTTCTTGAGCCTGTGCTGAAATAGCGGTGAAAAAGATCATCAATGAAAATAAAAGCCGGCACATACTGCCTGTCTCCTACTGGCTGGTTAATATCTTAAAATAATGCCTCAAGCACCGGGGCTTGCAGGCGTGTGTTCTTGCTTGTCCTTTGCGAAAAGCCGCGACCGTAAGCGTTTTTTGGCGTACGCCCGGCATCGGGAACAACTTATGAGGCGAAGTTGCCTGCTGGAAAAACAGCGCTCATGTTAATTAATTGTTATTAGACGCTAAATGTTAGCTGATGGCAAGACCTTATCCGTAAGGAAGGCCCGGAAAGACATTTCGGGTTTGCCAAAGTTTTTTATGGCTAATATATCAACTTGTTTTTCTTTGATTAATTGACAGGTATTAAAACCTGAACTATATATTTTCCCTCTGAAACTTTACTTCAGATCACCTTTCGCAGGCGGTATTTGCCTGTTGGAAATATCGCTTCGATTACTTTTTATTAATATGTGTATAGATATAAATTTTTCATTTTAGCGGTTTGATTGCATTCGGTTGGCAGTAGGAGGCTAGATTTTAGTTGGTATGGAATAAGTGTTGGCACGACATCCTGAATCTATTGATTTGAAAAATATATAATAATAAGGATGAATTCATGTACAAAGGAATATTGAAATATACCACCATAATAATGGCACTGGCATCCAGCACAGTGTTTTCGGCAGAGCCTCCCACTTCACCCATGTCGTTAAGTAGCGGGCATACACTGCAAGCCGCTCCTCAAGTGACCATGAGTGCTTTGGATAATGAAGCGCTCCGGGCCCGTGACGCGAAACGGGCGGCATCGGCAAGCGAGCCTGTGCTGCAGTTTGCAGAGCCGATAGCGGTCTCCATTAAAGCCGAGTCTGACTGGACAGCTTTGCCCGCTATTAAGGGGCAGGCAGCATACTCCCTTTGGCGTACCAAGATCAGCTCTCCCGGCGCCTTGTCTTTAAACCTTGGCTTTAAAGAATTTTATATGCCTGAAGGCGGGGCACTGTTTGTCTATTCGGCGGACGGCGAGCAGATGATCCGCCCGTTTACCTCCAAAGATAATGAAGATCACGGGCAGCTGTGGACGCCGATGGTTTCAGGCGATACCGTGATCATTGAAGTGAATATCCCGTCCGATAAGCAGGAGTTTTTAAGGCTTGAACTAACTTCCGTCAATCACGGTTATATCGGCAAGGACATTCACAATGTCTTTCAGGAATCCAGATTGCTATCCGGCTCGTGCAATGTTGATGTCGTCTGCCCCGCGGGTGATGATTGGCGCCGGCAAATTCGCTCGGTTGCCGCCTACAGCACCGGTGGTTCGCTGTTTTGTACCGGCAGCGCACTTAATAATACCGCCAATGACGGCAAAGGCTATTTCCTGACGGCAGATCATTGCGGCATTAGCGCAAGCAATGCTGCGTCCTTGGTGACCTACTGGAATTTTGAGAACAGTTATTGCCGTGAGCCCGGCAGCGGCGACAGCGGCGGAAACGGCGACGGCCAGTTAAACCAGTTTAATACCGGTGCTATTTTCAGGGCGGGTAACAGTAGTTCGGATTTTACCCTGGTCGAACTGGATGACCCTTTTGATCAATCCCATAATGTCTATTTATCCGGTTGGAATGCCAATGCGACCTTAAATACTTCGGCGGTGGGCATCCACCACCCCAATGTTGATGAGAAACGTATCAGTTTTGAAAACGACAATGTGGTGCGCACCAACTATAGCAGCAGTACGCCAAATGCCAACGGCACGCATGTCCAGGTAATAGATTGGGATTTGGGCACCACGGAACCCGGTTCTTCCGGTTCGCCTTTATTTGATCAAAACAAACGGGTAATAGGCCAGCTGCACGGCGGCAGTGCTGCATGCGGCAATAACTCCCCAGACTGGTATGGCGCCTTATCGGTAAGCTGGAACAATGGGGCCAGCAATTGGTTAGATGCCGCCAATACAGGTTCTTTGGCTATTGACGGTATGGAAGGAAGCGGCAGTGATCCCGGAGTACCCAATGCCAGCTTCAGCTACAACTGTACTGACTTAAGCTGTAATTTTGACGGCTCGGGCTCAACCGACAGCGACGGCACCATTACCGGCTATGCCTGGAGTTTTGGCGACAACGGTAATGGCAGCGGTACCAATCCAAGCCATACCTATGGCGCTTATGGCAGCTATACCGTAACGCTCACGGTGACCGATAATGACGGCCAGCAGGACGCTGTCAGCAAAACCGTTGCTTTAGCCGACCCGGATCAGGGTAAGCTAACCAATGGCGTACCGGTTTCCGGACTTGCAGATAGCACCGGCAATGAGCAGGAATTTCATCTTGTAGTACCGGCAGATGCTTCCAGCGTAAGCTTTAACATGTCTGGCGGCTCAGGAGATGCTGATTTGTATGTCAGGTTTGGCGCCAAGCCAACCGAAAACGACTACGACTGCCGTCCTTATGCAGGTGGCAATAATGAAGATTGCAGCTTTAGCGCCCAAGCCGGCACTTACTATGTCATGATCCGTGCCTATAGCAGTTATTCCGGTGTCTCCTTAGTGGGCAGTTATCAAACCGGGGGCAGTGGCGATAGTGGTAGTAACCTTGATATCGGTTTAAGTTCAAAGACCTGGTTCCGTCATACCATTGAAGTTCCCGCCGGGACGGCTAAATTGACGGTAGAGACCAGCGGCGGCTCAGGCGATGCTGATCTTTATTTAAGATCTGGCTCAGAGCCGACCACGGGTTCATACGATTGCCGTTCGTGGACAAGTTCTAATACAGAGTCCTGTGTCATCAACAATCCAGCAGCCGGCACCTGGCATGTTGGCGTACATGCCTATAGTGCGGTCTCGGGTGTTGATGAGCAGTGGAGTTATCAATAAGTTATCTGGCCATCACTGATGGTGGCCTACCGATAATGTTAAAAGAATAAGTTTTGCACTCAGTTCTAAGTGGTATTCAAACTGGGTGCCTTTGTTTACTGAAGTCTTTTAAACGGTCTTCGAACTCGATCATAAAACGGTTCAAGGCCGTTTTCCAATTTCTTATTGGCATTGACCATTTTTTAGGTGCTTCACGTATTGCCAGGTAAACGACTTTTTTCGCTGAATCATCGGTGGGGAACAGCTTACGTTTATTGATAGCTTTACGGATAACACTGTTCAGTGATTCAATCGCATTTGTGGTATAAATGGCTTTCCTGATGTCTTCGGAATATTTAAATAGTGTATTCAGTTTCGCCCAGTGAGCATGCCAGTAACGACTGGTTTGAGGATAATTATTATCCCATTTATCACTAAATTGCTCCAGTTCCAGCAAGGCTTCTTCTTCAGTCACCACTTGGTAATTCTTTCAGGGGATGTATTTCATCGAATTATGCACCATGTGTACGATACAGAGCTGGATTTGTGCTTGCGGATACACAGTATTAATTGCATTCGGAAACCTTTAAGCCCATCGACACAGGTTATTAGAATATCATTAACGCCATGGTTATGTATCCCGGTTAAGACGTTTAGCCAGAACTTAGCCCCTTCGTTTTCAGAGAGCCGCATGCCCAGCAGTTCTTTACGGCCTTCAAGGTTAACACCTGGCGCAAGATAAATGGCTTTGCTGATAACGCGTTTTTACCACCCTCTGCGAAACCTTACCTTTTAACTAAGTTTAAATCGCCCTTTATCCCCTATCCTGACATCATAAAAAATATTTTCAGTGCGTACTGAGATCATCTTTGCTGATAAAGCACTAGTTATAGTAATGATGCTTGGCTTAGCCCATTAATAGATCTGTTTACCGGGAATACTGAAGATATAAGTGAAAAAACGGCTGTATCTCCCTCAAATAGCAGGTGTAAAAACCAAGCATCAACAACGTGGGAAGCGAATGCATGACAGCTTGGTTTCCATTTACTTAGTCACAATCTGAACCCTTAACACAGGAGAACCAAATGCCTAAAAAGCTTCAAATGTAAAAATGAAAATACTCTATCAACCCCCGGTTATCACTCAGGTTTTAATTGACAGGTGTAGCTCCTTGCTTTGATGTGTTGATCTTCAGGCATCGCCATTAGCTTTACCATGCTTTTGTGGTTACATGCTTGTTTATTTATCTGCACAGCGGGTTCAGTCGGGTGGTTGTTTGGATGGGTATTCAATAGACCCGCACAGCGATGTGAAGATAAACCTTTAGCAATAAGGAATCATTATGAAAAACTTAATTATTAACTCTATTTGTAGCGCAGCCTTGGCTGCTTTTGTAACCTCAGCACATGCCGACGATGAAAAAATGTATCCCGGCTCAATGTGCAGCTTTGCCGACTTTCCACTGGCTTCTCACAATAAAATGCATCACCGGCATAAAAACCTTTCAGGCAGGGGCCAGTGGGTGACATGTCCCATCGTTAGAGACAGTGTGCTCAATGGTGTCGAATACTTGTCGCTTGACATGGTGGGCACCGCAACCAATGTCCGCTTTGAGCAGCGGGCACCGGGTAATGGCTCCTTGTCCGGGTGGAACTCCAGCGGATTAAGTTTTGTTGGCGGCGGAGTGCAGTATTACTGGTTTAGCGGCAATTCCTGGGCCAGCCCTATTAATAGAGCGTCTTTGAACCTTGAGCTGTATCTTTACAATAACGCCTATATCAATGCTTATCGGGTAAAAGAGCGCACTTAACCGCTTTTGTGATGGTTAATATGCAGTCGTCTTGCTGTAAGTTTGGGTACTAAGTGTAGTGATAGCTCCTGCAAGGCATATTAACCACCCGACAATTTAGACATTTTTTATTTTAGAGGATGTGCAGTCATGCTGACGAAACATATTTATATATTGGGCATTTGTGCGGCAGCCTTGATTATTATGCTGATCATTGCGGCAACTTCACGACAAAGTGATTTAGCTCCGGCGAAAATGGCTATCCACCCGATAACTTCACCCGCAATTGAACGGCAAACCACAGATGCCAACACACTGTTAACGATAGAAAATGCGCTAACAGCTATTCAGGATGCCATACCGGCACTAAAAGATGTGGTTGAGCAAAACCAGCTGGCCAATGAAAAGCGGATAAAGACTCTTGAACAGAATATCCAGCAATTACAATCAACCTTACAACACACCGGCGATACGACTGAGCAGTCCCTTATAAGTGAACCTCAAGTGTTTTCGCCGGAACACGAGCAAGCCTTGGCCAAAGAGCGGGCTCAGGCGCAAGTTGCGACATTTGATCATGCGCTTGATCAGGAAGTGCGGGATGAAGGCTGGGCAGCAGAAATGGAAAACATGATCTCTTTTGCCTCACAAAGAGAATTATACCAAGGATCTACTATCACCAGCCCCAGCTGTAAATCAACCTTTTGTCGTTTTGAAGCCTCTCATGACGACATCGGCAGCAAAGATAATTTTGAGTTGATCCGGCGTGAATTACCCAATAGTTATCATATGCAGCATTTTGACCTTGGCGGCGGTAGTTCCCGTACGGTAATGTATATTATTCGCCAGGGAGAGGAGATGAATAATGTTATTTTCAATACCCTGAATCCTGGGGCGGAATAAGCGCTATTGCCATATTCCTTTGCGGGTATTATCCGGACAATCTGGCGCAGGGGGCTCAGGAAAAACTTGTCATAATAGCCCCATTTGGCGATGGCCAATTTTATTGGTTTAGTGTTTGGTAAGAGCATAAGTTGTGATTTAATAAGTTTGGCTATTTTTATGGTGCCAGGCACTATACAATTGCCAAACTT
Organism: Thalassomonas actiniarum; assembly: GCF_000948975.2. Lineage (GTDB taxonomy): Bacteria > Pseudomonadota > Gammaproteobacteria > Enterobacterales > Alteromonadaceae > Thalassomonas > Thalassomonas actiniarum. The sequence goes on from NZ_CP059736.1 coordinate 636,945, forward strand.
TTTCAATATTTTATACTGGCGCCAGCCTGCATTGTTAGCTGTTATCAGGACATTTCTTTGAAGTTATTTTTTACTGCATTTACCAATCTTTTTTTTATTTTCGTGGTTTTAATCGTAAATCTTCAAGCTTTCAATGCATTTGAACATAGTCTTTTTATGGCGATATTATCTATTATTCTCCCCTATGCTTTCCTAATGATTCGCCTTAGGAGCAAGCAAAAAAGAGAACTTCATTTTGCATACTCACACAGGCGTAAAGGTTATTTTCCTGCAATTCATTCAGCCGTCCTAAGTTGTCTTTTTTTTGCTCTTTTAATTAAAGTCATAAACGGCCTGCATTTTTATGATGATAGTTATATAAAATATTTAAAAATAACGAATATTCGAAGTGTAAAAAGTACCGAGTATGTGGATATAGAAGATGCTTCAGACCGCTATTCAGTACTTAAACCTGAAGGGTATAATGACTTTGATTTAATGGGAAAAGTTTTAGTTGTCCATTTTAACCGGGGTTTACTGGGATTTTTCCAAATACAATCGATTGATAAAATAACAAACTGAACCTATCTATCAAGAAAAATAATAAGCTAGTCGCCAGGCATTTAAACAGCTATTATTCGCCCCATATAGCAGTGTCATTTACCTGGCTCCTGTTTTGTATATAAAAGGTTGTGATAACCCACATTGTGATAAACCGCAGGTGCATTTATCTTCCTTTTTTAAAGGGAGTAAAAATTAACGGGTGTATAAGAAGTTAATGCAATCACAAGCGTACTAACGGTCGTTCGGCCAAATCATAATAAAATCCGTAAATAAAGATGTAACAGATTAAAGATGTATATGATTAAAAAAATATTAAAGGCTATAGGTATCACCTTTTTGGTGTTGTTATCCCTCGCCCTTGTTGTGGGAATTTGGGCCGGTTATAAATCGGCAGAGTATGAAGACACGGCAGTACCATATATGGCCCGGGCCATACCTGAAATATCCAAATGGCATCCCGAGATTATGAAGTCTTATATGGCTCCGGAAACATTAGCCGAAGTATCCGATGAAGACTTTTTAGAAATGGTAAACATACTGGCTAAAATGGGAGCGCTGATCTCAACCGAAGAGCCTGTTTTCCAAAAGGTCAACACCACTTCAACAATGCAAACCGGTTCAATGACATTAGTGACCTATCAGGTTCCGGCAAAATATGAGCATGGAGATGCCAACTTGACCGTTGTCCTCAAAGAAAAAGGCGACTCGTTTGAAGTTTTTTATTTCCATGTCGAGTCAATGGCGCTGTTTAAGTAAGGCATACAGCAAAGCTGTGCCTAGCTGTTCAGAAATATTCTCTTTGAAAAGATCGGCCAGGATGAGGCGAGCAAGCCTTTTCCCGGCCGAAATTATTTAATGCAGATATAAATCAGCACGTTAACAGAGATATGAAGTTTGACAGCCACAAGTTTCGGTATAAGGGCAAGTGGCGTAGTCATCGGCAGAAAAACGGGTATCACGGCCACCGGCGATCTGTGGTGTCATTGCTGCCGGCAGGGCATTTTTATCCTTTGACAGGTTTTTTAGTTTCTTTTTATTTAATTGAAGTTTCATAAACGCTTCCTTTTGTTCAATGTTATTGTCCAAGCCTTTAATGGCAGGGGCAGTTAAGGCGTAACGATACGCCAACCTTAGTTAATCGTTTGTCTCATAAAGAATCAACCCTTTGTATTTTATATGTTTATTTTATTTGTTTTAGCTCAATAAAAAAGCTTCATTATTCTTTCCCCTTTGAAGTAGCGCATTCTTCAGGAGGAAGACCACAATCAATAGCCAGGCAAGACCAGGACAAATTATCCGGGTCAAATTTACTAAAACCACTTTTAAACAGGTGGTTTTTTTGTGTCTTTACACCACGGTAAAAAAATAGCCAGGTATGAATTTACCCTTGACTTAAAGCATTCGCCCGAAGGTAAAGGAAAACTTGTTTTTCATTGTGCTCTCTGATTTTTTCATCGCTATGGCGAAGCCGGGATATTAACGGATTCAAGGGGAGAATCGGCTCAATTGCGAGGGGAGAAAGGTGCTTTTGGGTCAGGATATTGAACCATTCCCCCATTTTTTCACTCATTTTTTGTAAAGACAGGTAACTTTATCCGGCCAAAATTTGTTCCCTGTGATCATCTTTGATTTAATCGATTAAGTTTCCGGTTTTAGCCGCGCCATTAAGCGACACTGAACAGCGGGAACCTTAGCAGGAGTGAATATTTACTTCACTATGCATCTGTAAAAATAAAGAAAAAGGAACTTAAGCATGAACACCTCCTTAGTAAAAGCACTTTCAGTGCTTGCCCCTGTAGTGGCGTCCACTTTGATTTCTTCCCAGGCTGTCGCCGAAACCTGGGGAGAGCGGGCATTATTGATCCAAAATATGCTGGATAAAGATGTTCCCCTGGCGCAGAGCACCTGGGTTGGCACCCATAATTCGTTCGCCAATGCCGATGACGACGACTATCTGGATGTTAACCAGGGGGATTCGGTAAAAAACCAGCTCAGGGCCGGGGTGCGGGAAATTGTTTTTGATGTGCATTATGCAGCCGATGTTGTCGGCGATCTGCTCAATGTCAATAAAGCGGTGCGCGTTTGCCATAACGGCGGCAGCTTTGGCGGTTGTACCGACGGCATCACAGGTAATCGCAAATTTAAAAATGCCCTGGATGATATTGCCGAATGGCTCAATGAAGGCAACCGTGACCAGGTGGTATTGCTGAAACTGGAATTGCAGGACAGCGCCCGCCGCAACATCAATAAGGTAGAAGACAAAATTGATAACCATATCGCCGATTATCTTTATAAACCCGAAAACAGGAGTTATCACGGCGATCTGGATAATTCCACTGGCTGTACCGAACTGGCAACGGCACAAATCAGCAAAAAAGGCGTGTTAAATGCCGGTAAAAATGTCATCGCTTTTGTCACCGAAAGCTGTCAGAGCGATAACGGTTTTAATGATATGGTGTTTTATGGCGGCGACGCCGCTGAAGATGTCAACAGTGTTGACAAACTTACGGCCTGGAGCGCAGATGACAAGCTCAATAAAATGAGCCGGGTGAAAGATGCGGTCACCAAGAGTCAGATCCTCAGTACCAAAGATTATGCGAAAATGGTCCCGGGTAATGTCGAACAATGGCTTGATGCCGGTTTAAATATCTTTGAATTGTACGGCTTTAACGCCGCCGGCAGCGAATGGCGGGTGGATGATGAAAATGGCGTCAAGGATTATCCCGTTAACCAGGAAAACATGGTGTGGAGCTGGTCTGCCAATCAGCCGGATGACTATAACGGTGAAGACTGTGCTATGGTGCGCAGCGACGGTAAGTTTAACGACGCCCCTTGCAGCAACAGCTATCAATATGCCTGTTACAGCGATAGTACCGGTTGGTCGCTGAGCTCAGGCAACGGCAGCTGGCAGGATGGCTTTACCGTTTGTGAAGATGCAAGTGCAGCCTTTAAAGCACCGGTAAACAAGGTGCAGCTAAATGCCCTTAATGCCGTACTTGGCGGCAGTCCTGCCTGGATTAACTATTCGGACCAGGCGATGGAAGGGGAGTGGGTGGCCAACTTTGCTTCCCTGAGCGAAGCCCAGTCGCGTTTTTACCGCACCGGTAGTGTGGTTGGCGGCACCGGCGGCAGCAGTTTTGATGATATTGAACAGCTGGCCTTAGATCAGTATCGCGACAAGCGCCGTATCACTAAAATTCAGATGAGTGCCGGTAACCGGGTGGACAAGGTTGGCTTGATTTATAGTGACGGTCAGTCGGTGTCTCACGGCGGTAACGGTTTTGACCGGGAGCTGAACTTAGGCCCGGGCGAGTATATCTATAAAGCCAGGGCCTGTGTGGATAGTAAAAACGGCTCGGACCGCATTTTTTACCTGTATTTTGAAACCAATACCGGTAAAACCCTCAGTGGCGGCAGTGAGCAGGGAGGATGCACGACGACTACGGCTTACGGCGGCTATGAAATATTTGCCATGAAAGGCCGCTCGGGTAACGAGCTCGATGCAGTGGGTTTTTACTCGCGTCAGTTTAACTAGGTTATCGCCATTGGTGAAGTAAAGCAGGGGAAGGGTGACTTTCCCCTGTTATGCTCTAGCTCTCGATGAAATCGCTGCCTTGATGTGAGCTCCACCGTGATTTTGTCGCCGTGAAGCAGCCATATCCAGGCTTGTTTTTGTGATCTTTTGTTGGTTATAGTGAAGCTTCCTTACATCACGCTTGCCCTTATTTATGGTCGAATTACCTCATTTATTGTCATCAGCGGGCAAAGATTTTCACTTGTCATCTTCTGCTTTGGCCCGGTGCCAATACTGGCTGGCACAAGTCAATTTAGATCGGGACTATCATTCTCAAATTCAGCCTATCGGCCATTTCTTTTCCCTGCTGGCCGAATATATCCGGGATCCCGACTGGGTATGGCAACAGGGGGCCCAGCGTATGCCTTCTGATTTTAGTGTTTTCGGTATGGCCATTGCCTTAGCCGAGACCCTGCAAGAAAGCCTGCAGCTGTTAACGGAGTTCTCTTCTGCTGCTTTTCCCATATCTGTCAGCCGCACGCAAGACAGTGATTATGTATATTTTCATGTGCATTTTCCCGAGGCTTTCGTCCCAAGTTTATGGTTACATGTCAATTATGCGGTTGCCGGGTTTTGCCGGTTTCTGCAAACCTATTTTGATCTTGGCCGGGAACAAGTTGCTATCGCTATTCCTTTGCCTGAGGAGGGAGCCGGGAGCAAGACACTGCTGGCCAGGCACCTGCTGGCAATGAAGCCTTATTACGGCGCTGATGAACTGACCTTTCGCCTGCGCAGGGAATATCTCAATATCAGCAATCTCAGGCCAGATATGACCACTAAAACCGAGCTGCTGTCTTTATGCCGGTTAAAGGTTCTGGCGTTAAAAGAATCGCCTAATTTTAGCGATAAAGTCTGCACCCTGCTGCAGGGCGATTTGGCTGCCAGTCCGTCAATGACGCAAGTGGCGGATAAATTATGCATGAGCCCGAGAAACCTGCGCAAGAAACTGGCAGATGAAAACACCACTTTTACCGCATTGCTGACCGGACTGAAAATGCGGCGGGCCAGCTATCTGCTTGAGCATAGCAGGGATAATATTGACCAGGTGGCTTTGCAAACCGGCTATCAGGATGTCGGCCATTTTCGTAAGGTTTTTAAGCTGGCGACAGGCATGACGGCAACACAATTTCGACAAACGAAAACCGGGCAGCCAATACAGCCGTAAGCTTGTTTATATCTGTCTTAGCCGGTAGCTCCTGTTGTCCTTCACAAGTTGTCATCAAGTTTACTTTGGAAGTAACTCATCTGGCGGTTGTAGTCGGAAGTTGACAGTAAACTCCGTTTCTTTTGGATATCGGCCATCTCCATTTTAATACCTTCTCTTCTCAGGTGGTCGGTATGGGCTTGATCTTCCATGGCTGATTTTTGTGCCCAGGGAGATGTTCCCGGGGAATAGCTGGTTTTAAACACCGAGAGAGGGGTAAAAGGGATATCGACCGTAGTTGTTTGTCCCCCCAGGTGATCTTCTGAATGGCCGATGCCGCCTCCGAAGGTTTTCACACCAATGCCGGCGCCATAAGTCGTGTCCTGATTCATCGGCATACCGACTTTTACGCCGCCCAGACTGCCTGATGCCCCGGTATAATCACTGCCGATGCCGCGACTTGCCGACGGCCCCTCCATTTTGACATAGGAGCCATGCTCTGAGGTAAATTGTCCGCTGCCACTTGATGCGGTATGCGAATCAATAGGTTTATAGCTGTGAGAGGGCGCTGTCGTTGAAAACTTGCTTTTAAGCCAATCCATGAGGATCTCCGGGCAGATGGAAATATAACAGAAAAATGCAAACCGGGTGCCATTCCACAAATAAGAGACAAGTTCAGTATAATTAGAGAGTTAGATTTTTAACCTTCGTACAAATGGGGCAGGGAGAGGATTGTTTTTATGTTAAGCGGCGAAAAACACCCGAGCCAGGGTAAAAAATACCCCGCTTTAACATCACATCCCACCATCATCAATCAACTGTATCCGGGGATTATCATTATTCGCTTAAACAGGCAATTATCGGTGAGATAAAAACCGGGTTGGCGGCACATAATCAATAAAGTAATTTTGTCGGGGTAACATTGATGAGCACATTGAAAATACAAAAGCCGCTGACCGCCAGAGATGAACAGCCGTGCCTGATAAACCGGCTAATTTCGGTGGTGGGCTGGATATCTACGCCGCTGCTCTGGCTTTATATTGTTCTTTATTTGCTTGTCTCCGGTATTAACAGTAAGTTTAAATCTGCCAAGTGGTTATAAGAATCATGTCTTTTTAAAAAGCTGCCTATTGGTTATTTACCGAATAAACATTTGTATTTGTCCTAAATGTTGTCGGGCAAAGACCCTCTCTGTTATTAACGCCAGGCAAAAAGATTAAACAGCTCCATAACTAAAAGATGATGAAGGAAAAAGGTCTGGAAAAACATGTCAATTTTGCATATTCGTGACTAGGCTAACAAATATAAACAAATGGTTTATTAACCTGTAACTTAGCTGGTTGCTTTGGCGAAGTGATATGCATAAATACCTGTTAGCTTTCATTTTATCGGTGCCCTTAATTGGCTGTTATAACAAATGGCAAGAGCTGGAATTATATGCCGGAAAAATAGCCTGTGATGACAGCAGAACGGCTATTATCAAACGTGCAGCAAGTTATCAGGCCAAAGTATTGATAGATGATGAAAGCCAATCCGTTCAGGTAAGCAAGGGGGTTGAAACCGTTGTAATTCAGTTCGATAAAAACAATAAAATCACCCTGGTTTCTGTTTTTCAGATTGAACTTAAATTCTTTGGCTTGCATCGACGCCAGTTAACCCCCTATATTTTACTCGACTGCTACAGTAAAAGTCTCAACCAATAACGCTGACAGTAAAACTAAACGGTTTAAAGCCTTATTTAGCCGATTTATCACCTACGGGTTTTAACCCTGCTGGGGTTATTTGATTTAAATAGGCCTTATTAAGTCCCTGATGGTCATACTCTGAAAAGTATATCGGCAACCCGCCAAGATCCATTCTCAGCTGCTCGGCGTACCGGATAAAAGATTTATGGTTGATTTCCCCCTTGATGCTGCTCACTATGGCTGCAAATACCGCGGCATCGACATAGCCTTCCAGGGATTCATGGCTTAAAGCTTGCCCTGCCATGGCCTTTCTATAGTCTTTGACAATAGGCAACTGTGACTCATGAGGATCCTGCATCACCAGGGTCACATAAACGTTATTAAAGTATTTAAGTCGCTTGATTAACGACTGTGCGCCGACAAAAGATAACATAACGATATGGCTGTTGATGTTGGCCGCTCTTAATTCATTGATTAACTTCGCGATGGGTTCATAAGTACCGACACAGAAAATAACCTCGGGATTAAGTTGTTTAAGACGCTCGGTGGCCAGTGCAATATCCGAGGTATTACGTTTGTACCTGAGCTGTTCGATGGCGCTGATCCCCCTGGCACTTAAAGCGTTTTTATAACCTTTACTCGCGGTCAGGCCGAAGGCATCTGCCTGGATAAATAACGCGGCTTTGGATAAGTTCAGCTGGTCGATAAAATATTCCACCTGGGTTTCGGCTTCGGTGTAATAGCTGGCCCTGATATTAAAGATATTTTTCTTAATCGGAGATCTGAGAAAATCGGCGCCGGTATAAGGGGAAAAATAGATGATATTGTGCTCTTCCAGCAAGGGCATAATGGCTTTTGAAGTGGGGGTGCCGACATAACCGAAAAGGGCAAAAACCTTATCGTCCTCTATCAGTTTTATCGTATTTATCACAGTGTCGTGGGGCTCATAACCGTCGTCGTAGCTGATCAGGGTAATGGGGTGCTTTCGTCCTTTCTCGCTTTGATTATATTGTTTGAAATAAGTTTCGGCTCCTTGCCTTACCTGCAAACCGAGATTTTTTGTCGGTCCGCTCAGGGCCGTAGACATGCCCAGCTTAATTTCTGTCGACGATAAGGTAAACGAGGCAAGCAATAAGCAGGCTGTGCTTATCAATTGAACCGGGGATAGTGGACTGTTGGTTTCTTGCATATTGACTAAAGCATGACCTAACAGGCGAATAATTAAGACGATTAGTTTTAATATATACAAGATCTGCGGCAGGAAAGCGAATGCTGGCAACAAGTTCCGGCGGCACAAAAAACAGCTTTATGCCTGGATGATCTCTGATCAGGCTAGAGCCCCTTGCTGGCGGCGCTGCCAAAAAAGACTGTTATAACCGGCAACCTGCTCATATTGCTGGTAACGTTTATCCAAATAGGCAAGAAAGTTCTTCTGCATCAGCTGTTGGTAGGTTTGCAGATATTGCGGCTGGTTATTGAAATAGCGCTTCAGCGCCTGGCTGGCATAAAAGGCACCGGACAGGGCAGATGTCATGCCGTAAGAGGACAGGGGATCAAAGCTGGCGGCGGCATCGCCCAAGGCCAGCCAGTTTTCCCCGATACAGTTTTGCAAGGCGGACGAATAGGCAGCGCTGCGTTTAAAGGTTGAAGTCATGGGCCTGGCGTCGGCTAACAGCGGCGCCAATAAGCTCTGTTTATTTGCCTGCGCTAATAAGGTTTTCGGGCCATCGGGCAAAGGCAAATCGCCATCGGAGAAATAACACAAGCAGCCCCGGGTATCGGAATATTTTGCGTAGTACCACCAGCCCTGATAATCACTGGCAATCGTGGCGGTGGCGGCCGATAACTCACTGACGCTGTGGATATGACAGCTGGTGGCGACCATTTTATCCAGCCGCTGGCTATTGATGCCCAAATGCCGGGTAAAAGCCCGGGCGCGTCCGCTGGCATCAAGCACAAACCTGGCACTGAGGCATAATTTTTCGGGATGTTTCAGCTGCAGCTGCCAGTAACCGCTGGCATCTCTTGCTATCGCCTGCAGTGAGTTTTGCCAAAACATCTCTACCTGTTGCTGCTGACAATGCTTTAACAGCATGCCATCAAAGTGCTGGCGGTTGACTATCCAGCCGGCGCCTGCCGGGCTGGTAAGCAGATGACGCTGATAACTGCTTTGCTGGCCCCAGTTCACATGATAAGCCTGTAATGATCTGTGGTTCGCCGCAATAAAGTCTTCACTTAACCCCAGGCGCTTCATGATCTTAAGGGCATCCGCCATCAGGCATTCGCCGGGTTTGAGCACATCCGGTGCCCCCCTGTCGATGATGGCAATGCGCAATCCCTGTTTGGCCAGGGCAGAGGCTGCTGCCATACCCGCGACCCCGGCACCGACTATGATGGCATCATATAAGGGCATCAATCTTTTTCACCGAACAATTGCTGACGGGTAAAGGTTGGCCGTTTCGGCTCAGCCTTGTTGGCAAAATCACAGTCGTCCCGTTCGAGTTCACGCAAGTTTTCAAGATAAGTTTTATTCTGATCCTGCGGGGTTACTTCACCACTGGCATTGGTCAGGTTTTCCATGTGCAGCAGCTGGCGATAGCTTGGATCGTTCACGGTAAATTTTTTATTTACTTCCGACTCCACCCAGAGTGAGCTTAATTGGTAGTTTTCAATCTTTAACGGCGGATCCAGCTTTTTCTCTTTCACGATGCCGATTTTACTCCAGTCGCTGACCATGCCATTGATCTGGGTTTGATACACGGTTGAATTAAAAAAGCGCAGCCAGTCCTGGCGATAATCCAGGTGTTTCAGCCGCTGCAGCGGCGGTAAGCTTTGGTCATTAAGGCGAGCAAAGCTGCGCTCGCTTAATACCTGGTTCGGCACCCGCGCCGACCAAAAACTGGCTAAAGGCAAATAATAAGCGGGATCGTAATCTTGCCCCGAACGGCAGCTGCCCTCATCCGTTTGCCACGGTACGCCCATAAAACGTGTTAAGGTACCGGGGCCGCTGGCATTAAACATTTGGGCCAGGGCGACATCCGGTGTTAATACCGGGCCCAAATAATCCTGCACCGGCTGATCTTTGGCCAGGATATTTAAACGCATCTTATCCAGGGGGGCTTTTGTGTTCCACATGCTGATGCGGCGCAAAAACCAGGTCAGCTCTATGCCCGGATGAAAGGGGCCGCCCAGGCATTGGGCCAGATGGCCCTGGGTTAATGCCAGGGGCTGTTGCTGTAGTGGCAATTGTTCCAGGCACTTTATCGGCGGCTCAGGGCCATCACAGCTGAAGTCGCCTTGCGACCAGCGCTCTAATGCCTGATATTGCCGATCGGTCAGGCTGAGGTTTGCCAGCGGGTTGTCGGTATAATCGGCATAGGCATCGCCATAAAAAGGCGGCAGCTGATCGGCTTCTACCGCTTCCTGGCTGGCTGATATCGCCTGGCGGGCGATCTCTCCCACCTGCAGGGATAAAGCGGAATGCTTCGCCTGGTGTTGCCGGTAAATGTCGGCAAGCGCCTCAATGCGTTTAACCTTGGCTGTACTGACTGATGGCCTGAACTGGTTGAACAGGTATTGCCGTAATTCCCGGTTAGCACTGCTGTTATCTGCTATTTTTTCCAGTAATTGCCCGCGGGTGAAATTCCCCGGGGCATTTTCCCCGAAAAGAAAATAAAAACCGGCATTAACCGCCTGGTTATCCACCAGGCTTTTAAATATCGGATAGATATCACGGTAAAAAGAGACATTTTTTATCGGCTCAAGCAAACCTTGTTTTTCGAACAGGTCTTGCACCACATCCAATAAGGTGACCGTGCCCTCGATGCCGGGAGCAAAGTTGGGAGGCGTTACCGCCACCATGGCCGGTTCAGCGGTAAATTTTTCACCGTCGATGAGGATTTTAGCCCTGACCGTGCCGTCGGCGACATCATCATGCCAGCCGTTATTGTTGGCAAAGGTTACCGCAGGCTGGCCGTCAAAACTGGCAGATTTTCCGCGGCCCCCCAAAACCAGCAAACGTCCCTGATCATCGGTTTGCAGTTCCCCTAAATAAACGTCTTGCTGGTGGCGGGTGCCTTGATAAAACCTGGCGCTGTCAAAGGTGAAATTCTCTTTCTTCCCGGCATTGCCCTGGTGTCGGGATTTACCGGCAATTTTGCGCTTGCCCGGATCCAACAACAGCAGCTGTTTGCGTTTTTCAAGATCAATGATGTCCGGATTGCGTAAATGGCAATCCATGGCCAGGTTGCCGGGCTCGGTGAATAAGTTTTTTAACTCATCGGGCAATGTTGCTAATGCCTTGGCCAGTTTTTTGTCATCTAAGGGCAGGTCGTCGAGATCCATGGCATTATTAAATTGGTAATTAATGGCCTTGCGGTTTGCCAGGTGCACACTCCACTCTATCTGCACCTTGTCACTGCAAACCACCTCTTCCAAAACCTTGCCGTTTTCATCCAGGGCATAGATACGAAACTTTGCCGCCTGACGTTTAACCTTGCCTGCTTTATCTTTGTAATCCTGATCGGCCTCAAGTTGCTGATTGATCACTTCAGGGGAAATTAAATACTCGCTTTCACTATTGCCGACACGGGCGATACCAATGGCAGGATATATATAATAATGTCTTGCTGGCTTAGTCATCTCGTCTTCCTTTACGCTAGGTAATTATCAGTTAACTGCAATGGCAGCTTAGCTGCCATGGTGTTAACTATCGTATTAAAGCTGATAATAAACAAAAGACATTCCCCCGGTCGTTAACATCAGGTCTGGTCAATTAGCATACCATTTGGGAAATTTAAAAATATTACCAGTTATTACACCCGGACAGACTTGGTACCTTTCATAAGCGCAAAGCAGAAAAAGAAAGCTTAAAGCAGCAGGTAATGTGTTAAGGCAATAAGAGTGACACGCTCCCTTTGTCTTGATTTTACATAAAATTGTCTTTTTATTATCTTTAATGTCACCTGTTGCCTTGATTATTTCACTTCTATTAACTTTATTTATCTAAGTGTACGGCGGGAAAATTGTCCGTGATGTCACAGGCTTGGTTTGCAATAAACCAATAAAAAAATAATAAAATTAAAAGGAATTCGCATGTATATCAATAAAGTGTCTGCCATTGCAGCAATTGTTCTTGCTGCGAGTGTTAACATTTCAACAGCTTTTGCAACCACTATCGAATTAACCTATAACGACTCGGACTTTGCCGATGCCCAGGGACAGCTGGCCCTGGCCGGCTTTCGCCAGGCGGCTGATTTTTGGTCGTCAACTTTTGTTGATGATGTCACCATCAACCTGGATATCGGCTTTGCCGCCTTAGCCCCTAATGTTATCGGCTCAACCGGCTCTAACCGGGCGGTGTTCTTATATGACGATATCATACAAGGCATGACCAATGACGCGACTTCGGCGGCTGATGCCTCTGCGGTTAATAACCTGGTCTGTGATGATCAAAGCGTTGGCGTTTGTGCGATTAGTTTTTTGGATCAGGAAGCCGATAGCGCATCCCCCGGCCTGGATAACGACGGCTCCGCCGATAATTATGCCCTGGCACTGACGCAGGCCAATGCCAAGGCATTGGGGTTTTCCGCCAACTCCTGGGGCACGGCGTTTTTGGACTCGGATGCATCAATCACCTTTAGCAATGCCTTTGCTTTTGATTTTGATCCTTCCGACGGCATCGACAGCGACAAGATGGACTTTGTCGGGGTTGCCATTCATGAGATAGGGCATGCGCTCGGTTTTACCAGCGGTGTTGATACTTATGACTATTGGTATAACAACCAGACATCTCCGCTGGATCTAGATGATTATGCCATCATCAATACCCTGGACTTGTTTCGCTATTCCGATGAAAGCCTGGCGGCCGGCGACGGGGTATTAGATTTTCGGCCGGGCGCCGACAGTTATTTTTCCATTGATGGCGGCCAAACTTCCCTTGCCCGGTTTTCAACCGGCTCTTTTGGCGGTGATGGCCGTCAGGCAAGTCACTGGAAAGATCATCTTGGCCTGGGCACTATGGATCCCACCACGGGATTTGGTGAATATCAACAGGTCTCTAGCCTGGATATTTTAGCCTTTGATGTTATGGGCTGGGATTTAGCATCGACTTCGCAGGTACCCGAACCGGCATCTGTTGCTTTATTTGGCCTGGCCGGTGTTGGTCTGTTGTTTGGCCGCCGTAGAAATTGCAGATAAGACACTAAGCCTTCCTTCTTAATGGCATCCATAAATAGCTAAAGAGCAAGCAAAGCGTTGTCTCTTTAGCTATCTTTCACCTGAGCATAAGGTTTCAAGCACCGGCACAGTTTTTCTGTATCCGGGTGGCTTGACTTGTTAGCATTGACGCTATGGCGGGGCTCAGCTTTTTGAGAATTGGTATAGCAAGAATCTTTGCCAAGTTCTGCATTTATTTCGCCATGAGATAAACCTACGGGTAACAATTTAGCATAAGAGCCAAGGTTTTCAGCTTTTCTAATAAAATTTTCAGCTTGGCTACAGGCATCATCACTTCGTCGTGAGCATATTGCCAGAAACGGCGGAATTTTATTGTTAAGGGCATGGAAAGGGGATGCCTTTTGCCAATAATCAGGACTTTCACTAAACTTTTTCTTGTAAAACTCAGAAGGGTTTGGACCGGTTATCTTTTTCACGATGTCATAGCCGGAGATATCCAGCGAAATAGTGCCTAACCAAGGCATAATGCCACTTGTCATAATGGTATTGTAATTTGAAGATACCAGAGACACCAAGTGCGCTCATGAGGAATGTCCCATCAAGATAAAATTTTCTGGAGAGCCTCCCCATTTACGCACATTTTCTTGAGCAAAAAGTAAAGCTGCTGCTATATCTTTTGTTTGTTCAACCGGCCTGATTTCTGGCAGGGTGCGATAATTGGTAGAAATAAAGATAAAACCTCTTGTCACCCAGTGAGCGACTTTATTTTCAACATCTGCCCTGTCAGCCTTATCTCCTCCTTGCCAGGCACCACCATGTATCATAAAGATCACCGGAGCATCTTTTGCCTCGGCAGGCATATAAATATCCAGCGTCTGCTTTGCATCCTTGCCATAGGCAATATCAGACAACATTTTTATGCCGGAAGGCGGGGTATAATCATTTGCAGCGCTTTTTGCAAAAACAGAACAACTCATGGCAAGGGCCAGTAATCCAAGTAATAGTTTTGTGTACACCTGGTCTCTCCTTACGCTTAACTTAGTTTTTCATTTAAGCTTTTCGATTGTTTTGGGTCCAACTTTACAAAACTCTCCATTCTTTTTATCCAGGTCAGATAATCCATGGCAAATAAAAAGCATTGAGATTTACATAGCAATATCGTTGAACAAAAATGCCATGGACTGCTAGCCCGGTTTTCAGGCGGACAGTCTTAACCGGGGCTAATATAGATCTTCATTTAAGGGTTTAGCAGGCATGTTATGTAAAAATACGGGGCATAACATTATACAAATCTTTACATTGGTTTTTTCCGTGACCCGATATCGATTAAGGCAATCGTTATACACCAAGACAGCAGCAAAGGCGCACTGGTTTATCGCAGCTCTTTTTTGCCATCAAAACAGATGATCAGGATGAGGGAAGGAGTAATTGTAAATCCGGATCGAATGCCTGGCTAAGAATGTGCTTGTCTTGTTCATCAAAAAGCTCATTGATATTGATCAACGACTGGATCAACTTCCACCAGCCAATCGGGTTACTGAGGCGAAACAGCGACAGCGCCATTTCCATCGCCTTGGTAATAATTTCAAAAACCCGCAGAGCGGCGCGTGTCATCAGGCGTTTATGGGCCACGATACGGGAAAATAATGAAATGTCCTCCCGGGTCACCTGCTCACCGACAAACACTTTATAATCAAAATCCCGATCCCGCTGCATATGCAGCTGTTCATTCGAGCCGGGCACGGTTTTACACAGCAGAAATTCCAGCCCCTGTTCGAGCACATAAAATGCCCGTTGCAGATAAAACAGACCATTGCTGATCACCTGTTTCATGCCGCGGATGAGGTATTTTGCCGTTTCCAGAATATCGCTTAACAGATTTTTAATGGCATGCCAGATGCGTTTCAGGCCGTCAAAAATCCAGCTGAACCAGCCCACAGACTGCCATTGCTCGCTAATATGTTGGCTGTATTGCCGATCATTGGATTTTTCCCTGAGTTCCTGCGTGATTTGTTCTTTGCTGATACTCTGAGTGTTAACCGCCTCGACTCCCTGTGCGAGAAACTGCATGCTATAAATAAAGCGCTCGATATCACTCTTTTTTTCATTAAAATCAAGGGTGATGAGCCCTTTTTGCTCAAGATCCTTCCAAAAAACTTGGATAGCATCGTTAATGCCGCTGGTAAACCAGATGTGCTTTTTACTGGACATACGATGTTGTTTTCTTTTGAGAATACGGCTGCTTAATGCCGCATCCTTATAGCCGCTTAACCAGAGTTCGGCCCGTAATAAACCGCCAAAATAAGACAACATCGACTGATTGTTTACCTGCTGGTACTTTTTAGCAATTGCCCGGATATATTCGGGGGACAAGGAGCCGATATGCCTGGTTTGGCTGTCAATATCAAACAAATAGTCTAATAAGAAGGTTTGTTCATTGGTCTTGCCGACTTTTACCCCCAGGTGGCTCAAGAGTTGTCCGAATTTGGCCAGATCTTTTGAAAAGTCATCATTGTCTGCCTGTGCGCGCCGGCGATTGATGCCAAGCACCATTAACCTCAGGTTCACCGCCCGTCTTAAAAACATCGAGGGCTGTCCGGCCCGGTACCATTTTTCCAGCTCGGTTGGCTCTTCGAAAGTAAACAGCTGCTGCAATGCCTGCCAGGTGACTTCGCCGATCCAGCCGTCGGTTTTTAAGCCCGCTTCTTTTTGCAGTTGTTTAATAGCCTTCACCAGTTTGCCATTGCTGATGTCATCTGTGTCTTCCTCATCCAGATAACCCAGGCGGTAAAGGCGGGTACACAACAAGGGGCGAAATTGCGGCGACAGGGCTTTTTTATCTTTAGGCGCACCGGAAAATCCCGGGGTATCGAGTAAAATGCCCTGGTCTACCGCACTGCGGATACAGGATTGGTAGCTGGCAAGCTTATCAATGTTCAGGGATTGCTCTACGGCAAAGCGGATATCCAGAGTATCTGACATGGGCTGAAATTAAGTTATCTGCGGCTGGCTGTTATTTTTTGATGGCTTCAAAGATTAACTTGAACAAATCGGCTTTCATTTCCCGGGCGGTCTGCACCGCTTCATCATGGGCGGCTTTAATGTCCGGACGCAACTCTTCTGAGGAATCCCGGTATAAATTGGCATCGCCGTCTAAACTGTATTCCGAACTCATCACCAGCTTAATGCTGCTGTCTTTTTTGTCCGACTCTTCAAACAGCTTTTTAAAATCAATTTTTCCGCTGGCATCGTCTTTGAGCATACCGCGGATATCGCCGGTATAAGAATTGACGGTAGTCGTGGTAAAGTCTTGTACACCGTCGACAATTTTATCCATCAGGGTTTGTAGGCCTTTTTCACTGTTCTTTGGCATAAGGGGGCTCCTTTTCTTATAGTTATCCTGCCTGGTCAGTAACTTACGCTCAATATACTTAGATTGCAATGGCGGCGGGAAAATTACCGGCTTCCGGGAGAAAAAAGCTTAAGGGCTGCTACTTACCCGTGACTTTCTTTTATATCTGATTTTACACCGCAGTGCATAAGCAGCGAATGCATTTACATGGTAAGCTAGGTCGGCTGTAGTTGTGGCCAGAGCAAATCCGTCGCTCAGTGAGCCAGGCCAATATAGTAAGCAGGACATCAATTATTTAGGAGATTCTATGAGACGAATATTGCTGGCAGGCTTACTGCTTATCTCGTCAGGTTGCAGTTCCACCCAGACGCTCGATGCCAGAGTCAGTACCGCGGAGCCTGCCAGGGGGGGAGTATCATCACTGCAGCAAAAAAGCTGGTTGCACGGCTCTGGTGACTGTCAGGCAAATGCCGGACCGGCACTGGATATTTTCCATTACGATGCCTCAAGTTATATATTGCGGCAAAATAAATGTCTGAGTTTTGAAGCCCCTTTTATTTATGTCTTGTTCGGGGAAGAAAAAGTGCTGGTGCTCGATACCGGGGCCACGGAAAGTGCTTTGGAATTTCCCCTGTATGAAACCGTACAAACATTAATCCGGGAGCAGTCAGGAAATGCCGACCGGGAAGTATTGGTTATTCATTCCCATAGCCACGGCGATCACTATCGCGGAGATGGCCAGTTCGACGGCAAGGCGAATGTCACCCTGGTAAAGCCAAATTATCCGGCTTTGACTGAATTTTTTAATTTCAGCCACTGGCCCGACGGTGAAAAACAGATTGAGCTGGGAGGGCGGACTGTCACCGTCATACCAACACCGGGACATCAGGAGGAAGCCATCTCTGTTTACGATACCAAAACCCAATGGTTGCTTACCGGCGATACTTTCTATCCCGGCCTATTATATGTAAAACATTGGCAGGATTATAAAAAAAGCATCGCCCGCCTGGTTTCATTTAGCCAAGATCACAAGGTCAGTGCGGTGTTAGGCGCCCATATTGAAATGAAGAACAAGCCGGGGGAATATTATCCCATAGGCAGCCTTTATCAGCCGGATGAAGCCCCGCTCGCTTTACAGCCACAAGACTTAATGGCGTTACATGCGGCGCTTGAAAAATCGCCGGAGCCGACAAAGATCATCATGAATAAATTTGTTGTTGCCCCCATGAGCACCTGGCAAAAGGCCCTTAGTAATATCGTAAGATGGCTCACGCAATAGCAGGACAAAAGCAGTTGATGTTAAACCGCGGCTTTTGCCCGGGGTTGTTATCGTTTATTGGCCAGCTCGGTCTTAGTGGCAAGCTTTTCTCCAGCCAAAGACGTTTAAAGGGCCGAGCAGGCGAATAAGGGTATTGCGGATAAATCGCGGCAGGGACTTTTCCATTTTTTTTACGCTGGCTAAAGGCTTATCGGAATAGTTAATGATCCATTCTATCCGTGCCTGGTGCGTCTGTTTATATTGTGCCAGGGCCGGGTTGACAGCTTGCTCGCAGGGATTCTGCCAGACAAACGGCATCTTCAAGGCGGCAGCTCCTTGTTGTAACAGCGGTGAGCAGGCGTTGGCGGCATCGCCGGTAAAAACAAGGCGATCTTGATAAAAGCGGGCCCGGGTAACCGATTTTAACTCGCCGCAGATCACTTCAACCTCATCGAGGGATTGCAAAATTTTATTTACCGGGCCGCCGTAAGTAGAAAAGATAGTTTTCAGATCTTGTTTGGCATCGCCGCTTAAGGAATATGCGCCATTATCTTCATGGATATGGCCGTAGTAATATAACTCGTCTTCACTTAACGGATACGCCATAAACAAGTCGCTTTTACCCAACATATAAAGCGGCTGAAACTGGTGCTGCTCCATCCTGATAACAAAACGCCAGCCGGGTAATTGATGGCGGTAAAGGGTTTGTGTATCAGAAATCCTTCAACAGTTTTATCGGGAATTCTACTTTATTGATAAGGCCACTACAAAACAGCAATGAAAGTGGAATTTTAGTCATGGTAAAGAAATTATTTAATTCGGCCACTAAAAACATCTTTGCTGCTCTAGCGTGCGCCTCTGGCATGGCTCCACTGCCTTTATCCGAGAATAATCTTTTTCAGCCAGTGATGAACTTAGGCAAAGCTAACTAATGTTAATTTTGAAAAAGAAGTTTAGGCTGACACAAACATAATATATCTATTGTGCTTCTGGGAAAGGGTTCGTAATATTTGTAAATTGAATTTATAGCCAGTGCGATTAAAAGGTTTACATGACAGACAATATTACGATACGAAACGCGCTGGAGACAGATCGGACTTTTATTTTCGAACTTTCTCCACGCTTGGCTGAAGTGGCTGGTTTAACTTGGCATGCCGACAGTATTGTTCAAAAAATGCAGGACGATTATATCACTGAAATGCTTGGGCAAACATCAGTCCCCCGGGTAACCTTGATTGCAGAAAAAAACCAAGTACCTCTTGGCTTTGTCCATGCCCGTGCCCATAAGGACAGCATATCCGATGAAACCTGCGGCACGGTTCCTTTATTAGCCGTAGCGCCGGCAGCACAGGGCATGGGGGTAGGACAGTTGCTGATGCAGGCCGCAGAAGCCTGGGCTAAAAAGCAGGGTTATCGTTTGTTGCACCTGGAAGTTTTTGCCAGCAATGACAAGGCACGCGGCTTTTACCAAAATCTGGGATTTGAAGCTGAAACCCTGCATATGATCAAACCGCTTTGAATTGAAATAGCATAAATGCCATCTTTCCTAATCCAGGTATCAACAGGCCGCGCTTTAGTTAGTTTCCGGGATAAAACACAGGCTATATTCGCTTTCACTTTCTGACGCCACCGTAAACCCCAGCCTGCGGTATAAATGAATAGCCGGGTTCCCTTTAAGCACGCTGAGGGTAACAGCTTTACCCTCCCTGGTAGCCTGTGCTAAAAGATTATTGAGTATTTTCGCTCCCAGGCCTTTGCCCTGGTGCTCTGGCAGCAGTTGTACCTGAACAATCACCCAGCAGGATTTATCGCGATAATATTTGAGCAACCCCGCTGCTGTATTATCTATCAGTATCAGCTTAGCTGCGTCAAAGCGGTATAAAATGCGCGCCAGGTGAGACTGTTCATCTAGGGCCCCACCGGTATTTTGCAAATAGCTGTCCATGGTTTTTCTTCTTAAATCAAGGAGAAAGTCCAGATCTGCATCCTTTGCCGGGCGAAAGCCTATCTTCATTGTCAGCGGTTAAAACTCACTGTTAACAACATATTTCAACATTTCGATGACCTGCTCCGGGGTTTGTGTCCAGGCCATAGCCGAGGCGTCCACTTCCTTGAGCGGATGAATAATATCTTCATCATGCAAGGTGATATAGGGCTTGCCCAGGGCAGCACAATAACCGGCATCAAAGGCGGCATTCCATTGTTTGTATTTATTGCCAAAGCGCACCACGGCAATATCGCATTGCTCAATCAGGGTCTTGGTTCTGATATTGTTCACTTTCGCCGACTTATGATCGCGCCAGAAGTTGCTTTGCTCAGCTCCCAGCAGATCGCCGGCACTGTCGCTCGCCTCATGATCTGTCACCGCGGAAGTGAATTTAACCGGCAAGTTGTTCGCCTGACACCCCTGGATTAATTGTTGTCTCCAGTCGGTATGTATTTCACCTGAGAGGTACACTTTCCATTCCATCTTTATTTCCTGTTTTCCTGTGTAAGTACTTTATAATATTTGCAGTTTATAGTTTGCTTTATTCGGTCAAGCCAAAGGCCAGCTATTATACGGGCATGTTTTACTTTTACAAAACTGATGGGGTTAGTGTGCATTTCTCTCTGGAAATGTCGCATCCAAAACATGTTATAAAATGCAAAACGACCTCAGAGCAGAGTGCTTAGATACGTAAGCAGCTATTACAGAGCTTCACGATAAGAGGTCGTTTCACTTACCACGACGCCTTACTGTGGCGGATAAAGCTAATAGTAAATTGACAAACCTAACTCTTCTGTAATATCTGCCATCAGGTTCATGCCGACAACTGAATTACCATAATTGTTTAACGGCGGGCTCCAGGTACAAATAACACCATAACCCGGCACAATCGCAATAACACCGCCACCTACACCGCTTTTGGCAGGCAAACCTACAGAAAAGGCAAATTCTCCCGACTGATCATACATACCGCTAGTAGATAAGATGGCATTCACCTTATGCGCGTTTCGTGCAGTACAGATGGTCTCTTTTGTTCTGGGATCTATTCCTTTGTTGGCTAAAAAAAGTAAACTTTTTGCCAGTTGCTCGCAGCTCATGGATATTGAGCATTGGGTAAAATAGTGACTTAATACATCTGGTATTTCAGCTTCTATATTGCCAAAACTCTTCATTAAATAGGCTAATGCGGCATTAAGGTTACCATGCTTCAATTCTGACAGATAAACTTGGTTGTCTACGTATATATTATCATTCTCCGCCAGCTTTCGAACAAAAGATAAAAAGGCGAGTTTACTTGCCGAAAAATGACTTGTTAATATATCTGATACCAGTATGGCGCCGGCATTTATGACAGGATTTCGTGGGATCCCTTTTTCCCATTCCAGCTGAATGATGGAATTAAACGGTTGGCCAGAAGGCTCCATTCTTACTCGTTGCCATATGGAATCCCCGATTCGATTCATAGCCATGACCAAACCAAACACTTTTGAAATACTCTGGATTGAAAAAGGATGCTGATAATCACCCGCACCAAAAACCTGGCCATCAATGGTTGCCACTGATATGCCCATTAAGTCAGGTTTTACGCTTGCCAGCGCAGGTATATAGTCTGCCACTTTGCCTTGAAGAAAGTTATCGCGCTGTGCAAGCAGCAACTCCTGCAGCTTTTCTTGTAAATCAATAGTGTTTTTTCTCATTTAATCGTTTGGTATTTTACTGCTTAAGAGCTGCCTATTATGCACAATATAAATGAGTCGTATAGCGATAAAAATATACTTATCTAAATCAGGTAGATACCAGGTATATTCTCCCAAATGAACTTACTTTACCGATAACGTAAGCACACCGACCAAAGCGGCAAAACCACGTATTTAACGGTCAAGTCTCAAAGTAACGTTTAAAATATGTTTTGATAAAGACAGGAGTCGCCTGAAATTATCATAATCTTTTCGGTTGCCAGTCCCACCACTCATGCTCACCTTCTGTTCGCACTTCTTGCAGTCTATAGACCAGCCAATTTACATGAAGCATATTATTTTCATCACGCCAACATGCCTCTGTAGACGGCGGGATTACGGTAACAGTACTGTTGTCCTCTTCAGGCTGTATGGTGATCCCCCCTTGCGGATCAACCTTTAACACGCGGCCATTAAATTTATTCTCGTGCAGAATTGTAGACTTATCTGTATCTATGTATTGGATCTGAACGTAAATTTTTTCATTGAGTAGGTCATTTAAAGTCATCGTTACATGTCCTTATAATATTTTAAATTGACGCTGTAGCTATAAGCCCATACTGAGTTTTTGTGTCCGGTTAAGAAGCAATACCATAGCGGGCTACAATATTTCACCAAGTAAAAACAGCCAGCTGTCTTTTGTTCCGCTTGCATAACTTATATTAGGAGTATAAGCATTAAAGCTTTGATAGCGAATGCTGGCGGACAATAAGTTTGCGCAGCCAGAACTCAATATTTTTCCAATATCACGCAGACAGTAAAGGCAAGGGCAGAAGCCATTTTACTGATAAATTATCACGGTTCAGTGAAAAAACCTTTCATTTAAAGACGACCGGTCATATACTAACTCAATGCCTAGACCAAGACGCAGTGAATCAACCCGGGAAGCCTTAATAACGGCTGGTATCAACCAGCTGTCTATCTATGGCTATCACGGGACCGGAATAAAACAGGTCCTTGATGAAGTTAAGGTGCCTAAGGGATCCTTTTATAATTTTTTTGCCAGTAAAGAAGCCTTTGTCGCCGAACTGATCAAACAGTACAGTGACAATTTACTGGCCCAATTAGCGGATTATTTTCAACATCAAGCTAAGGCATTAACGCCGCTGGGTAAGTTGAAGGCCATTAATCATTTAAGCATGCAAAAGTTTGCCGATACTGAATTTCAAACCAGTTGCTTAATCGCCACGATTTCGGCCGATATCGATGCTGATAACCGCTTATGCCAACAGGCTTTGAATCAGGCGGTGGACGATTGCCTGGACGTTATCGCCAGCTTGTTTGAGCAAGCTCAGCAATGCCTGGAAGTACGCCGCGATATCCCCGCAAGACAGTTGGCACAACTTTACTGGTCTGCCTGGCAAGGCGCTTTATTAAGGACCAGGGTGATTAAAGACAAGCAAGAGGCACAGCAGTGCATGGATGTTTTGCTGAATACTTTATGTGGCAAGGCCTTATCAGAGCAAGCCTGATATTCAGGTTTAATTTTCAAGGCTTATTTTATAAGGCTTAACCGACAAGGAACAGAAGATGCAACAGCCCGTTATGAAAGAAAATATCGCACAACAAAAGCACGTAGCGCTTTCCACCCCTTTTACCCTTAAAAGTGGCCAGCGCATTAAAAACCGCCTCTTTAAATCAGCGATGAGCGAGCAGTTAGGCACACGGGAGCATAATCCCACTTCCGGCCTGACAACTTTATATAGCCGTTGGGCTGATGGCGGCATTGGTCTGTCTGTTACCGGCAATATCATGATTGACCGCACGGCGTTAGGAGAGCCGAAAAATGTTGTGCTCGATGAAAAATCAGATTTAACCTTATTTAAAAGCTGGGCCAGTGCCGGCAAAAAAAATGACAGCCAGATTTGGGCGCAACTTAACCATCCCGGCAAACAAATCCCCAACTTTATCTGTAAAGAGCCGGTGGCTCCTTCGGCAATCGCTCTAGCACGGGGCCTGGAAAAAGGCTTTAATAAACCCCGGGCGCTAAACGAAAGCGAAATTGGCAAGATTATTGAAAAATTTGCCTTAAGCGCAAGCTTAGCCAAAGAAGCCGGTTTTACCGGGGTGCAAATTCATGGTGCCCACGGTTACCTGGTGAGCCAATTCTTATCTTCAAGGCATAACCAGCGTCAGGATAAATGGGGTGGTAATCTGGAAAACCGTATGCGCTTTGTACTTGCGGTATATCAGGGGATACGTGAAAAAGTAGGGCCGGATTTTCCGGTGGGCATCAAATTAAATTCCGCCGACTTTATGGATGGCAGTTTTAGCGAAGAAGACTCGATAGAAGTGGTAAAAACCTTAAGTGAAGCCGGTATCGACCTGATTGAAATTTCCGGCGGCACCTATGAAAGCCCGTCGATGATGGGGCATAAGGTCAAAACCTCTACCTTGAAGCGGGAAGCCTATTTCCTCGATTATATTGAAAAAGTCAGGCACCTGGTGGATACGCCGCTGGTGTTGACCGGCGGTTTCCGCTCGGCAGCAGCAATGCAGGGGGCGCTGGATACCGGAGCGACCGATTTTATCGGCCTTGCCCGCACCACGGCCGTCGATCCGGATTTTCCGAATAAATTACTCGATAACCAGGAGCATAAACAAGAGTTAAAGGTATTGACCACTGGGGTTAAAGCGGTTGACAGTATGGCGATGCTTAATATTACCTGGTATGAGCAGCAACTGGCCCGTATGGCTAAAGGTAAGCAGCCCAAAGCCAATTTGAGCGAATGGAAAACCTTTTTTAAGGTGTTGCTCGGCGCGGGTATCTATTCCTTTAGAAAGCGCAGGGCATAAAGTGTCAGTGAAAAAGCCTTAATTTTAATCACCTTAGCCGTTACTTTGGCTGAGGTGATTTTGGGGATGAAAGCGCCCCTAAAATGCTCTGAAAAAGTTGGCTTTTTCCTGCGCCATTATACTGCTTGAAATGTGATCTTCCTGCTAAGCTTAGCGTGTATCCTGTTCTTTTTTAGGAGGCAATCATGGCCATTGCAATCACGCTGAAGGAATATTTGGATAAAAACAACACCCACTATGACTTCATCAACCACCGAACCACAGTAACCGCATTAGATTCATCCCGGGCAGCCCATCTCCCCGCCAAGCAAGTCAGCAAGGCGGTGATATTAGAAAACGACAACGGGGAGTATCTGATGGCTTCCCTGCCGGCAAATAGCCGCTTATCTTTAACCGAAGTTAATCATATTACCGGCCAGCATTATAAGCTGGTGAGTGAAGAAAAATTACTGGAATTATTCCCGGATTGTACCATAGGGGCCATACCGGCAATGGGCAATCCCTACCATATGAAAATGTTGGTTGATGACAGTTTATTAGCGGCGGAAGACGTGTATATAGAGTCAGGGGATCATCAAAACCTGCTGAAATTTGAGCATCATGAATACGCCAGTTTAGTGGCGAAAATGTCGCATGGCAATATCAGGGGAGCGAACCTTGGCGCCCCGAGAATCTGGGAAAGAACCGGTCGAGACTGGTCGATATAAAGTCGTATGACAAGCTGTTGACCTGCTTTACCAGGTGTTGTACCAATCCCGGTAAAGCACCTGGCCGTGTCGGGCTATTGCTTGATATGGTAGCCGGTTTTAAAGATCCACCACACGGTTAACAGACAAAGGGCCAAAAAGCCGCTGATCACCGCCAGGCTGATCATCACGCTGACATCGGCAATTTCATTAAAGCTCCAGCGAAAACCGCTGATCAAATAAAACACCGGATTAAACATAGTTACGGTTTGCCAAAACGGCGGCAGCATATTCACCGAATAAAAGGTGCCGCCAAGAAACACCAGCGGCGTGATCACCAGCAAGGGAATGATCTGCAGCTTTTCAAAATTATCCGCCCAGATCCCGATAATAAAGCCGAACAGACAAAAACTTATTGCGGTCATAAACAGAAACAGCAGCATCCACCAAGGGTGGGCGATTTCCAATGGTACAAACAAACCTGCGGTGGCCAGAATAAGGAAGCTCAGCAGGACAGACTTAGTGGCGGCAGCACCGACATAGCCGAGCAAAACTTCAAAATAAGAAACCGGGGCGGACAGCAATTCATAAATGGTGCCGGTAAACTTGGGAAAGTAGATACCAAAAGAGGCGTTGGCGATGCTCTGGGTTAACAGGGATAACATGATCAAGCCAGGCACGATAAAGGCGCCATAACTGACCCCGTCAATTTCTGTGATGCGCGAGCCTATCGCCGAGCCGAATACGATAAAATATAGCGAGGTGGAAATAACCGGCGACAGGATACTTTGAAAAATGGTGCGTTTCATACGGGCCATCTCGAACTTGTAGATGGCAGCAACGGCGTAACGGTTCATATGGACTCCTTCACTAGCGAGACAAAGATGTCTTCCAGAGAGCTTTGATCGGTTTTTAAATCTTTAAATTGAATACCCGCCTGCGACAAGTGTTGCATCAGGGAGGCAATGCCGGTGTGCTCCCGGGTGGCATCATAGGTATAAACCAGGTGCCTGCCGTTCTCCTTTAGGCAAAGTTCAAAAGTCTCCAGCTCCGGCGGCAGCTCTGTCAACGCTTGCTTTAATTCCAGCAGCAGTTGTTTTTTACCCAGTTTAGCCATCAGGGTGCTTTTTTCTTCCACCAGAATAAGCTGGCCGTTTTTAATAACCCCGATACGATCGGCAATAGCCTCGGCTTCTTCAATATAATGCGTGGTTAAGATGATGGTGACACCGTTTTTGCGCAGTTGCTCCACTAACTGCCACATATCCTGGCGCAATTCAACGTCGACACCTGCGGTGGGCTCGTCCAGAAACAAAATGCGCGGCTCATGGGACAGGGCTTTGGCAATCAATACCCGGCGTTTCATGCCGCCGGACAGTTCCATCATTTTATTGTCTTTTTTCTCCCACAAAGACAAGTCCTTGAGGATTTTTTCTATATATCCGGGGTCTGGTTTTTTACCGAATAAGCCGCGGCTAAAAGAGACGGTATCCCAGACGGTTTCAAAAGCGTCGGTGGTCAGCTCTTGCGGTACCAGGCCGATCATTTCCCGGGTGTGGCGGTAGCCGGAGATAATGTCTTTTCCGTCCACGGTAATAGTGCCTGAGCTTGGATCGATAATGCCGCAAATGGTGCTGATCAAGGTGGTTTTCCCTGCGCCATTGGGACCGAGCAGCGCCAGGATCTCTGCCTGCTCTATGGTCAGGCTGATATTATCCAGCGCCTGAAAACCGCCTTTATAAATCTTATTCAGCTTGGTAACTTGAATGATAGGTTGCAAAATTTCGCTTCCATTTTCAAATAGATAACTACTAAGTTATACGATTTTCCCTGTGAATAGCCAGCTAATTGATGAAACTATCTTTTATTTTCTCTGCTAAGAGTTACTTAATCCCGGCGTCAAAGTGCGCAGGTTTTGCTGTTCAGAAAGACAATAAAGTGGGAGTGCCAGCTTTTGGTTGGCGCATGCTTTTTGATTAACTGGCTGATCCTGCTGCTATTTCCCGGCCCCATTCATTAGGACTGCAATAGGTGTAACCCGGGATAAAATTGTCATTTTCTTCGGTAAAGGCAAAGACCCGATCGCCAACCTTCTCTTTCACCGCGTTATAACGGGCCGCCTGGGGGGAACCGAGGAAAAGTTGGCTCTTCCCGCTTTTCAGCAGGCTTTTTTCTCTTTTAATAATTTACTTAACGGGACAGGCTCATGCTTACCCGTAACCTGTAAAACGCTAACCGCCCCCCTCAAGCTGGCAATTTGATTTAACAATGTTTCTTACGGTAAAGTAAGAGGTTATTGCTTATTATCATGATCCGAAGGACTCAACCATGAAGCTTTACAACATCATTTGTTGTTCAATACTCTTATTACTTATTCCCCAAGTAAATGCCGAAACCGGATCACTGATGCGGGGCGCCAAATCTTGTTTTAGCGGCCCTTTTGAAAGCCATGAAAAGTGGCTGAACCTGCTTGGCCAAAAGAAGAAAAAATTCAACCGGGAAATGTTTGCAAAACGCTTTCCCAAGGAAAAATTTGATACTTTAAAAAATAACCTCGAATGTAAGGACTTTGTCTATAAAGTTGACGGCCACCTTATCGAAGGGTATTACCTGAAACCTAAAAAACCGGGCAATAAAAAGCTTCCCGTTGTTATTTATAACCGGGGAGGAAATGGCCCGTTTGGTTATGTGGTCTTCGGCAAAAAATTAGGCTTGATTGCCGAGCTTGCCATGAACGGCTTTGTTGTTATTGGCAGTCAATATCGCGGCGGCAGTGCTAAGCGCATCAATAACAATGGCCGGGACGAATTTGGCGGTGCAGATGTTAATGATGTGATTAAATTACTGGACGTTGCCAAAGAGATCCCCGAAGCCGATACCTCTCAGGTAGGCATGGTTGGCTGGAGCAGGGGGGCGATGCAATCCTATATAGCTTCTCAGTCAATGCCAGCTTTAAAAACCATAGTGGCTATTGCCGGAAACAGTGACGCCGAAAAGGCCTTGCAATGGCGACCGCAAATGGAAAAAGTCTATCATGGCAGGATCCCGGGATTTAAAGAAAACAGACAAGCGGAACTTACACAAAGATCCGTGAGTAAATGGATAAACAAGCTGCCGGCAAAAATCCCGCTGCTGTTGATCCACGGCGATCTAGACAAGAGGGTCAATGTTGAACAGTCAAAGTCTCTGGCAATGATATTGGAAAAAGAACAACATCCCCATAAGTTAATAATCTATCCAGGGGATAATCACGGGCTTAGAAAGCATCACAGCGAATTAAAAACGGAAGTTGCTGCCTGGTTGAAAAAACATTTATCCAGTTAAATACTCGAATCTTTTAACAGACAACTCTAAATAAGAGGGTGCTGACTAAGCATAATTGACATAAGCAGAGTTACTTTTAGTTCAGGCAGATATATTGATATAATTGCCAGCAAGTAATGTTTAATGGTTTAATTAATGCGCACCCTTTTTTTTCTCATCATATTATTGATGAATCCTGCTTACCTCTATGCTCAATCACAACAACTACCACTGGAAGCATATGGCAAACTAGCCAATAAAAGTATGATGGTTATCTCTCCAAATGCTCAGCGAATGGCCTATAGAGATACCTCCAATAACCGAGACCTGATGATCGTCATCGATTTGAAAACGAAGTCACTATTGACGGCAATTGATGCATCTAAGGTTAATCCTGACAATGTTTACTTCATTGATAATGAAAGACTTATCTTTGTAGTTTCGGATAATAAACACCTTTGGGGGTATAGTGGACGACATGATATCAGTATGGCTTTTGCCTATAACTTAACATCAAATGAAATGCACCAACTGTTGATCCCTGGTTATGGTATACATGATGGCCAGACCCAATTGGGGAAGGTGATCGGCATTTCCGCTGATAAAAAATACGCCTATATGCCGGCTTATAAAAGTGTTGGCTCATATAACTTGTATAAAGTTAATTTAGAGCGTAAAAAAAAACCTAGGTTATACAGGCGCGGAACTGCTGACACGATAGACTTTTTCTTAAATGAAAATAATGAAGTCATTGCCCGTGAACGCTATAACAATAAGAAAGATTTGCACAGGGTTGAGGCCCTGATTAACGATAAGTGGAAAGAAATATTTCGGGAAGAAACCGCTTATCCGACAAAAACATTCAGTGGCGTAACACCTGATCGCAAAAGTTTAGTCATGATAAGTCAAGACAAAGAGCATGGCCGATGGGCTTATTACACTATGTCTCTGGCTGATGGTAAAATTTCAGGGCCAATATTTAGTCACAAAGACAAAGATGTTGAACATGTGTTGACAGATATTAAACGCGTTGTCCATGGCGTACAATATTCTGGTTTTACACCGAGTTATGAGTTTTTTGACGAAACTTTGAATGCTCGTATGCGTGGTCTTAAAAAAGTCTTACCAAACAATACTTTTAAAATAACTGACCACACACCTGACTGGCAAAGCATGGTGTTTTATATGGATGGCGAACTCAGTTCCGGTGATTATGTGTTATATCAAAACGGAGCTCTGGGGAAGTTAGCGGCGGCACGCCCAGAGATCCCGGGACAAGCTGTTCATCCGGTAACAGAGTATCAATTTAAAGCAAGAGATGGCTTAACGATACCAACACTGATCACCAGCCCCTTAGGCACAACGGCTAAAAGTCTTCCCGCTATTATGCTACCCCATGGCGGACCTGAGTCTTACGATAAACTCGGCTTTGACTGGATGACACAGTACTTTGCAAGTCAAGGTTATTTGGTCATTCAACCACAATTTAGGGGGTCTAAGGGCTTTGGTCCAGATCACTTGTTAAGTGGCAGGGGAGAATGGGGCCGTAAAATGCAAGATGACTTAACGGATGCCGTAAATCACCTGGCGGATAAAGGGTTGATAGATAAAAATCGCGTTTGTATCGTTGGCGCCAGTTATGGTGGCTATGCTGCATTAGCAGGAGCCACATTTACTCCCGATTTATATAAATGTGTCGTTGCTATTAATGGCGTGTCTGATGTGGAACGGATGTTAAGAACCGAAAAGCGCAATTATGGCAAAAACCATTGGGTGGTATCCTATTGGCAAGATGTAATATCAAAAGGAAATGTCGAAGAAGATCACTTGGAAAAGATATCTCCGATCAATCATATTGAAAAAGTCAAAGCACCTGTATTATTAATTCATGGTGAATTGGATCAAACGGTACCAGTAACACAATCTGAAGATATGTTTGATGAACTCGATGCCGCTGACAAAAATGTGACTTTTATAGAGCTGGAAGAGGGGGATCATAATTTGAGCAAAGGAAAGAACCGGCTCAAGGCATTAAAAGCTATCGATAAATTTATCAAACAACACATTTGAGTCAGCTGATGACTCTCCTTGCTTTTCTGGATTGTGATGTTTGTATATTAATCACCCCGTTGACCCGTGATTAAAAGGGGCTAACGGGGTACTCATCAATGAGAAAAACAGATCAGCTACGGCTTTGAATCTCGAAACTGAACATAATGTGTTGTAAAGTCGCTATATCAAGTGCAATTTAAGCAGTAGCTGGGTTCTCAACTTTTTATTTAGAAAGGTGAGCCAAAAAATAAGTCCATATTTATTTGTTGAATTTCATTACCTAAGTCCGGTTGCAGCTCAATTCTCATCACTTTGCATTGACCATCATATACACCTTGCTTGTCGACTCTCAAACGCACATCTCTATATTTATTTGTCATTTCGCCATAGTCAGCCAGAAGCTCATTTCTGTTGTCTGAATCAACTCCTACGGCCATATCACTACAAGTAACAGTCATGTCGACACCGTAGTAAAAGTTTTTTCCGGGTACAATGACATGCGGATATTCAGGTGGAATACTGATATAACAAAATTCAAAAAGAGTTTGTTCACGATAGTCTATTGCCCCGCCAGGCATGTAATGTGGACATAAGCGAATGTCTGGCTGATAACCATTACCCCAAACATCCACATCCAGGTCGAATAAAAGAGCTTGTCCCTCATCACCTCTAACTTGAAATTCAGCCACATAAGTATCTTTGGTAATGGGGCCGTATTCCCAGGAACGACCGGGGATTAGAGTAAAATCTGATTCGGTAAAGGTATAACGGTCACCAAAAAAAACAGTTGTATCACCCGCAGTTGCAGTGACGGAAAACAGACTAAAGATTAGCGGTAAATAGCTTAACAATTTCATTGAACTTCCTTATTTAGTTATGTGTGTTTCTCACAACAAAATTGTAACATTAATGTTGCAATTTTAATACTTAAAAGTAAATTCGTTATGGGTGGAACACGCAAGGTAGAACAATTGAGTGATGATAAAATACCGGAGGTGGGGGTGTTGATACCCATTAAGGCTCAGGAAGCAGGAGCTAATGGAGTATCAACAAAAGTTAAAAGTTAATACTACAGCTCTTCCAATTCACCATTGGCCACCCTGAATTTATGCTGGTGTACCAGAGCCAGGAAATCTTCCGGGTTGTTATAGTAGCTGCGCTCAACAATCCCGGCATTCTTCAACTTACTGTTAACATTATGGAAACTCACCAGCATCTCATCGGCGCTTACTTCAACAATGGCAACACCATGCTCCCACATACGTGAAAACACCAGGTCGTCGCTGATATCATCGCGCTTGGTGGCACTTTCAGCCAAAGTGTCAAAATACACCGGCAAACTTGACAGCGCCGGGCTGACTTCGCCGGTTTGCGCCAACACCTGGTTCATACCATATTCCAAAAACGAACCAAATGTACCGGACGATACCGAAGAGGTAGTAAAGTTAAACGACTTATTGCCGGTCACACTGCTGGCTTTGTGCTCGGTTACGTAACAGCTGTGCACATCGCCGCCTAAACTTATCACGCCAAACTGACTGAGCACATCTTCAACAAAGGTCGATTTATACTGCGGGAAGCCGTCCCACTGATCTGCTTCCAGGTAAAAGCGCTGCTTTAACGCTGCCGGTACTATATCTGAATCCAGCACCCCTTCAATCAGGGTGCCCGAGTCGGCGCGGCTGGCGGATAGATCAAATATTAACGGCGTAAAGGAGACCGAGCTGCCGAGCATTTTCCAGGTGCTACTTGATGTGGCAAAAGTTTGCCTGAGCCAGTCCGTCTGCGCATCATCAAAGCCACCCTGTACCGAGGTTCCCTGTAGCTGAGCAATATTTTCTTTGTAACCGGCATAGATATCATAAGTGTCTTTGATCACAAAATAACGGCTGCCGAGGTAATTAAATAACGAGGTTTTACCTAAGGTATAAAACGCTATCCCTTGCTCGACACCGGTTTCAGGCAGGGCTGGTAATTGTTGAATGGCATGCTCCGCCGGTAGACTTTCCTGGGCGCCGGCTAATACCTGGTTCAAATAACTGGTGGCCAATTTGCCTTGCACCACAGTAACAGCTCTTTGCTGTCCCTGGGCCAGGGCATCGGCTTGCGTAATATCGATTCTGGCCATGAGTTCCTGCATATATAAGCCGGTAAAGACCTCGACAAAAGCAGCTTTGTAGGGAGCGTAAGCGGCATCATCGATATCGACATAAGGAGACATTTGTGCAACTACGCCATCCACCATGGCCTGCGGCATGCCACTTGCCAGTAAAAAACTGCTCAGGCTGGCCTGATCCATTTCAACGCCGCCGGGAAAAGCATCTTCGGGAATGATATGATCCGGGCGGTTGGTGCGAAAGTCGGTCATCGCCAGGTGCAGGTGTTTGCCGAAATGGAAATCACGGTAAATACGGGTATTAGGGTATAAATGGCTGTCGTCGATACCAAGCAAACCGGCCGGCAGGTCATCAGCAAGATGCGGCTGCTGATGATCGATCGGCATATATTCAAAATAGGCGATTTCGGAATTTTTCCTGCGCTGGGTTTGCTGTTCATCAGCGGCGCCGTCTAAATAAGTGGCGTGATCGCCCCAGCTGTCATCGGAAAATTCGTGATCGTCCCAGATGGCGATCATCGGAAAACGCTCATGTACTTTTTGCAGCAATTCATCGGTGCGGTAGGTTTTATAGAGCTGGCGGTAATTATCCAAACTGTTGGCCGCCTGGGTCGCGCTTTCCCCCACGCCGACGGTTAAGACACCTTCCTGATCGGTAAAGGTAATGCTGCGCTCGCTACCGGTATTCTGGAACAGGGCATCGCCTGTGGTCTCATAAATATAATCGCCAAGATGGATGATAAAATCGAGATCATCGTTATCCAGAATCGATAAATAATTGTTGTAATAACGGCCGATATAATCCTGACAGGACACATAGGCAAACTTAACATTAGTATCGGCGTCTATTGCCGGTGCGGTTTTAGTTCTGCCGGTGCGGCTGGCGTAGTTGCTGCTGCCGCTTTGGTAGATAAAGCGGTAGTAATAATGCTGGCCGGGTTTAAGCTCGGTAACACGAATTTTCAGACAGTGATCTGAGCTTGCCAGGGCGTCGAAGTTTTCTTCTACCACCAAAGTGTTGAAGGCTTCATCTGTGGCTACCTGCAGCATTAAGGGGATGTCTGCTTCAGTGCCTGTATCTATCCGGGTCCATAAAATCACAGAGTCAGGTCTGGGATCGCCGGATACCACAGATTGCGGAAAGTACTCGCTGCCATCTAGGATGCTTGGCGTAACCGGGGCGGGATCGGTTTCAGATTTATTGGCACTGCTTGAGCCGCCACAGCCCACCAGGCTTGAACTGACCACAGCACCGGCGCTGATCACCAGGGTTTTGATAAATTTTCGACGGTTATAAACCATAATATTTTCCTTCCTGCCTGTTGTTATATTTGTTTGAGTTATTGTTATAAATTGGCTGCCGAAATTATTCGGGATAGCCGGTTATTTTCTTAATTTGTTGATAAATAGTTTTTAATTGCCGGTACATTTTCCGGTAAACCTGACGGTATAACTTGTTATATAAAGCCACATCTTGCTTGTTTGGGGTAAAGGTTTGCTCTATGCGGGTCATCGCGGCTATCGCCTGTTGGTAATCGCTAAAATAACCACAACCGACGGCGGCATTGATGGCGGCGCCCAATCCCGATGTTTCATAGGTATGGGGGCGGCAGGCGGGCAGGTTAAAAATATCAGCCGTAAGCTGCATCGCGGCGTCCGATTGCGAGCCGCCGCCGGAGACCATCAAGCGGGTGATTTTTTTACCCTGGCGCTTTTCCAGGGTTTCCTTGCCTTCCCTTAACGCATAAGCCAGGCCTTCGAGGATAGAGCGGTAAATGTGGGCCCGGGTATGGACGTCGCCAAAGCCGATAATGGCGCCTTTGGCTTCGAGGTTTTTAAGGCCCGGCGACCAGTAGGGCTGCAACATCAAGCCCATAGATCCCGGCGGTACCTGGCCCACCAGCTCATCAAATAAACTTTCCGGACTGACGCCAAGCTCTTTTGCCCGCTCCATTTCCCTGAGGCCAAATTCCTGCTTAAACCAGTTCACCATCCAGAAACCGCGGTAGATCATCACTTCGCTGTTATATTGCTTTGGGATCGCCGAAGTGTAAGGGGGAATAAAAGGCTGGGGCTCAACATAGCGGGCGTTATTGGTATTGATGGTGGCGGTGGTGCCATAGCTTAAACTGGCGGTTTCCGGGGAAATACAGCCTGATCCCAGTACTTCGCAGGCTTTGTCCGAAGCGGAGGCGATAAGTTTAGTACCAACTTTTATACCGGTAAATTCAGCGGCCTGTTCGGTAATTTCCCCTAATATTTCCCCCGGTTTGACCAGCTCAGATAACATGCTCTCTTTCACCGGCAGCGCATGCCATTTCCAGTCGCTCCCGCTGGCCCAGCGCTGCTTTTTATAATCAAAAGGCAAATAAGCGACGATGCTGCCAACCGAGTCTTTAAAATTTCCGGTCAGGCGATAAGTGAGATAGCCGGACAGTAATAAAAACTTATCGGTATTTTGCCAGATCTCCGGCTGGTTTTGCGCCAGCCAGTTGGCCTGGGCTTTGCGGCGGAAATAATCGATCACCTGGGTCTGTCGGATACAGGAAAAAATCAGACGCCAGTACCAGGGCATCTGCTCTTTAATCTCTGCCAGGCGCTGATCCAGCCACAAAATCGCGGGCCGCAGCGGCTGGCCATTTTTATCGAGATTGATCACGGTTCCCCGCTGGGTAGTGACCGTCACCGCAACTACTTTTTCCCGCAGGTTTTGCTCAATAACATCTTGCTGCTGCCAAAGGGCCTGGCAGGCTTTGCCCAGCATTTGCCAGAAATAGTCCGGCTCCTGCTCCGCCCATCCGGGGTTTCTGGAAAAATAGGCTTGAAGTTCAATCCGGCTTTTTGCCACCAGGTTACCTTTAAGATCAAACAGCAAGGCCCGGATACTCTGGGTGCCGTTATCCAGGGTTAAGATGAGTTTTTCCTGCTCGGGAATACTGATTGCTGGCTGATGAGAAGTGTTATCTGTCATTACTACTGGCTTCTTTATTATTCTTGTATTACAAGAGCGGATTCAGGAGCTGAATTTTGCGCCGTATCTTTGGCCGGGCAGCTGTAGTTTTCCTGCCAGAGTCGCTTATAGCGCTTGGTTTCCAACTGCCAACGTGCCTCATCCCAGGGTAAAAATGCTGCGCACAGCTTTTTTATATCGCTAAGATAGTCAAGGGCGCCCTTGGGTAAAACATTACCTAAACGGGTACGCCTGAGCAAGAGATCATCTAAGTGCACCACTTGTTCATATTTTACCGCCCACAGCAGTTCCCCCCATATGTGGCGGCTATAAGAGATTGTCTGACAAAGCTCTTTGCCCTCTTCACCGGCATCAGCTTCGCCGGTACAGTTTTGGGCCGACAAAATTTGTTCGTTAAAAACCTGGCTGAGGGCGCCATAACAGGCATTGATCTGCTTTTGAATATGCCGGGGAAGCTTGGAGCTTGCAAGATAGTCCTTCTCGTTACCCCGTTCAAAAATAGGCTGGTTCAGTGACTTGTCATCAAGGCCAAAGTCATTTTTTACCTTATGCAAAACCTGTTGGGCGATTAATTTAAAGGTGGTTAACTTGCCCCCGGCAACGGTGATCAACCCCGGACTTTGCCAAATGCCGTGCTCACGTTTTTCTTTAGAAGGGGAGATAAGGCCGCCGCTGGCGATCACCGGCCGAACGCCCGAATAACTTGAGATAACATCATCGGCGCTGATCTTCAGCGAAGGAAACTGATGTCTGATGCACTGCATCAAGTAATCAAATTCCTGCGAGCTTATCTGCGGCTCAAAATTGAGATCCTCATGGTGCTCAACATCTGTAGTGCCGACCACAGTCACATTCTGCCAGGGGTAGATCTGTACTGGCCTTTTATCTTTGGGGTGTAATACCGCTATTACGCTGGCAACCGGCAAGCGCCAGCTCGGCAGGATGATGTGGCTGCCCCGCAGTGGCCGCATTTTAAAAGGCAAGGCTTGTTTGTCCGGGGTCGGTGGTATCAGCGCATCTGACCAGGCCCCGGTGGCGTTAACGACCACCTTGGCGTTAATGGTAAAGGTTTGGGCATTTTCTGCCGCCTGTACTTTCACCCCGGTCACTTGCTCACCGGGGGTGAGCAAATCAAGCACTTTGACATAGTTAACCGCCTGCGCCCCCAGTAACTTGGCTTCCTGGATTAACCTTTGCACCAGGCGGGCATCTTCGGTCAGGGCATCGCTGAATTGGCTGCCACCGAGCAACTCCTGCTCTTTGGCCTTGGGCACTAAGCTCAGGTATTTTAACTTCGACCAGAACTTATGCTTTTTGATCCCGGCAAAAACATCATAAACGGCCAACAGCGCGTTAAAAAGCCAGGGCCAGGGAAACTCACGCTGGTAATGGCTCATCACAAAGCTGTGATCGGTAACCAGATCCTGCGCCTCTTTGAGCAGTTTTTGCCGCTCCCTTACCGACTCTACCGTCAATTTAACCTGTCCCTGGGCCATATACCTTAAGCCGCCGTGCACCATTTTTGAGGAACGGCTGGAGCTGCCCCAGGCAAAATCCTTTTGTTCTAACAGCAGCACCTTAAGTTTTAACTGGCTGGCGAGTTTTAAAATACCGGCCCCGGTGATCCCCCCGCCGATAATAATCATATCCCAGCACCGGCCGTCTTTAAGTTCGGCTAGGCGCTGCTGGCGTGTCATCTGAAAATTTGATGACAGGGGGGCAAATTCATTAGTCATCGAGTAAGGTGCCCGGGTTCAACTGTTTATGGGGATCAAAATGCTGGCATAACTTGGCAATCACATTCATGCCCAGCTCGCCCTTTTCCTGCGACAGGTAAGGGGCGTGATCTTTACCAACCCCGTGCTGATGGCTGATGGTGCCGCCATTATTGACGATGATCTCACTGGCGTTGTGTTTAAGTTGCTGCCAGCGCTCCAGCGTTTGCTGATAATCCTTGCCATTGCGGTAGATATAAGTGGTGTATAGGCTGCAACCTTGCCCGTAGACATGGGATAAATGGGTAAAGACATGAATATTTTCATCTTGCCCGGCCAGGGCCTGGGAAAGGCCGGTTTCTATCCGCAGCATCAGGGCATCAACATTGCCCCAATCGGTGGCGGTTTCCAGGGTGTCCACCACATAGCCCTGCTGCCATAAGGCATCCCTTAAATACGGGAAGCGGAAACGGTTTTGCTGCCACTTTTTCCCGAGCAGCTTGCCGGTTGAGACCCCGCAAAACTTACCCAGCTGCTTTTTCAATTGTTTTTTACTGGCTCCAAGCTGGAGTTTGCTGCCGGTGATACCTAAGGTCAGCATACATTTATTGTCTTTACAGCCGCGCAGCGCCAGATAACGTTCAAGCCACTTGATGCCGTTTTCATGTCCGGCGAGTTTCAGCTGGGTTTGGGTTTCAACAGCGTTACTTACCCTGAGCATGGAAAGGGGAATACGGCTTTGTACTACCTGCTTGCAAAATCCGGCGGCTTGTTGCCAGCTTGGGAAGAAAAACACCGAAAATTCTTCATGCTCCGCCAGCTTGCTCACCCTGACCTTGATTTCCGTTAAAATACCAAAACGTCCCTCGGAGCCGAGTAATAACTCCCTTAAGTCAGGTCCCGCCGAAGAAGCCGGGAAAGTGGGCACATCCATGGAGCCTTCGAAGGTTTCCAAATTGCCGCCGGCAAACATCTGCTCTATCCGGCCATAACGCAGCGACTGCTGGCCGCTGGAGCGGCTGGCGACCCAACCGCCGATGGTGGAAAGTTCAAACGACTGGGGAAAATGTCCCAAGGTATAACCTTTGGCCCTGAGCTGGGCTTCCACCATGGGACCCGGGGTGCCGGCGCCGAAGGTGGCGATATTGCTGTCGGGATCTAAATCCAGCAGCTGGTTCATATGCCCCATATCCACGGTAAGAATCGGCCGCTTGGATATTTGCGGATTGATGTGTCCGGCAACACTGGTGCCGCCGCCATAGGGAATAAGTTCAACATCATACTTGCGGGCATAAGCCAAAATGTCTTTGACTTCCTGGCGATTTTTCGGAAAACAAACGCCGTCTGGAAAGGCATGGATATCGCCGCTGCGCATCGCCAGCCAGTCGGGTAGGGACTGGCCGCGGGCATGGCGTACACGCTGTTCTTTATCCAGGGATATAAGTTTGTGCTCAGCCAGGCGGCTGGCAGGCACTTTATCCATTACCTGCTGCAGACTGGCATCGGCCAGGCAGTCGGCCTTGCCTATCAAGCTTTGTAAAAACTGCCCCGCAGACTGAGGTAACTCCATGCTGGTACTTTCATCACCCCAGCCATTCCAACGTCTCATACCCGTACACCTAACTTTTAATTGATTACGGCTTATGATAAAACACTTGTTTGATGGAAATAATGTCCTAAAAAGACACCCAAGGTGACATTTCGGGACAGCTTTTTTGGGTTAAGAAAATGGCTAGGCCACAACAGAAATTCAAGCATATAAGACAAGGGCGATGGACAAAAATTTAGGAAAAGCCTCGGTTCCTGCCGTAAATCAATACCTGGCGTTAGCGCAGGAGCAAGGCATCAATATCGAAAGTGTGCTTGAACGGGCCGGTATTTCCGGTGAATTGTTCAAAGACAACAGCCAGCATATCACAGGACTTGCATTTCAAACCCTGATCGATTTGCTGATTGACGAGTCTGACGATGAATTATTTGGTTTACACACAGCTAAATTTGTCCAGCCGGGCTCCTACAGCGTGTTGGGCTATATTTCCATGAATTGCGACACCCTGGGGCAGGCGATCACCAAAATTGCCCCTTTTGAAAAGCTGGTGGGAGATATGGGCACCACTGACTTTGGCCAGGCAGGCCCTTATGTAAAACTTAGCTGGCTGTGCCAGTTTCCCGATATAGCCGTCAGGCGGCATATGATAGATAACTGTCTGGCCTCCTGGATCACCTTTGCCCGTTACCTGGTGGATCATAAGGGCGACCCGGTAAAAGTGCTGCTAAGCCGCAATACCCCGGATTTAGCCCAGCAGACAGAATATCGGCATATTTTCGGATGCCCTGTGGTCTATAACCAGGCTGAAGATGCCATTTTATTCGAGCCGGAATTGCTGTCTCATCCGTTAAACAAGGGAGACCAGCAACTGCTCTCCACGCTGGAGTCCCATGCCAACAAACTGATCACCGACTTGGCTTCCCCGGATAACTTGCTGGCCCGGGTGGTCGCGGCCATTGAAAAATCCCTCAGTACGGGAAATTATCATCAACAGGATATCGCCGGCCAGTTGGAGATGTCCGGCAAAACCCTGCAAAGAAGATTGGCAAAAGAAAATACCAGCTTTCAGTTCTTGCTCGATGAGACCCGTTTGCGCCTGACCAAAGAATTTTTAGCCGATCTTGAGCTAAACCTCGACCAGATAAGCAGCGAGCTTGGTTTTTCAGAGCCGAGATCCTTTTATCGCTGGTTTCAAAAACTGACCGGTTCAACCCCAGGTAACTATCGGAAAATAAAGGAATAAATTTAACTTCCACTTTGGCTGATTTGTAACTTAGCTGAAAACACCCTGTAAAAAATTAATATTTGACATCGAAAAATAATAATCTAGAGTGGTCCGACATGCCCGAGGGGAGAGGTGATTATGACGACATTCGATTTTATTATTATTGGCGGCGGATCCGCCGGTTGTGTCCTGGCCGAGCGCTTGTCGGCCTGCGGTAAATATCAGGTTTGCCTGCTGGAAGCCGGCCCGAAGGACAGCTCGAATAATATCCATGTGCCCCTTGGCGTGATCAATTTAATGCGCAGTAAAACCCTCAACTGGCAATATAACTCCCACGCCGAACCCAGCCAGAACCAAAGGCAAATATTCAACCCCAGGGGAAAAACCCTCGGCGGCAGCAGCTCTATCAATGCCATGTTATACGTGCGGGGGCAAAAAGAAGATTATGATCACTGGGCGGCATTAGGCAATGATCTGTGGAGTTTCGAGCAGGTATTACCCTACTTTAAGGGCACCCAGTTTCAGGAGCGCGGCGCAAGCGAATTTCATGGCACAAACGGCCAGTTAAATGTCGCTGATTCTCGCTCTAAGTTGCCGGTTTTTGACGACTTTATTCAGGCAGCACAAAATGCCGGTTTTAAAGCCAACGATGATTTTAACGGCGCAGATCAGGAAGGGGTGGGTTATTACCAATTGACCCAAAAAGACGGTCAGCGTTTCAGTGCCGCCAAAGGCTTTTTAACGCCAAATCTGGCCCGGTCAAACCTCACGGTATTAACCGATGTTTCGGTCACTAAACTCATTATTGACAATAAACGGGTGACAGGTGTTTTTTACCGGGAAAAAGGCAAAGAAAATAACAAATTAAAACAACTCCATGCCAGCAAAGAAGTATTGTTAAGTGCCGGAGCTTTTAACTCGCCCCAGCTGTTGATGCTCTCGGGCATAGGACCAAAAGAAGAACTCGCCAAACACGATATTCCCCTCGAACATGAACTGCCGGGAGTAGGGCAGAATTTACAGGATCATGTTGATGTGATGGTGGTGAACAAACACAAACGCAGCGACTTGCTGGCATTAAGGCCCAAAGCCGCCTGGTGGGCGATAAAAGATGCAATGAAATTTATCGGCGGCAAACGCGGCGTACTCACTTCCCCGGTCGCCGAAGCCGGCGGTTTTATTAAGTCAGAGCCGGATTTGTCCCGACCGGACTTACAATTACATTTCATTCCCGCTGCTATGGATGATCATGGCAGAAATTTCAAGATGTTAACTAACTATGCCGTCTCCTTGCATGTCTGTTTGTTACGCCCGAAAAGCCGGGGCAGCGTTACCCTTTACAGCGGTGATATCAACGCAGATCCGAAAATTCAACTGAATATGCTGGATGAAATAGACGATCAGCAAATCATGATCAAAGGGTTGAAACGCGCCCGGGAAATTTTGGCACGGCCGCCGTTAGCGGAAAAAAATGGTGATGAGATCTTACCCGGGCAAGCCTGCCAAGATGACGAAGCAATACTGGAATTTTTAAAGGAAAAGTGCAATACCATCTACCACCCGGTAGGTACCTGTAAAATGGGCAATGACGAGCAGGCCGTGGTCGATCAAACCCTGAAAGTACATGGCATAGAGCAATTACGGGTGATCGATGCTTCTGTGATGCCAACCTTAATTAGCGGCAATACCAATGCCCCGACGATAATGATTGCTGCTAAGGCTGCCGATATGATTTTGGCAGATTATGCTTAACCAAGTTGATAAAAGATTATCTTTTTCAGCGGAGTAGTTTAATAGGGGAGACAATAGCTCTTGTCTCCCAAAGGTAGCGCTTACGCTGTTATTGTTAATAGGTTTGCATGGCCGGTATAGGCTTTAGTGAGTTGCAGACACCACCAGGTTATTGATATCTATGCTATTGCTTTTGCAATCTAACTCATTCGGATACCAGTTGGCACAAACATTTTTCCCCCAGCCGTTATACGGGCTGCTTGGATAATTATAGGGTTCATTGTGATCGGTATTGGTGTTATAACCTTTCGACCAATATTGGCCAAAGGCTTGGTGCAAACTTTTATAATGGGCAAGTGTTTCCTGGCCCATCCGGCTATCAAAGGTAGCGGGCCTGGCTTTTCGTGTTTGATAGGTCTTTTTACCGACAAGATAATGTCTGGTGCCGTTAGTATGCCACAGCTCTGCACTGCCTGTTTCCAAGGTATCACCATCTTTAATGACTAAGGTAATTTTAAACTCTGAAGTTAAGTCGGTATCTAACTCCATCCGTACGATTTCATTTTCAAAGCCTGCATGATTATCGTGATTACTGTCCCATTGATCACTACCAAAATCATGGTTCCATTGCCAGCTATTGTCATTAAGGGTCAGGTATAAGTAATTTGACTGATCATTCAATTTTAATGTTGTAATGGGATGGTTACCGTTTGGATCGCAATAATCCTTTCCTTCATCTGCTCCCCGGCAATTATAATTTAGCGCGGGATGGTCTTGAAAAATGATCACCCATTCAGGATCTCCTTGCCAATTCCAACGGTTGATTTTCAAGGTAAAATCGTATTGGGTTACTCTGCCAGCCGTCCAGAAAAAATCATCGGTGTGGGCGTTCATATCAGCTTTTCTACAGTAAGACAGCTCTGCATCTTCATTGTTATAACAAGCATTATCGGTATGTGCCTGGGTATGACTGGTAAAAGTATATGAATTATTATTTGTCTTCGTCGCTGTGCCCGTTGCTTCATATTTGGTATCTCCCCTGAGCTCCCAGGCAGGGTAGATGGTTGTTAACTGTGCCGCATGAGATGAAATTGCGGTGGCACTTAAAACATACGCCAATGCCAGTGAAGTAACCTTTTTATTAAACATAGTCGTCCTTAATTTATTTGATGTATTTTGGCAAATTCTTGTTTTTTATCAGGCACCTTGAGTGCTCAATAATATTTGAAAACAACAAACTTAATAAAAGTTATGACAGTAACAAGAGGGGGGGAATCGTATCACGCCCTCAACATTGTTAACATTATTTTAACTATAAATCGAAGGTGATTATGCATTATGCTGTTCTATATCAAAGGCGGGCTTTACTCATGGGCTGGTATGGTTTACATGACAATTTTCGGGTGCCTTTGCCATATTCTCAAAGAGGTTTTGTCAACCAGGAGACATGCTGAAGGCCTATAACAAAGGCTGTTGTATAGGGTAAGGGGAGGAATCTTCTTGTCCACTCAGTGAATAAAAATTCCTCTACCTTCTGTCATGTTCAATGTAACGAGCATAAATGCCAATGCTTTG
Source organism: Thalassomonas actiniarum (assembly GCF_000948975.2). Lineage (GTDB taxonomy): Bacteria > Pseudomonadota > Gammaproteobacteria > Enterobacterales > Alteromonadaceae > Thalassomonas > Thalassomonas actiniarum. The sequence goes on from NZ_CP059736.1 coordinate 680,120, forward strand.
TGTCATCCCAACTTTCAGCATTGGTTTTTAACGAAATTCTCTCGGCCATTGGCACTTCAGTCAGATAGGGCTGCCACTGGCGCAAGTTGGCATTTTCAGAATACCAGCCGGTTATTTTGACTTTTATACTTTGCCCTTCAGGCGATAAAGCTAAAGCAATGCCCTGTGCCTGAACTTTTGCTGCATAGCTGCCTTTTGTGCCGTTTGAGTGGGTGACACGGTATTTAACCTTTACGTCTTCCCGGCAAACTTGCTTGTTGATTAACCGTGAAGAAGCCTGCTGCAAATTAACATCACTAACTGTTGATGTTTTTTGGTTCGGCACCTGAAAATTATCACCGTCGGCAGCGAGTACTGTTTCTTTATCTTGAATATGTATTTGCTGCTCTAAACCGGTAATAGCCATATCACGATTGCTGATTTTTGGGTTATCCAACTCAATGCCGGAAAGGTCTTGCGATATAGCAGTGTTATCTGCTGTTGATTGGCAACCTACTAAAAAACAAAATGAAAATAAAAAATACAACCTGGAAATAACGGTATTCCTCTCTATTGAAATCCAATTAACACCGACTTTGTCTATGCGGGTAACGGCTGAAACGAAGCGGCAATCATCCCATGTTGTAGCCTAATTACAAGTAAAAATGACCGTAGCTTTAAAAACAGACATTATTTTTGCCGCGCAGCCGCAACCGGCTCTTTGCTAATCACAGGCGGGGGAATCGTCAGGGGAAAAAGCAAGGAATAATTGATTAATCAATTTTCCCTTGCAGGTTGAGCGTTTCTTCTTATTGCTCTTTGATAGCGAATAAATTAGCACGAACCAGACTATGAAAATCATTGAAGCGGATCCCCTGCTCACGCATTACCGGATGTATTTCTTTCGCTATTAGTTGTCTGATATAAAACGGCTGACGGACATAAAAATGATGAATAATATGAGTACTACCGAAGTTGAAACAAAATAACTGTACGGGGAATAGGGCCCAGTGGTTCAGCACCTGACATTGCTTATTTAAGTGATCAACATCGCCGTAATAGTGTAAGGCGGCGCTGATCCCGTGCAGACAAATTGCCCTTAACGCATTGGGCAATAACCAGACAACCGCAACTATATCTAACCATGCTACCCAGGTTAATAACCACTGTGGATAGCTAACCGGTAAGCCTATGGTCGTGACAATAATATGATAGCCATGAAAGATTAAAAAACTGTATAAAGCCAGCAGGTAAATATGGGCGAGGGGCGCCCCTTTTAATACAAACTTAAAATAGCTAAATTGTTTTAACCGGCTTAATTCTTTTGCCCTCAGGCTAATTGAAATAAAAGTATCTAAAGAAATAAGCAAACGAAAAAAGCCAAACTTCATACCATTGCCTAAAATGCGTTCTTCGAGATCGTTTTCTGTCCCCGATGTTTTGTGATGGTTCAGATGCATGTCCCTGCGATACCAGGGATTAACGGTATTGGGGCGCATTAACCATACCAATGACATCATCACATGATAAATCACGGCATTCTTGCGAAAATATAATCGGTGGATCAAATCATGTTCAATTTCGTGTGACAGACCGGCAAAAAAGGCGCTGCAGATAATGGCCAGCCAAGCGGGTAAGCCCCATAAGATGTATCCTAAGCCGGAAATAATCATGCCGGCAAGTGCTATGGTTAGCATTATCAGCCCGATAGCATCCTGGTATTTTAATATTGGCCAACGAGAGCGGTAATTTCTATCGGCGGTTGCTATTGCCTGTTGGATAGTATTTGCCGCCTGGCTGTTGCTGGATGTTTGCTGCATAGGAAATAAACTGGCTTAAAGACTGACTAGGTCTGTGATAATAACAACTTATCCTATCCCATAGTAATTTATTCAAACATTCATTTACTTTTAAGAATTGAAGCTAGCTAGAGGCTGGCTTAGTGAAGATGAGACCGCTGCCCGAAAGCAGCGGTAAGTGTAGTAACAAAGAGCACTTTATCTTTGGCTCTTCGTGATTAATCCCCCAGCAAGTAAAGATTATTCGCCAACCCGTGCCAGCGGCTGCACATTAATATCCTGGGTAAGCTCCTGGAAAGACAGTACTGCCAGATCATAGAAGTCCCGTTCAACCAATTTGCGAATGTAACGCCTGATATCAAGCGACACCACCAATACCGGTTTGTGTACCACGGAAGTAATATCGCCGACATTTTTTTGGATCTGGTCGATGATCTCTTTTGATTCGGCAGGCTCCAGCGCAAGGTAGGCACCCGAGGACGTTTGCCGTATGCCGGCCCGTACCGTTTCTTCCAGATCCTGGGTCAGCAGGTACGCCGACAATATGTTGGTGTCATTACTGTATTTGTAACTGATCTGGCGGTTCAGTGCCCCGCGCACATATTCGGTTAATAAGATAGTATCTTTTTCTTTCTGGGCCCATTCCACCAGGGATTCGAAAATACAGCGTAAACTGCGGATAGAAATATCTTCGGTGACCAGGCGCTGGAAAATATCGGTGATCTTTTGCAGCGGCAGCAAACGTTGCACCTCTTTCACCAACTCACCGAATTCTTTTTCCATGTTTTCAATGATCTGCCTGGTTTCCTGAATGCCGATAAAATCTCCGGCGTAACGTTTAAGCACATAGGACAGATGGAAGCAGACCGATTCTGCGGTATCCATGGCATGTATTCCAGCCTCTTCCAGGCGCGCTTGAGACTCTTTTTCCACCCAGATCACTTTACCGGGAATAGTGCACTCCTCCGGGTTTTCATGGGGGATGGCCAAAATATCGAGATCATCTGCTGCTTCGCGCACAATCAGGTGATCTATCGGCAAGATACCTTCGGCGACCGGAATTTCCTGCAACAGGATCTGATATTGGCGCTCTTTTAGGCCGGCATTATAACGCAGGTGTATGCCGGGAAAAGGTACGCCGAGATCCATATAAAGGGCATGGCGTACCCGCTTAAGTTGCTCGTTCAACTGGGCAACCGCCAGATAGTCCTTGCAGGAGGCGTCGATATCTAAAATCAAGGGGGCGGTGATCGACTGCAGATCATTGGTATCTGTCTCTACAGTCATCTCGGGAATGTCGTCGCTTTTGCCGCCCGCTGCTAAGCCCGCGCCTTCGCCGCTTTGAGCTCTCTTGGTCAGGTAGAAACCCGAACCGCCTATGATACCGGCAATGGCTAAAAACGCCAGGGTAGGGAACCCGGGAATAAAAGCAAAACCCGCCAGTAAAATGCCGCCAATCATTAACGCTTTGGGATGGCCGGTTAACTGCTGGCCCATATCGTTACCTAAGTTAAGCTTGTCCTCGGATTTTACCCGGGTGACAATAAAACCGGCGGTTATAGAGATAAATAACGAAGGAATTTGTGCGACCAGACCATCACCTATGGTCAAAATAGAATAGATATGCAGTGCTTCGCTACCGCTCAGTCCCAGCTGGCCCATGCCGATGGCGATGCCGCCGATAATATTGACCGCGGTAATAACCAAACCGGCAATGGCGTCGCCTTTCACAAACTTCATCGCCCCATCCATAGAACCATATAACTGGCTTTCCCTTTGTACCATGGAACGTAACTGGGTCGCTTCTTCCTGATCGATCACACCGGCGCGCATATCGCCGTCTATGCTCATTTGTTTACCCGGCATAGAATCGAGAGAAAAGCGGGCACTGACTTCGGCCACCCGTTCAGAGCCCTTGGTAATAACTAAAAATTGCACTACGGTAAGGATCAAAAAGATCACCCCGCCCACCACCAAATTGCCGCCGACAACAAAATTACCAAAGGCTTCAACGATTTTCCCTGCATCTGCTTCAAGCAGAATCAAGCGGGTCGTAGTGATTGACAGCGCCAGACGAAATAAGGTCGTGGCCAATAAAATTCCCGGGAATACCGACAGCTCTAGCGGGCTCTGTATATATACCGCCAACATCAGCAGGGTGACGGCAATACTCATATTGGCAGCAATAAGTACATCCACCAGCCAGGTGGGCAAAGGCATGATCATCATAAAGATGACCGAGACTAAAAACACGGCCAGTAAGACATCATTACGTTGACTTATCAGGGTAAAAAAACGTGCTAAGGGGGATTGGTTCATGGGCGCTAATGTTCCGAGAGTTGTTTATTAACTTATTTAGGGCTGGTTTGTCCGGGGCGATGACGGGATTATTCCACACAACTGTAATAATGCGGCGACCGGCTCAGACACCTGGGTTAGCCGCAATTGGCTATATCGACTTAACAAAGCATTAATTTGTCCGGCGCCTGCCCCGGTCATAAACCTCAACCGGGAACAATTAAGTTCTATTACCTCTGCGCCGTTATCGGCGAGACGTTCAATGCTGTGTTTAAGGGCATCGCACTGACTGTTGTCCAATTGTCCGTTAAGCATGACTTGCGAGCCGGTTGCATCCTGGTTGGGAATAATATCCATAATCGTTATCACTAAAATCCGAAGGTGCAACTAAGAAACGCCAATGCAGACCTTGTTGCTATGCTTGGCACTTTTAAGAAAAATAAATTAATGACCAACAGTTTTTAAAAACGGGAGACTCAGTGTGAACAAAAATTGACTAAATGAGACAAGACTATGAATTCACTACCTCCAATGCAGGTCACAGATTCATTCCCTGGCTTTGATAAATTATTTCAGTGGGCAACAGGACGTGGCGCAGACATAGCACATGTTTGTGTGGCAGAAAATAAGCTGGGAATGAAAGGGATTTTTGCTAACAAAGACTTTGAGCCGGGCGAGCAGATCATATTAATCCCCGAACCCTGTATACTCACCTCAAACATTGCCAGGGCCTCGGCCATTGGCCAGGCAATCAGTGAGGCGAATCCAACCGATCAATCCGATCATGCCTACCTGGCGATGTTTATGTTGGCGGATCAGGCCTCGCATATTTCCAGATGGCACCACTACTACAATAATTTGCCTCGGGAATTCACCGAGCATCCATTATTTTACGATGAAGAGCAATTAGCCCGGCTAAAAGGCTCCCGCGCCCTGGAAATGATTTATCGGCGCCGCTTTTCTCTGCAGCAGTCCTATCAATCTATGGTTGATGCTTTAGGAGATAGCTTTCGTTTTACCTTGCCTGATTATCAGATAACGAGAACCGCCATCAATACCCGTTGTTTTGGTGTAAATTTTGATGATAGCGAGCAGGCGGCGATGATCCCGGTTATCGACATGATCAATCACGGCGATGATGACAGCACCGAACGGGGTTGTGATGGTAATGGCTATGGTGTCTGGGCAAAAAAGCCCATTGCCAAAGGTGATGAAATCACCCATAGCTACGGCCAAAAATGCCAGCAACGCTATTTTGCCAATTACGGCTTTTTACGCGAATCTACCATAGATGACGAATGTCAGGTCACCATCCAGCTGGACAGCCGCTGCCCGTCATTATCCGCCAAAATGGCGCAGCTGGATATTTCACAGCCGGTAATGGAATTGGCTCTGGGCAATGACCTGATGGAAACTCTTGAGCAGGCCATGCCGGTATTAAGAATTGCGGCAAGTGAAGCCGGTTTACAGGATGAGGTTGAGCTTACCGGCGAGCAGATCCGGGCAAGGGATATGGCAGCCTTATCCTTACTAAAAACCGCGCTGGAAAAAAAGCTGGCCTGTTACCAAAGTAAAAATCAACCCCATAGCCGCTTTGCCGCTACTGACACCCCTATGATAACGGCCTTCTTACAACGTGAACAACAACTGTTACGGGATTACCTCGAATTTTGTTTACGCGATGAATTCAAGCTCGAAGATCTGGGGTGAATTAAAGAAAAACAAAGGATAAAAGCTGGTTTCTTATTACCTGGGCCAGGTTTGTAGCCAGGAGCTGTGCAAATAAACCCTGCCAGTATTTGAGGCGAAGCGATATACCTGAGCACTGCTAGCCGGGAGCGTTAAACCTCAAATAATAAGCTTCACATTATAAAGGGGTCGATTAATGAAAATGGCGAAAAGAAAGAGCATGAATAAACATGAAATGGCCGGCCAGGCCAATGGCGCTATAAAAGTAAAACACCTGTCAGGCAAAGCCAATATGTTCCAACAAAACCATTAACCGAGGTTTTCCTATGTCCGATTCTCTTGTCGTTTCCACCGTCGCACAACATATGTCGCAGCTCAATATGGGCAGCGAAGCCAGCCAAACCATTCGTGGCCAGTTGCGCGGTGAGACCCTGGTATTGCTGCCGCCGTCACAGCAAAGCCTGATAGAGTCAGCCCAGGAAGAGCTGACCTTTGCCGTGGCTGATCGCATGGGCCAGGGTTTAAAGAAACGTAAATTTAAAGCGGAAACCCGCATTAAAACCGAGCTTATCGAACAGGCCGACTCTTATCTGAAAAAGGTCCCCGACCTTGATAAACAGCATAAGTTAAAACGCTTTGTTCAACAGCTGCTGCGCAACCCGCAACAAGGCGCCAGGGAGCTGAAACAGCAAGCCCGGCGCATGTACCATGATCCCAGTTTGCAGTATGCGGCGATGGCCGAAGCCCGGAAAATCCTCGGGCAGGGAGCGAATGCGCAAAGCCTGCAAGCGGGTTTGCTCGACCAGCTCGATATTGCCAAAGAACAACTGATGCAGGAGCAGGGAGAGGTAGTGCGGGCGGGGCTGAATGTCTCGGCGACCGCCGCCGAGTTCTCCCGCTCCGATCAGGGGGTGCAGACACTGCGTAATTTTTACCGGGATGCGGTGCTGGATTATCAAAATGTAACCCAGGGCTTCCACCATATTCTCAAACGCTTTGGCGAGAAAGGTTTTGCCAAATCATTAGCTTTTTTATTGAAGGCATTAGGGGCAGATTTAAAGGCACAAGGGCCTTCAATCGAGTCTGGGCAATTACGCCTGATCATCGATGACATGTATATCATCAAAACACTCGGCGGCATTTTGGAGCAAGTGCGGGCATTAGTCGACAACATGCGTCGCCGCTACCAGCAAAGCACAATTAAAAACAGCTTGTTTTTGATGGAAAAAATGCTCGACCTCAAAGACGAGCCGTTTCCAAAACCCGAACTGTTCTTAAAGTTAAACCGGGATATGGCCATCAGCGGTTTGGTGAATCAAATCTATTTTACCCAGGAGCTGATCAAGCTGTTTCGCAAGCTTCCCGATAAAGCCTATGAAGAAGATCTGGATGCCAAACGGGACTTGTTGCATATGGCGCAAATAGCACTGGATAACATGATTAAACATGAAGAGGAGCAAGAATGAATACTCAATGGATAGCTGAACTGATAGCCCAATGGCTGGCAAGCGTCGGCATAGAAGCCCATGGCATGCAGGGGCAGGAACGGCTGCATATGGCATTTGAAAACAGTGATCGCTTATGCATAGAGCCTATTGAGGAGCAATGCCGAGTCTCTGTGATCCATAAATTAACGGTACACGATCGCCTCAAAGTCGTTGAAAGCATCTTAGGACGCACCAGTTTTCGCCAACGGGGTCCGTTTCGCGTATGTGCGGCAATGCAGGGGGAAAGCCTGCTGATATTAAGCGTGTTTCTTAGCAGAGAGCAAGGCGGCTTATCTCAACTGCAACAAGCGCTGGATCACCTGCGCAAACATCTCTAACGAGATAATTTTTAACCCAAATAACTTTTAAAAATTCATAAGCAATAAGGTGAAAACTATGAGTTTAGAGCATGCAATTTTGCCCCTCTCTGTTAATGACTGGAGCGCGTTTAAAGGCATTGAATTACACGACTGGCAAAAGAAATATGTGCCGGCTCCCGATAAATTGATCAGACAAAGAGTGTTTGAACGCCGCCCCGAACAGCAGTTTTTGCTTTACGGTATTCACTACCAGCAGCGCCTGGTGGGCGGTTTTTCTTTATCTGTCACCGAGAATAACGAACTTTGGTTAGGGGCGATACAAATAGACAAAGCGTATCAGTCAAAGGGGCTGGCTTCCTATGTTTTCGCCAAAGTTATCGAATACCTGTGTAGCGATCCTAAGTTTACCGGTTTGTCGCTGGACGTGCACTGCAAAAATTTAGCGGCACTGGAGCTTTATCAACGCCAGGGATTAAGAATTTGCGGCATGCTTGAGCGTGATGGCAAACAGATCTGGTTGATGAACTGTAAACGTGAACACTGGCTTTAATCCTTTTTTAACAGCAACATCAAAATATAAGAGAAAAAACTATGAGCAATATCAATACCGTAAGTAATCAAGGCAGCACATATTCGAATGAGAGCACAACAAACGCCACTGCCAATAAGGATGATGTGGAATCCTTTGAAAAGTCCATGCAGGAGGCACTGGATAAAATAGAAACCGAGCAGTTCAGTCCCGAAGAAACTACCGAGGCTTTGATTAACGGCATGATCAAAATGAGTATGGGCGGGGTGTCGGAGTTATTTAAAAAGCAAATGATCGAGAAGCCCGAAAATAAGCTGAATTAGCCCGCAACCCCTTGGGAAATTTATGTATTGATCACTGATTTCAGGCAGTGATCGATACAATGAGTATGTGAGCCACTGATGTTAGAGCAAATATTCACAATCAAAGAGCTGCGTGAGCGCAAAGCCGCAAGCAAAGTAACAGAATGTCGCCGCGCACTTAAGCAACATGAACAAGCGGTGTTAGATGCAAAACAAAAACTTAAAGAGTATATCCAGTGGCGCAGCCAGGAAGAGGTCCGGCGCTTTAAATCACTGATGGGGCAGGTAAGCACTTATCGCAAACTGGAGTTAATCAACCAGGACATCAGCCATTTACGGCTAAAAGACGGCGATTACCAAGAGGTCATTCTCAAAGCTGAAGCCGCTTTGCAACAAGCGCAGCAGGCATTGGAGCAGGCAAAGCAGGCGCATGTTTTAGCACAGCGGGCCGTTGAGAAGTTCAACGAGCTGCGCACGCAAACACAGGAGAAAATAGAAAAAGAACAGCAAAAAAAAGAAGAACTGGAATTAGAAGAATTCACCAAGCCCCGGCAAAGTCTTGCCTGATTTCAGCTGGCCACAGAACGAACTTTGCGGCAATTTTTCAAGCGTTTGAAAAAGTGAAAACAAGGTCAAATAATTTGTGTCTCATAAAGACCTTAATTTTATATTTGGCAGACATTCATATGATCTTACCTGTAAAGTCTTATCCGCTAAATGATGCTGTTACGCCCGCATCATTTTTTGCCCGGGAGTATTGAGATGACAGTTGCAGCTATCCAGCGCGGTATTGACCGCATCAGCCATCAGACAAACATTGCCCCAAGTGAGTTTGTCGATAATGAACGGTGGCATTCCCCCATCGGCAGCCCGACGGTGCATTTAACCCAGGTCTTCAAAGGCCAGTGCTTAAAGCAGGAGCTGCAAGAGTTTGTTCGTCCTCAGCTCAGTGCCTGGTCCTTACTGTTACCGGCAAGTTTTACCCTGGTGCGAGGACAATTATTAGCGCAACTTAAAAAGCACCGGGATCAGATAGAGTTTGCCCGGGCCCTGTCGATACTTCAGGGACAAAATAATATGGAACATCAATTACGTACCTATATTTTTGCGTTATTAAAGGCTTAAGTATGTTTAAGAAATTGCAAATTGACTGGCTGGTATTAATGGCCAACCTGTATATTCAACAAGAAAAGTTTACTAAGGCATTATGCCTGCTAGAAGCGGCTCAGCTGCAAGCCCCCGAGCGGGCAGACATCAAAAAAGGCCTGGCTTTTACCTTCTTGGAATTAGGGGAAGGGCGGCGCTGTTTGGATGTCTTAAAAATGTTACGTGACCAGCCTTTTAGTAAGGATGAAAAAGCCAGCTTATTATTGCTGCAAAGCCGGGCCCTGTGGAGTTGTGGTGATCACGATAAAGCGCAGCGGGCCATTCAGGCACGTATTGCGATGCTTGCAACGGAAGCTCGCGGTTAAAGACACCAGGAAGCCATGCACAGCAATCAAGCTAATGAGCCACTTGAGGGACTTGTTGCCGCCAAAAACTCTCCCCTACCAGGGAAACAAGCGCCATGTAACAGGAAAGGCCCCCATTTACCCGGGCATAAAAAAGCATCTGCAAAATGATGAAAACACTTTTGCAGATCGGGTTTCCCACAAGGCAGTAAATGACAAAGGAAATATATTGTGATGCGTAAATTGATAAATGCTGCCTTAGTGCTATTTATTTTGCTTGCCGCCAGCATGGTAAGTAAAGCCCATGCAGGGTTAATACATAAGGATTTTTCTACCGGCCACTTCAGCACAACAGGACACATGGTAAGTCTTTTGGATTTGCCAAGCACCGGCTATTGGCATCAGGCGCTTTATGGTTTATGGGATGTTGCTACATATGTTCCTGAGCAAGCCGCATCAACAAACAATATAACCCCAGCCTTGAAAACGACCAACGTTTCAAACCCTTCAACAATTGCGCTGCTCGGTCTGATGTTAATGACTTTGGCAACACAGAGCTTGAAACGGCAACATCGTCACAAAGCTGTAATTAAAGTTAATTGTTCTGCCCGGCACAACTCCCCTTTGCCCACTTAACCCGGGGCCATCAACCGAAAAGAAAAAGGCTTTATACCCACACTTAGCCGTATTAAGTGGTTGTGTCAAAGCAAGGAACATTCAATTTTATAGGCTGATTTTCTTTACCCTCTCAATAAGGCCAATGGGTAAAAATTATTTAGTTTTACCTGTTTTTTAGCTATCATAGCCCGCCGTGGGCTTAAAGGATTAAGCATTACCAGGGTGCGGAGACTCCGATGCGAATATCTATACAACATCGGTAAACTGCCACCTGATCGAACAAGCTTATATCATCTCTGAATTGGCTTATGCCGGTGACAAAATTATTGCCACCCCAATTTGCTTATAAAAAATACATTTTACTTTTAAATCAAAGTTAGGTTGTTTATGACAAATACCACTGAACAATTCCGCGGCTGGCGTACGGTGCTGGCCGGTTTACAGATGCTCTTTGTGGCCTTTGGCGCCCTGGTGCTGATGCCTTTAATCACAGGTCTTGACCCCAGTGTCGCACTGTTTACCGCGGGTATTGGTACCCTGATCTTTCAATTTGTAACCAAGCGTCAGGTGCCGGTTTTCCTGGCATCTTCTTTTGTTTTTATTGCCCCGATCAGTTACGCGGTACAAACCTGGGGCATGGCCGCAGCCATGGGCGCCTTATGTGCCGCAGGGTTAATGTATGTGGTGTTGGCGGCTATCGTGGCCGTGCGCGGTGCCGGTTTCCTGCATAAGATCATGCCGCCGGTGGTAACAGGCCCGATTATCATGGTCATAGGTTTAAGCCTGGCCCCCATTGCCGTCAACATGGCGATGGGGAAAACAGGTGACGGCGCAGTGGAATTATTTGCCTACGGCGATGCCTTGCTGGTATCCATGTCAGCCCTGATCACGACTTTGCTGGTGGCAACCTTAGGCAAGGGAATTTTCCGGCTGGTACCTATTCTGGCAGGTGTTTTTGTCGGCTATATCATGGCCTATGTCATGGGCATGGTAAACTTTGAAAGTGTCGGCTCGGTAGCCTGGTTTGCCGTTCCTAACTTTACCACCCCGGAATTTAACCTGGCGGCAATTTTATTCATGTTGCCTGTGGCCATAGCACCGGCGATTGAGCATGTCGGGGACGTACTTGCCATCGGCAGCGTTACCGGCAAAGATTATGTCAAAAAACCCGGCCTGCACCGCACTTTATTAGGTGATGGTTTAGCAACCTCGGCTGCTTCTTTATTTGGCGGTCCGCCAAACACCACCTACTCGGAAGTCACAGGCGCGGTAATGCTCACCAAGATGTTTAACCCGGTGATCATGATCTGGGCGGCTGTTTTTGCCATTGGCCTGGCTTTTGTCGCAAAATTTGGCGTGATTTTACAAACCATACCCGCACCGGTTATGGGCGGCATCCTGATTTTGCTATTCGGCTCCATCGCCGGGGTAGGCATGAATATTCTGATCAAAGCCAGGGTCGACATGGCCGAGCAGCGCAACCTGGTGATCACCTCAACCACCCTGATATTCGGCATTGGCGGCATGGCCATCGGCAACGCCGACTTCAGCCTACAGGGCGTTAGCCTGTGCGGCCTGGTAGCCATAGCCTTAAACCTGGTATTACCCAACAAAAACAAGCAAGCCAACAACCTGCAGCAAGAGCAGGAAATCGTAGACGACGCCGTCTCCCATAACCGTTAATTGCAGTTTACCATCACAAGAAACCATGCTTTGGCAACATTGCATGGTTTTTTATACCGCTAAATAACTAAGTCACTACGACTTGAAATTCCCCCTCCCTGTACCTACCTCATAATAAACCTTACTAACTGAAGTCCATTATGCTGTCTTATGTGTTGCCCCTGATCATCGGCGTATTACTCATTGGTTACTTTGCCGGGAAACCTTATTGGCGCGAGTATCAGCGCAATAAAATCAGGCGCTTGCCTTTTAAAAAGCAATGGCGAAAAATCCTCCAGCAAAGAATGCCTTATTTCAGGCAGATGCCGGCTGATTTACAGTTGCAGCTAAAGCAGCACATCCAGGTTTTTCTCGCAGAAAAAAACTTCATTGGCTGTAACGGGGTAAAAATTACCGATGAAATAAAAATTACCATAGCAGCACAGGCCTGTTTGTTATTGCTTAACCGTAAAACGGATTATTATCCCCAACTACAAACCATATTGGTTTACCCCAGGGCTTTTGTTAAAGCGCAAAATAAACAAAATGCCGACGGCGTGCACTACACGCAAAATATGGCGTTGTCGGGGGAGTCCTGGGATTTTGGAAAAATCGTTTTATCCTGGCAAGATACCCTGCAAGGCGCAGAAATTCCCGATGATGGCCGCAATGTGGTGATCCATGAATTTGCCCATCAACTCGATCAGGAAAATGGTAAAGCAAACGGTGTCCCGATTTTAGGTAGAGGGCATAGCTATAAATCCTGGTCGGCAGTATTTTCAGCCCAATTTGAACAACTTAAAAACCAAGCAAGGGCAGGAGCGCCTTCATTGTTTGACTATTATGGCGCCACAGAGCCCGCAGAATTTTTTGCCGTTGCCAGTGAAGTATTTTTTGAACAGTCTCAACAATTTTGTCATGAATACCCCGGGCTTTATCAACAGTTGAAACAGTTTTACCGGGTAGATCCCGTACTTTGGTAATAAGGTCTTTTTAGTATCCATACCTGCTTTACCGACAGAAAAAAACCTTAACTATTCAATATTATTCATGTAAATTCACTTAAAAGTTTCTTCTAGGTAACATATTTTTGAAGTATCCAGTTTTATTGGCCGCAGCGCTTGGCCTGGTAGTTTCCGGCTGCGGCGACACGATAGCGCACTCAACATCATCCACCTCCGGACAATGCTCACACCTTAAGTACGGTACCCCAAAACAAAGCGATGAAGTGCTTTGTCGCGAGGGGTATGCGCTGGGATATAACAACAACCTTAAGTCGGCTGAATGGGTGTCCTATGTGCTTGATAAAGAAACATCTCCGGGCGTGCCCAGGCGAAATGATTTTAGGCTTGATGAAGATATTCCGCCAGCTTACCGCACCACGCCACAAGACTACGAAGAGCCTGTCTATTCCAAAGGCCATCTTGCCAATAGCGAATCTATAGACCGTACCCGGCGGGCAAACAGTGAAACCTTTCTGATGTCGAATATGACGCCGCAGCTTCCCGGACATAACAGAGCCATTTGGAAAGGGTTGGAAAATCGCGAACGCAAATGGGCAAACGCCAGGGGCAGGGTAGTGGTATTAGCCGGTCCCGGTTATTCTGCGCGGCCAGAGCATATTGGTAATAATGTACCTGTACCTGATGAATACTGGAAAGTGATCTATGATCCGGCCGTTCAGGAAGCAATTGCCTTTATTATCCCGCACAAAAACCTGAAAACAGCACAGCTGAATAACTATCTGAGCTCAGTGGATGAGGTTGAAAACCGGTTTGGCCTGGATTTACTCAGCTCACTCGACGATGCTGCTGAGGCCAGGATAGAGCGGCAAAAATTATCAAGGCAGTGGTAATTTACATACTTCGGGTCGCAATGTTTGATTATCTATGAACACGATCGGCAGATTTTAAAGATAGCTCTTAAGATGCTGCTATAAAAATAGCCATTAGCTCCAAGGGCTCGCCGCACAAGGGTTTGCTCTTTTTGGAGAACTCTATTGCTAGCGCTTGTTATTTGAGGAAAGGGTAAAGGGAAATATGATGAGAAAACTTAACTTTATCGTTTTAGCCGGTATTTGTACTTCGGCATTTTTTTTACAGGCTTATGGCTTTGATAGCGAGATTATCGGCGACAGCAACCCTTTTATCGAAGAACAAGTGACTAACCCGCCATTTGAGCCAAAAGGTTTAGTGGTATATTCCTTTACCGAGAACCCAAGCAAGTTAACCCCAAATAATGATCATATTACCCGGGCAAGAGAAACCAGGGAGTATGGTTTTACCCGGGTTCTTTCTTCACAGATTCGTCAGTTCACTAATGTTATCCGCCGCTATAAAGATGGCGACCAAGCATTCCAGCACAGCTTTAAACACCAAATACTTGCGAAGCAATCTAAAGCTGATATCGAAAAACTCTCAATGTCGTTCGCCGGTGATGCGGTTAATTTAGATATGGCACTTAAAGGCAAATTTGACTTGTTGCACTCATTCGTCGGCGGTAATTTTATTCCTGGTAAAGGCTGGGATCAATTAACCAGAATAGTAAAAAGTAGGGAGTTGGGTCATGTCATCATTGAAATGATGGCCTTTAGCGAAGATAGCGGCGTACTGATGGATAAGGATGCGATAAACTTTGATGTTAACGGTGATCCGGGCATTTTAATCGTGATAGAAGATGAAAGAGGACATGCAGAAACATCCCTGACATGGGCTGACAATGAAAAAACCTATACCATTCAACTTGATAAGAATGTTAACGCCAATGGACTAATGGCATCATTCAAAAGCTTAACACAAAAAATATCAGGATCTCGCTAGTCAAAATTGAAATTGCTCAATAGCGAAGCATTATAACTCGATTCAGAGTCTTCCTATTGCCGCTGTTAATCAATTAGGCAATCCCCCCGCTAAGCCGTTGAAAAAGTAAAGTTGACAGACACCACAATTGACAACGACTCGTTTTTGCATGCGACTATTGCCCTAAAAGAGCTCAGCCAGGCAAGGGAGCGGCTGTAGGTTTTAAAGCAGCGCTTATCTGGTATACCAATCCCGCCAATAACATTGATCTTTTTTTATACAGGCCCCGTATTAGAGTGCAGAGCAAACATCATGCTGTAGTTTGCACTACCAGGTCTCGTGTGAAGTTAACAAGCAGTGTTGTTTTAAATGTTATTTTGGAGGTCAAAATGAAATACTTTTATACTCTTTTTTTGATGTTTGCGATGGTCTTAAGTTCAACAGCTCAAGCCAGCTGGAATAAAGACAGGTTTCAATGTTTAAAAACCCAGGCGGTAGAATTTGACGGCACAATTGCCGAAGCGGCAATTGCAACCCCGGAGTTAAGTACTTTGGTAACGGCACTTACAGCAGCCGGATTGGTTGACGCCGTAAATGGCGGTGGGAACCTTACCGTATTTGCGCCAACTAACGAAGCTTTTAACAATGTGCCAGCCCCGATACTGCAAGCTCTTTTAGATGACACGGACCTGTTGACCAGCGTTTTGCTCTATCATGTAGTCGACCGCAAAATAGACGCCCGCCGCTCATATTTTACTAAAAAAGTATCGACATTAGCCGAACAAAAAATATTTTTAAACCGTCAATACGGCGCGCCACATGTTAATCAGTCCGAAGTAAACTGCCAGGGTGTTAATACCAGCAACGGCATCGTATGGATTATTGACAGTGTGCTGCTTCCCCAGTTTTAACCTGAGGTATATTGTTAGTGACATTAGCCGATAATCAGCGCAGCATTAGCGGCTAACATTTAATAGATAAACAGGGCTTGAACCGCTCTTGCCCGGATAACTTCTTAACAGTAATAAATGCGATCACATCTAACCTCCGGCCTGTAATGCAGATCAGAGAAGTATTCTTTTTTACCAACTTTATTACGCCGCGCCAATTAATACTTAAAAAAATTAAAGATTTCCCCGCTAGTTGTTTTTACAACATGATCTTATCTTTTTAGATTAAGTATTGCTCGGCTATCAAAGAGCAATACTCCCCAACGGACTGATGTACAGCTCTATTTTAATATCTATTAACCATACTAGTAATCTGGTAATAATCCACAGTAAGTGTTAGAACTGCTGTGGCATAATATGCCGATTTAAAAATGATCCCTGGTGCACAGGTCTGGCAGGAAAGGACTATCACACCCGGATAACAAATAGGAAAAATAAATTTAGACGGAGGTTCTAATGTTTTCACGGTTACTAATTACCGATAAAGTGCTATCAATCAAGCTCATCATTCTTTGTACCATACTTCTTTCAATATCTAATTCTGCTTTTGCTTCGCTAATGTTGAATTCAGGTAATCCGCTGAATTATGGAAGAACGCATGTTTCTTTCAGTGATGGCGTTTTACGGACAGAAGGCTTTTTAGATTATGGAGATTATATCATCCAGGGGTTTAGGGTTGATTATTATTCTCCTGACAGAATAAAGTATTTTCATGCCACCAATGTGGTAGCGGGTTGCCATGAAAACGCTTCAGGTTGTTATTTGTCATATGCTGAGAAGTTTGTTGGCAGTTCTACTCATGGCTCCAGCGCCAGTGGCTTTAAAATTTTAAGAAAGGATGGTAAACGCTTTGATTTAACAAATGTCACAGTGAAATCACGTTCAACAATCCCTTTGCTTGGTTATGACTTAGGCGAATCGATATTACTGGCAAGCAATACCTTCTCATTAAATAGCTTATTCTCCGGTACTATGAATGAATTCAATTTGCATGACTTTCCAGAGTTTGGTCCGGGCAGTAGAAATAGATTTCGAAATGTTGACCTGGGAGGGACGTTATTAGGTGTTGAACAAGCTTATTTTTTTTCCAGCAATGAATTTAATTATGATCAGCTATTTGTTAATAAAAGTGCAGGTGCGCCAACTTTTCCTGTCAATGAGCCACAGACACTCATTTTATTTTTCATTGGCACAATCTACTTTATTGCCTTTCGAAAGTCTTTATCAAAAAATTAATCTCAGCCGTGCCGGTATAAGCAATGCTACAAAATAAAATCTACCCCGGTAGTTAAAATGGAGTTTTATAAAATGATAGATAATATTGAACAGCAAAACCTTTTATTAGACTGGTATAGGCGGTTTAGAGTTAACGAAAAAGCGCATTATAAAAGCGCAACGGCTTGCCGGATATTTAATTACACATTAGGTATACCCTTAGTCATCATTACCACAATAGTTGCATCGGATATATTCGAGCTTTTTAGGGAACATGCTGAAGATCAATTTCCCTGGAAGACCGGAATTATGGGAATGGAGGCCTACTTAGTCAGTATATTAAGTGTTGCAGCTCCGGTTCTTGCCGCGCTGCAAACTTTTCTCAGGTTTCCGGAGCGTGCGGAGAAGCATAAAATAGCCGGTGTTAAATTTGGCTTATTAAAGAAGGATATTGAAAAATGTCTCATGTTTCCAGCCAGTGAAGATGAAGCGAAAAAGCAAATAGAGAAAATTAAAGAACATGATGCACAAGCCATGCTGGAAGCTCCGTCTTTAGGAGCAATTTCATTGTTTTTGACAAGGTACGCGATTAAAGAAAATTCAACAATTAAACATTTTAAAGCGAATACTGAAAATGCTGAATAACAAGTTTCAAGTGGCAGAACCGTCTTAACGCTCTCGCTTATATAACACTATTAGACCTGATTGATTGTATCATCAGGTCTAAACTGATTCACTTAATGCTGCTGCCACCAATGAAAGGGCAAGAAAACCCCCGGATGCCAATATGTCTATTTCGGTATGCATCGATCAGTTACACATCAGAGCAATACAATAAAAGCAAGTAAAAACAACCAGGTCCCGGACTGTGACTGTCAGTTAATCCCGACAACACCCATTCTATTGAAAGCCAGCTTAATATCTGTTTGATTTTTAACCAGTAAAAGGTTAGTTTTACTGGGCATTGTTAAAATCAATGACGAATGGCTATAGAAATCAATAATAATAAGGATATAAAAATGAAACTGAAATTAAACAAAAATACACTTAAAAACCTGTCTAATGACCATAAAGCCTTACCGGCAGCAATGACGCCTAAGGTTGCCGGCGGACAGGAAATAGAAGTAACAAATGTCCAAAAATATTGCGGTACTAACAGCGGTGCATGGGGCTGTTCGGGTACAGGTTGTGCCAGTGAACTTTGTTAAGCCATAAACACATACCTCATTTATGATGAATCACTGAACTGTTGATAAGCGCGCGAAAATCTTTCCCGCCTTATCAAGATTACAGAACCGGCAAATTGATATGCCCCCCATAAATCAATGCAGTTCCCCCGCCTCAATAAAGACAGCGGCTTATACGCAAATAACCTGGGTAAAGGAAAAGCGGGCGCCGCCTAGGCTTGAATCTGATACCTGAATGTTTCCTTTCATTTTATCGGCAGCAGCTTTTGCTATCGGCAGGCCTAGCCCCAAGCCCCCGGTGATCCTGCTGCGGCTTTTATCCAGTCTGGCAAAAGGAATAAAAATGGTCGCTCTGTGCTCAAGCGCAATACCGACGCCGTCATCTTCTACCTCAATGCTAAGTAGCCCGTTATTGATGCTTGCCGAGATCTTAATTTGCTCCCTGGCATGGTTAACGGCATTTTTAATAAAATTATCCAGTAACAGCCTTAAATAAATAGCCTGGGTGGTTATTTCAAGGTTGTTATCTATCGCCACGGTCAGCGATTTATGCCCTGTATCCACCAGCAGCCGGACCCTTGATTCGACAAAAGCCGACAAATAAACCCTCTGATATAACTCACTGGCTAAATCTTTATGCTCCCTAACCCGTGAAAATTCCACTATTTGGCTGATCAGCTCGTTAATATCAAGTACATAATTGTCCAAATCATCAAGCAAAACCAGTACATCCAGATCATGGCTTTTTTTGCGAATTAGCCCTGACGCCAGTTGAATACGGCTAAGCGGGGTTCTCACTTCATGGGGGATAGCCTGGGCAAAAATATCCCGCTCTTTGACATTACCGGCAATGGCCCGGGCCATTTCATTAAAACTGAGTGCAAGTTCATCCAAAGGTTTCGGGATCCTTTCATCGGCCTTTACCCCCATATCCCCTTCGCCAAACAACCGGTGGGAGTGGATCAGGCCCTTGATTTGTGTCTGCAAACTTTTAATGGGCCAGTAAAGGGTTAACCCCAGAAATAAAGCGATAACAGTGATCAGCAGGAAAAAAAGCATTTGCCCGCTATCAAGCTCGGCGTCCATCGCAGACAACTCCTCCTGACTGCGCTCGCTATCGAGTTTTTCATAAATCACAAGGGAGCTGTCTGTCCCGGCAAGCTTAGCTTCAACCAAGCGCTCACCTTCTTCCAGTTCATAATAGCGATTGCTGTTGACGGTTTTTAAAAATGAACATGAAGCGCAGACACCTCCCGGGCGCTTTGAGTTGATAAATTTGGCCGAAAATTCGATGTTAAACGGAAAAGGCAGCTTTATCTCTTGCTCAACACCGTCGGCTGGCGCATCGGCATTTGCTTCAAGATATTGAAGCATATGATTGGTATCCCGGATAAAAAAATTCAGCTCTTCTTGTTCCCGATAAATTTCTACCACAAATTGCGTCAAGGTTATGCTGAAGATAACGGCAAGCACTATGCTCAGGTAAAGGCGGGGAAATAATGGCAGTGACGGCTTATTCATTAATTAATTTATATCCCTGGTTTCTTACCGTGGTAATAATTTTGTAAGGCAGCTGATCATCACCGAGCTTTTTTCTTAACCCGGAAATTCGCATGTCAATCGAGCGGTTGCTAAAGTCGTAATCTATGCCCCTTAATGCCTGACAACATTGCTCACGCGTGATCACCTTACCGGCATGTTTGTGCAGCAACTTCAGCATTTCATATTCGGCGCCGGTCAGTGCCAGGCTTTTGCCCTTAAAGCTAACCTGGTTGCTTTGCTCACTGATGGTGAAAACCGCTTGAGACGATAGCTCAGCGGTTTTATTTCGCCTCAGCAGCGCTTCTATTCTTGCCACCAGTACATGAGGCCGCAACGGTTTGACCAAATAATCATCGGCGCCCATTTTTAAAAGGCTCACTTCACTGACATCGTCATCACAGGCCGTCAGGATCAATATCGGTTGCCGGTAAAACCCTCGGGCAAGCTTGCATATTTCAATGCCGCTCATGCCCGGCAGCATCAGATCAAGAATGATCAACTGCGGCTGGATATCTTTTATCGCGCTCAACGCCAGGGCACCGTCTTTAACCACACTCACCCGATAACCCTCGGCCTCCAGGTACATTGCCGTTAACCGGGATATCTCGTCATCATCTTCAATAAGTAATACATGTGTTTTGTTCATTTCATCTCCCGGTAAATGCTGACGCTTGCTGGCGGCTCAAATGTAGCTGAAAAGTTCCCGTGTTTGAAGCGGGGCTTACACCTGCTTACATAACCCCGGTAGCCCTTACAATACCTTACTGCCCCTTACCCTAAAAGCTCTTGAATTATCAGACAATAGTTCACCGGTTAAAACTAAGTATTCACTTTTATCAAAATAGTTTGGGAGCAAACAATGAGCAGAAAACAAAAAATTCCTTTTACCGAAAGCATATTGGCCCTGGTTGTCTGTAGTGCATTAGCGGCCTGTGGCGGTTCAAACAGCAATAACACCACAAAGGTTACACCGACAACGCCAACGACGCCAACAACCCCCACGACCAATGAATTAGGGATTTCGGCAGTTCCTCAGGCATTAGCAGCCACCTTTACCCGGGCGCTTAAATTCGACCGCTATACAAAAGTTGACACCCCAAACGGCGGTGAAATTCATATCCTTGCGCAAGATGAAATTACCGAAAATCAGATCGTTCGCGCCCGCAATATATTGCAGCACTTTTTAACCGATTATCCCGGCTCAGCATACGGCGCAGATAAAAGCGCTATCGCCAATAAAATGGCCGAGAACGGCGCCACCTTAATGTTGCTCAATGGGGTTGATGACGGCACTAATGCCGCCGCCGAGCTTGACGGCCAGCCGCTATATTACGGCGAGATGCAAGTTGAAGGTCATAGCTGGTACATCAATCAGAACTATGAGCACCGGGATGCCTCATATGAAGAGATCCTGCATTTAGTTCACGACTATGGCATAGGTGTGGACCAAAACGAAGACTTTCTCGGTGCATTGGTCGACTACCAGACTGAAGTCCGCGCGGCACAAGTCAACGCTTTATCGGGGCAGCTTTGGGCCTGGTCAAGCGAGCTGGCAGACTGGCTGGCCGAATTGACTGCTGAAAACAGCCTGACACAAGAATATTTGGCTTCGGTACTGGATTCCTTCTACGGCCTGTGGGGCGCTTTTGATGGCGACTATGGCATGTGGAACTTTTACGTCGCGAAAACCCGTAATGATCTTGCCCCCAAAGATCCCCTAGGTGCTGCGCTCATGGCTCAATTTTTCCATCCCTACCTTACCTATAATGCAAGAATCGATGAAAGTTTTACCGGCGACTTCAGCCTGAAATTTCAAAGCAGCCTGGCTTATACTCATCATGCCCAATATCTTAAAAATATTACCCTGACCGGCATCAATGACAGCAATGTTATTGTTAATCAACTAGATAACAATATCAGCGGCAATACCGGCACCAATACCGTAATTTTCTCAGGGCCGTCATCTGAATATCAGATCTCAAAAGAGAGCGAGCAGCTAACGGTAGCAGATTTACAGGATAACCGGGACGGCTCCAATACCCTGGTGGCCATTGAAAAATTACAATTTACCGATACC
The DNA here is from genome assembly GCF_000948975.2 of Thalassomonas actiniarum. Lineage (GTDB taxonomy): Bacteria > Pseudomonadota > Gammaproteobacteria > Enterobacterales > Alteromonadaceae > Thalassomonas > Thalassomonas actiniarum. The sequence goes on from NZ_CP059736.1 coordinate 702,023, forward strand.
ACCATCAACAGTAGTTCCCTGTAGCGCTGCAGTTCATTGCCGGTCAACGACCAGCAGATTAAGCGCCAACAATCAAGCATATCAGGGAGCATTAGCTCCCGCTTTTATTCGCTGCGAAACAAACTTTTTTATAGGTCAGACTGCTAAACAGGGCATGCGCCAGGGCTTTTTCTCCCAGGGAAGGTATTTCACCGGTGCTGGTCATGGTTTTTGTGTGTTTATCCCACAGTCGGTGCGAGAAGATTTTACCGGGCTGTAATATCGTCACCCGTTCATTCCTCCAGTGGCGGAATCTGCAACTCATTTTAGGATAATGCCCCAACAGCCGGATTAGTTTCGTTGCCTAAACTGCCGCCCAAAATAAACCATAGAAAACGGTGTAATGAAAAGACCCGCCAGGAAAAAAAACGCCCAACGGCTCTACTTAAGTCGACCTGGCCGCAGGTGTATAAAAACTTACAAAGTAAAAAAGAAAAAGCAGCCTGGCAGGGATTTGGTAAGGCCACCGCCTGTCTGTCTTATCATGCGGCAGAAGGGGTAGCATTTGTGAACAACCAACCCTTGTTTAGGTTGAAGCACTGTACATTTGAGGCACTAGTAAAGGTTAACGCGGCGCCAATCAGATCCGTGAATAATCTATTTTTCATTATGCGTAATTTCTGTTGGTGAATTAAAGCGGTGTAATATAACCGGATTAACGTTATGGATAATACTCGGTTAAAGTGTTTCAATTTGGGTGAAAAACACCAAGGTTTAAAATTATTTTCAACGGACAATACCTGACATGTCCGGACAAATGAAGACATTGCGGTTTCCCCTTAAAAATAAGGGCTTGCACGATGTCATTAGTTGCTATAAATTTAGTTTCAATGTTTGCCTTAGTTGGCATTTGTCAATAGTAGTTGACCGCTCTCCTTCCTGTTGGGCGGTTTTGTTTTTCTAAACTTCCTCGGTTAAAACTTTCCTGTGCCGCCACAGATATCGCCGGGCATGTTGTTCTTAGGTTCGATACAACTACAAACATCTTCGCCGCTATTGCGGTGAGAATAACCTTTACCTAAGCAATGTCAGCAATCCTCGTATCCTGGGAGTTGATTTACAAAAATTTGTCCGAATTAGCTATACGCTTTACGACTTCAGTATCTGTAAAGTGGTAAATAAGAGGTCTTAATCAAAAAATGAAACCCTAAATTTTGATACTAAGCAATGCGGTCTGGCAGGTAACAGGACCCGGATTTGACACAGAAGAGGGAAAGTATTTCACCTTTTTAAAGGTGTATTAATATTAACTCCTTCAAATTATTTATCAGGTTTTTCTTATGTAAAACAAGAGAAAAGCCTGAATTACCCTAAAATATTAGCCCGGCATATTACGTAGTACATTCTTCAGTGACGTCATAATGCGCGATAATACCGAACTTAAAAACTCCATTGCTTCGTTATGGCGGGTTAACAGCTGGTTGGCATCAACACTCACCATAGTGCCGCGGTTTTCCAGGCTGACCTGGTAATTAGTGATGTCGGTGTAAAGCGTGGTTAACTCGTCATCAGACAAGGTTTGATCACCGTCACTGTCATAGTCTTTCTTCCAGTCGATATAGGCGGTATGGTTGTTTTCCGCCGGGCTGGCAACATCTGAGCTGACAATCCAGGCGTAAAACTTGCCAAACTCAGCTATGTTGTCTGAGCTTGATAAGTGCACTCCTTTCTTGTCTTCCCGTTCAAACTTGCCTATCCATTCCTGCCATTTACGAGCCTCTTCGAGCATTTTGTTCATATCACTCAGTTCATCGGCAGCGTCCCGGTATTGTTTTTCTTTTACCGTTGAGTATTGGCGATGGCTTTGCATAAAGCGGTCTTTCATCAAATAATGTTCGTTTATTTCATCTATCATGCTTTGCACCGAGGCTCTATAAGCGCTCAGGTGTTGATCTATAGCGTCGAACTCTCTGGCTTCCAGGGTGTAGTCGCCATCAGTATAAATTGGCCGGATATCTTCTTTGAAATATTCCCTGTTGGGATCGACGGCTCTTACCCAGGTGGTAAAGTCATTCCAGGTTTTGGTATCTATTGTTGTCAGCGGTATCGTGCGTGGATAGTTGGCAAATGTCGTTTGCCACTGCTGTGTCCCTGCCAATAATAACTTATAGGGGGCGACGCCACCTTCCCATAGATCCTGGCTAAGGTGAAGTTGATTGTCGGGATGGCTGACATTGTAATTGTATTCCAGTTGGATCAGGTCTAAGCCAGTCATACTCTTGGCATCGGCTTCGGCTGCCAGGGCGGTGGAATTGTTGAAAGCCTCGGGGATTAAATTACGGTATAAGTTGCGGTAAGGGTCCTGAGCACTGGCAGGAGTAAAATCCTCACGAATTTTTCCACTGCCGATGTCGCCATTGTATTTTTTATACAGGTATTCAAAGATGCTGTCGCCCATTTGCGCCTTGCTCGGCACATTTGTCCCGTTGCTGCCATTAGAAAATGAGAAAGCGGCGCGCAAAATCTCGTCGTAATCCAAAGAAATGTTAACGGCCACAGAAATGTCGGTATCGTTATAGCCAACAAGTTTTGCTTGCTTGTTCTTAAAAAACTCTCCGTAATATATGCTTTCGGCATTGTCTTCCTTGACCGCCTTGTCAGAAGCCACTTGTTTGTTTACCTCAAAAATATGTGATTTTTCGTCAGCCAATGTCAGCCCGTTTTCGTCATATATTTTGATGATATTATCTATCAGCTGGTCTGCTTCTGCTTCGGTGTTGATGCCGGCCCGGGCTAATAATGCCTTTGCTGAGTCAATGTCATCGACGCCGTAGTTGTTGTTATTTTTTATTTTGGTAGTGATTTCAGCGCCACCGTTCTTGGTAAGATCGTGATACGCATCGCGTAAGTAATCCTGGTTATCATAATCCCAGCTGGTGATGTTCGAGCGTCGTGTGGCTATTTCAAACTCATATTGATCGTTGTGCTCCCATTCGCTTCGCTGATCGCTTGTTAAGCCGTCAAACTCTGACAAAGTCGATTGCCATGTTTTTGTTAAATATTCCTCCAGGGTATAAGTTGTCGTCCCGTTTTGATCGTAACCTGTTAAATCCCGATGGAGATCCGCCGAAGTAAGCAGTTTAAGGTCGGTTAAGTCATTAAAAACCCCATAGCTGGTGGCCTTTTCTACCTCTCCTTCAGTCTCAATATTCTTCGAGTCCAGGTTAGTGAATAACTTGTCGGTAATAAATGGCATTGTTTACTGCTCCTGTGAGAGTAAGGGTTAAGCGTCAGCCCGGTTTTACAGCTGACGGTATATTGTTAAATGGGGTAGTCATAATTCCGGCTCCGGCTGGAATTATGTGCGAGTTCAGTGTTGCCGGTGCCCCGGAGTTTTTCAGAAAGATTCACTGAACAAGTACCATCTCAACTGACTCATATGCTAAATCCTCAATGGTGTGGACTGACTTTGGTGATTAGCTGCCCGGGATCATAGTCAGGCATGCTTGCTAACTTTAGTTATTTTCCTGTCATCAAGCGGTCACTGAGCAATGCCGGTTATCGCGCCGGCTATTGAACTTTTGCTTATCAGCTAATTTCACTAAAGTTCGTGTTTAATAGGAGGCCGGTAAACGTAAACTGTTTTTGTTTTTTGCTGTTTTTTGCTGTTTTTTCTTTGATTCCCCAGGCCAGATGAACTCTCTTTTGTCTATTGGATAAATGAAACGCCGGACTTTTCTGGTTGTCGATGGGGAGCGGGAGTTTTGTTATCTTAAGAGCTACTGCTTGCCGGGAGATTTATTTGTGTTTTAAACGCTAATAACACACTGAATTTCATTGAGTGTGTTATCGCGCTTTCATTTAAGAGGAATGAAATTGTGCTTTAGCCTTTAACATTGCTCAGCACATTATCGAGTGTCGTCATAATACGTTTTAATACCGCACTTAAAAATTCCAGCGACTCGTTATAGCGGGTTAAATGCTGATTGGCATCAACGGTAACCAGATTGGAACGGTTTTCGAGACTTTGTATGTAATTGGTGATTTCGGTGTTAAGCAACTTCAGATTTTCCTCGGACATGTCCGGGTTATTGCCATATTCACCTTTCCAGTCAATATAGGATTTATAATCGTTGTCTTTCGAATAGGCAACATCAGAGTGGACAATCCAGGCATAAAATTCATTATACTTTTTCAGATTTTCCTCGGCTAAATTAAAATCATCTTCTTCCCGTTCGTATTTGCTTATCCATTCCTGCCAATGGCGGGCTTCGTCCATCATTTTATTCAGATCACGCAGCTGATCGGCAGTGTCTTGATATTGCCGTTCTTTGCCTCCGAGGTAGAAACGGTGGCTCTGCATAAACCTGTCTTTCGTTAAATAACGATCTTGCTCTACCTTTAAGGGGTAAAGCGGCTCTTTCAGCGGACCGACGATAGCATCGAGAGCTTCTCCTATTGATTTGAACTCAGCGTCGCTAAGGATAGAATCGGTGGCGTTGTTTCTGTCAAAGCTATCTTGTTTTATATACTGCTTGCCAGGATCTACCTGGTTTGCCCACTGGAGAAATCCTTGCCAGAAACTAGCGTCCAGCTTTCTTGTTGTCGGATAGGTTGTTTCAAGCAAACTTTTATCTTCGGCATATTCGGCAAATTTGTGCTGATAGTATTTTGCCGCCTGGTAGTCTTCGATGGTGGTTATTAAATCCTCTAATGCTTTATCTATACTATCAAATTCCAACGTATGAAGGGCCGAGTCGGCACCGACGTTTCTCCAGTAACTCCCTTCTTTGATAAATTTTCTCTCGGGATCCAGGTTCTTTTCCCAGGTCTGAAATTCTTGCCATAAGGTTGTGCCTACATCTATGACGACATTTGGCGCAGGCTTAAGATCTCTAAATGCTTTTTGATATCCTTTTGCCTGCTCCAGCACAACTTCATAGGAAGGGTTGCTGCCATTCCACATGCCCGGGGTGAGATAAAGCTCGTTACCGGGATGGTTTTTATTATAATTTTTTTCCATTGTCTCAAGGTCTAATCCCGTCATCGCCTTGGCGTCTGCGGCGGCCTCTTCCATTGCATAAGTATTGGTAAAGGCTTCGGGAATTAAGTTACGGTGGAGTTTGCCAGCGGTATAGTCTTCCCGGATGGTGATCCCTGCATCGCTGCTGTATTTACCGTGCAGGTATTGAAATATGCTGTCGCTCATTTGCGCATCTGTGGGAATGGCGGTGTTATTTGCCTTGGCCAATGCTACTTTTAAAATTTTGTCGTAATCGAGGGTGAATTTAACGTCAACGTTGATCGTTCCCTTATCGTATCCTTCATATTTCTCGCTTGAGAATAATCCTCCGCTGCTACCGTCCTCTATATAGGCTTTATCTGAAGCTAACTTCCTGTCAACCTCAAAGACATGTGATTTACCGTCATTATACTTTAGGTTGTTTTCTTCATAGATCTTGAAAATATTGGCGACAAGTTGCTCTGCTTCGGCTTCGGTGTTTATGCCGGAGCGATCGAGCAATGCCTGCGCAGACGCGAAACTATCGACTTTATTATTAGCCGTTATCGTCTCTGACAGTTTAGCACCACTGTTGGCGATACGCCTGTTATAATCTTCCAGCATGTGATACTGATTATCATAATCCCAATATGGCCCTTTACTCAAAGAAAAGGCCTTTGTGGCAACTTCAATCCAGTAGTCATCTTTATTGCCGCCGAAATGTGTTTTATTTGTATCAACATCATCAAAATTGCTTTCGTTGGCTGTTTTTGACCATATATGGGTCAGGTAGTCATCTAAGGTATAACCCGCCGTTCCGCCTGGCTGATGGCCGTCCAAATGACTATATATATCGTTTGAAGTCAGCAGAGCCGTTTTGCTTAAGTCATCAAATACGCCATAGCTGGTGGCATCTTCAACTTTTGTTTGATCCTTGATGTTGGTGTCCAGGTTGCTAAACAACCTATCGGTAATATAGGGCATAATTACTCCTCCTTTGAAGGTTAAGCATTTACCTGTTGTATCAAGCAGGCGGTATTTAATTAAGTGGCGTAGCGTCCAAATTATGCTGTGTTTGGACAAGTGAATTGTTTGCTGACTTTTTTAATCAGTTGCCAGCAGAGTTTGTGCTGCGCTTTGTCGCTATCGTTACCCTTTTTTGTTTCAACAAGGCCGCTGGCAAAGGGAAGCTTCCAATACAGCCGCCATTGCAATGCCGGGCCGTATTGCCCTGCTGCAGTGGCCAGCAGCGCTGCGCCTGCCTGATTAAGCTGTTGGTCCAGTTTTTCCGGGTCGGAAAAATCCAGGGTATCCGTCGTTGTCATGTGCTTTTGCAGAAACTCAGGTATCTGGTTAAGCAGCAGCGGGGCTTGTTTTACGGCAAACTGATAACCCTCATCCCCGAGCACCTGTTTTATTGCCTTCACTTTTTTCGCGGCCAGCAAAGAGGCGATAAAGGGGTGATAGAGCAAGGCGGTTAAGTAGTTGCGCAACCTTTGTAATTCTGGTGGCGACTGCAAAAACAGCTGTTTTTCCGGACTGTCGAAGTTAAAATCAAATTGCCCGTCAAGGTTAAACTGCTTTAACAGCCAGCTTGACACTAAATAGGGTTGCCCGGTATTGAGGCTGTCCAGCTGCTCCGGTGTCAGGGACTCAGGCATCCCTTCTTGTGCCGCCGCTTTGCTTTGGCTTTCAGCTCTGTTTTCAGCCAGGGTTTGCAGCTGGGGCCACCAACTGGGGTGCAGGCTTCGGCTGGGATAAAAATTAAAAGTCTGCAGCTTGTGGTGAAGTGGCTCAGACATTAGCTGTCCTCTTTAGCCGTGCGCTGCTTATAAACAAACAGGCCGCCCATAGTGAGCAATACTAAGGCCAGTCCCCCCCAAAGGGCCAATAGCCAGGGAGTCAGGTACCAGGCCGGCTCCCTGGGGGAGCGTTTTAGCGGAGCGCGGCCCTCAAAAAGTGCGACATCAACCGTCTCATACTCCAGGTCCTGAATGGAGTGGGCCACCAACAATTTGACTTTGGTGACCAGCTGTTCGGTGGCCATGGTCGGGGCATGCTTGATAAAAATAGAAGCCGAGGGGGTGCCGGTTTTAACCCCGTAATCATCTATTTTCGGCTGCACTATATGCACACGGGCGCTGATCACCCCGTCAATTAATGACAAGGTACCTGCCAGCTCCTGGGTCATGGCAAAGTTATAACGGGCACGCTCTTCCATTGGCGAGCTGATCATACTGTCTTTAACAAAGATTTCCCCCAGGGTTTGAAATTGTGCCTTGGGGTAGCCCTGCTCCTTCAGGCGGCTGATGGCCAGCGGCAGATCCAATTCATCAATCATTAAGGTGGCGGTTTTATCTTTGCCGGGAATTTTTTCCACGGCAATGCCGTTGTCCATTAATATCGACACCATTTCGTTGGCCTGCTGTTCATCAACGCCTGAGTAGAGTTCAATCTGACAGGCGCTCAGCAGCAAACAGCCCAGTAGCAGGGGTAAAGTTCTTAATAATTTCATTTTTGCGATCTTGTTCATGGCTCTTGTCCATTGCTTTTATACATTGTTTTATACGTAGGTAAGGACGATCTGCCCGGGTAAAAACTGATATGCGCCCGGCGGCATTACTGCGCCTTTAATAAGGTGTCGACATTGCGGTCGAAGGTCCCGGTAATTTTCGAGTAAACATCATGGTGCAAAGACCACAGCTGGATATCGAGCTGGGTCTGCAATAAATCGGCGGTGCCTAAATCGTCTTTATCAAGCATGGCCTGAATGCTGTCGAAGCGCTCGTTGCTTTCGTTGCGGATGCTGTCCAGGCTCTGGAGGATATTGTCGCCGAGGATACTGTTGTTGCCACCTGCGGTGCCGTCACGGCCGTCGCTTAACTGACAACTACTGTCGGTACGAATTTCTCCCACAGTACAGTTGGCGGGATCAATATCGCCGGAGTGGTCATAATTTAGTGCCTCAAATCCCGTTTTTTGTATTTGCGGGGCAGCCATGTGCTGTTCAAAGACTAACAGCGCTTGCGGATCCGCACTTGGCGGCAAAGAGGTCGGTGCCCGATTATTGTCAAATGGCTGATAGGTTTGTATCCGTTGACCGTCAGCCGGCGGTCTGTTGGCGGAAATCGCAGCTGTTTCCATAATTACTTTCTCCAAAAATGAAAGAGAAACGACGGCGAACCGTCGTCATCAAGGGACCAGATTAAATTTTCTGTACTATGCCTTTTAATGAGTCGGCTATGGTTTTGGTTAATGAACTCGACAGCCCGAGAGTAAAACTCCATTCATTCATCATTTGCTGCATCAACAATACGGTTTTGGTATCTTCAAAATCCCCTTCATCCTGTAATTTCTTTATCGCTTCTTCTTTTTTGTCGACGACGGCATTAAAGGAGTTGGAGACGTCTGCCAGGTTGATGTTGCCATCGACGTTCTGTCCGGGAAGGCCGGTGATGTCGATCTTGGCTGTGTTAGTTACTGGTGTGCCCATAGTATTTACCTTTTAGTTGAGTTAAGTAGTGGTTGATTTTTTATTAGAAATCAGTTGAGTAATTGGTTGTTTATCCATTCGATGCCATCGACAAAACTTGCCAGTGACGCTTCAAAATCCCTGATATCCAGCAGCTCGCTTGGCAACGTGTTATAGAGGCAAAGCTGCTCTTGCTGCTCGCAGTAATAGGTGCTGAACTGAGCAAGGTCCGGGTTGACCGACATGAGTTGCAGTACTTTATTTTGTTGATACCAACGCTGTTGCACATCTTTACTCAATTCCAGTACCGGGCTGTCCATCAGCAGCAGATCCCCCTGGGTAAAGAGTGTTAGTGCAATATTATCCAGCCGGAGCTTAAAGTAGCCTCTTTCATCCGCTGTTATCGGCTGCCACCCCTGGCGCTGACATAAAGTCGCGAGCAAGTCATTCAGCGAGCTTGTTAACATCATTAAGTTTCCTATTGTCAATCAGTAACAGACTAGTGTCGGTTGCGACACCGGTTATTGAGTTCTGGTTTATCAGGCAACCTCGTCAAAGGTTGTGCCTGGTAAGAGGCGGGTAATCAAAAACTGTTTTTACTTTTTGCTGCTTTTTATTCGATTCGGTGCACATTTTTTTGATGGCATTAGCTGGACAGGTTACCCGGAGCTATGACTAAAGGGCCGCTGCTTTCTAACTTGTTTTCTTGTTTGTTTTTATCCGGAGTTTATTTTTTGTCCGATTTTGCTGCACTAGAACAAAGTAAAGTTAAGGTTAATAGCCGGTGAATTTAGCGTTTTGTATCATCGTGTACGGTTTTTTCAGATAAGGAGAGAACTGCCCGGAATGTGTACCGGCTTCTACTTAAAGCCGGTATTTACGCCCCAGTGCCGGATTTTACTTCTTTGTTTTAACAATAGTGTCTCCAGGTTGTTAATTTATTTATTTCATCTTTTGAATCAAGTGGTTGCATCTTGTTGTTTGCTGCCTTTTTTCTTCGGTTGCTCCTGATAGGTTCGGATACAGAGCAATACTTTTTGTCACTACAGCGCAGGAGTTGGTTTGTCAATAATCAACCTGCGACATCAGGCAGGCCAGCAAATACCCATGTTCCGTTTATGCCGCTAACACACGACAACCACAAAGATTTATGGAAAGACATTTCCAGTTATTTGAAAGGAATATTTATCATGCAAACCGTGATCACCAACCAAGATTTAACAACTACCACTAGCGCTCAAAAAGATGAACTTAGGGAGCGGGAACTATTTGAAGCCGCTATTAACGGCTGTGATAAGTCACGTGATCAGTTATTTTTACACCATTATTCGAAAGTGAATGCCTATATCAGAAAAAACCTTTCCTGTGATGCCGATGCTGATGATGTGACTCAGGAGACTTTTTTGCTAGCGCACCGTTTCCTGAACAGTTTTCAAGGGAATTCAAAATTTTCAACCTGGATTATCGGTATCGCCGTGAATTCTGTCCGCAATTATTTTAACCGTAATTACCAGTTTAAAAATGTGCATGTACGTGATGAATATTTACTGGATTCTATTTGTCCCCAGGTTAACCCGGAACGGATACTGATGAGTAAGCAAGGTTTAGATAAGGTTTCTGAAAAAATTAATTCACTCGACGAAATTCACCAACAAGCTTTTCATTTGGGTGTCATACAAGGGCATTCGAAAAAAGAGGCTTATAAATTGGCGGATACCACCTATCAGGGATTTCGCAACCGTTTACACAAAGCCCGTAAATTCATCAGAGAATCACTTCCGGAAGTCGCTTAAGACGGGGATTCTTGAATATAGCCTTGTGTGCCCCGGATGCGGCCAGCGACTTAACCTATGGAAATGCGCTTTGAAATGTCAATGTTTGGCGAATGGCCGGCATTGCAGTATCGGGGCAACTTTAATTTTGCCGGGCACTTAACTGAGTTCAAATAACGCGATGACACCTAAAATGGAACCATTGAAAACAACCACTGACAATTTGCCGGTAACTGAGGATAGGCCGGGCTATCGCAGGGAAGATCAACATTTGTTTGACAAGCTATTGGCACAAGAAACGCCTGTTGTCACACAAGTGAAAAACTCTCCTGATGAAAAGGTAGCACAATCCCGGGCATCAGTATTGTCATCTTCTGCTGTTCGGGAGACTCAAGCTGCCGTGCCGATTAAGGTTGATAACCTTCAAGAAGGCGAGGTTAATCGGCTGACAGAGCACTCGGTTCCTCCGGCCGGTGCAAACCTGTTGACAGATAATGCGGCAATGGCCAATAACGCAATGAACAATGCGGGTAATAAGGCCATGGAGAAGTCAGTACTTGGGCGCCAAAGTGAAAATATGCCCCTTGAGGCAGCAGGGGAAAATGCTGATATTGCATCAAAGAGATTCTCTTTGGAAACAGCCTTTGCAGAAGTCGTTGAAAGCAACTATTCCCCCCGGGCCGTTCAGGCAGATAACAATATCTCTGCCTCTGTTAATAAAGAGACTGAGGGCGGGCTGGGAGGCTCTCAAAACCGGCAGTCTTTGCAGGAAAAGACAGAGTTAAATATAAAGATCAATGCCTTACCGGCAAGTGATGCTGATCAGCCGCTTGAGCCGGTGAAAAAGCGTACCGTTTTTCAGGAAAGTTCACCAATGCCGGTTACACCTGCTCCTGTCATACAAGATGCCTGTGTTGCTTCTGCTATGAATAGCACAGCAGATAAAAAGATCCCTGTTGAGACGCGGCAAGTGTTTTTAGGAGAAAAAATGGCTGCGTGGGAAAGTGCTGTTGTTACATCACAGTTCCCCTCTTTGGAAACAGCCTTTGAAACCCTTGTTGATAGCATAAATACCTCCAGGGCTGTTCAGGCAGATAACAATATCCCTGCCCCCTTTGAGAAGAGAGCAAGCGATAAGGTAATAGTAAGCGACCAGAGCCATGCTCAGAATCAGCAACCTTTGCAAGCAAAGGTAAATATCAATGCCTTGGCTAAAGGTGATGCTGACCAGGCGGTAGCAAAAAGCCTGCCTGAGGCTAGCTCTGGTAAAACCGCTGCTGAGGTGCCAGGCAGCCGGGAAATGCAAGTGGTTGTAGGAGAAAAAACAGCTGCTAAGGTGACTGCAAGCGACCAGGGTTACGTTCATCAGCAGCAGCCTTTGCAGGCAAAGACAAATATCAATGTTTTGTCATTAGCTGATACATGTCTGTCGACTGAAGCGAAAGTTAAAAGCACAGCTTCTGCTGGCTCTTCGTCAACGCCGGTTATGAATATGCCAACGGCGAACATGGTAATAAATAAGGATGGAGACAAGCCAGTAGCACAAAGCCTATCTGGAACAAGCTCTGATCAAACCGCTGCGGTAGGTGTTCAAAGCAGACAAGAAGCACAATCGACTTCTGTGGCAGCTCCGTCTAAAAATGTGTCTGTAAGTTCAGTAACAAACGCAGTGACAAGTTCAGCCATAGCTTCATCAAGCGCGCGTCATGGTGATTTTGCCTCAAATGCCAATACTGCAGATCTTGAAAATATTAGCGGTAAAGCAGAAGAAATACTTCCTGGCGTGAAAACCGCTTCACGGGAGCAGGTCAGGGTAACGACACCGGTATCATCCTTAAGTGCATCCTTTATAGCAACGGCCGATAACAGCGACAACACCCGGGTTGTTCGGGCTGATAACGACATGCCAGCCTCTTCAGATAAAGCGGCTGCTGCAGAGCATAAATCCGAAGAGGGTCATCTTGACCCGCAATCCCGGAAAACGCAAAAACAATCTTATGATTTGCCTGCTAAGGCGGCAGTTAATGTTGCCGGTTTAGCTCACTCAGCAGGTGCAGAGCCTCCCGTTCGAAGCAGTCGAGGGCTTGAGAAAACGCCCCGTGATGAGCAGTCCCGGGAGGAGTCCTCTTTAGAGTCAGAGCAAGAATCAACAACAGCTTCGGCGGCGGTGCAGCAGGCCTCACCAGTGAGAAACACTCCGGTAGGAGAAATCATTTTGCAAAATATCAATAGCCAGGAAAATGACGTGCGCAATCTTCAACAGGTGTTGGTGCGAACCGTTGAAGCTATGCTCACGGCATTGCCAGCAGGACAAGAGCGCATCCAGCTGCAGTTGCAGGAAGATATTTTTCCGGGCACATCAATTGTGATAGAGCGTCAAAACGGCGCTATATCGATAGAAATAAGAACAACCCAGGAACAGAGTTTCACCTTGTTAGAAGCCCATAAAGAATTGTTGGTGAAGCAATTAGAGCAGTTACAAGGGCATGAAACCATTGAAGTCGAGCTTTTTAACGACGATTCAGGTGACGAGGAATCAAAACAGCAGCGCGACCTTTACGAGGAATGGCTTGAGGAGCTTTCACAATGAACACACGTTATCCAACCCTAAGCCGTAAGCAAATACATCATCATAACCAGCTTTTAGGGGTTAATTATTGCTGGCAACACCAGGCACCGGATGGGCTACTTTGGCAGATGCAGTTAAAGACCGCTTTACCCGATTGTCAGGTAAGCCATTACCTGACGCTGCGTGTCGATGGCAGCAAAATGTTATTTGGATTTGATCAGGCGTTGCTGGCTTTATGCTGCCAGGGAGTACCTGCGGCAAGCCGCTTACCCGAGGAATTACAGTTAGCATTTTTAAATGACACGCTTAAGCCCATCCTGTCCCGGTTGTTTTCACCGGCATCGGTGAGCATAGAAAAGCAAGCTTATGCCGAACTCGAACCCGGAGCAACCTGGGTGGATTTTCCGTTGTTGCTGAGCACTGACGCCGGACAGGGACTGGGGGTAGTCAAATTGGCCCAGACACAAGCACAAAGCTACCTGCAGGCCTGGCAAGGTGCGCCTGCTAAGAGCGGCCTTGACGATTTGCCATTTTGGCTGCGGGTTATCTGCGCGCAAACGCAATTGTCGGTGACCGATCTTACCCGGGTTGAAGTGGATGACGTGCTTTTTTTCGATCAGGTCTACCAGCCGCAAACCGGGTTGAAAATACAGATAGACGGGGCGGGCAACAGCCTTGCTTCTTACCATAAAAAACAATTGAAATTTTCTCAACCACTGGAGTACAACATGCCTAACGATCTTCAAGCCGGCGACAATTCATTTACCGAAGAGAGCAGTTATAGTGACTACAGCCTCTCACTTACCCAGGAAGAGGGCACAGCCGAGCAAGAAAGCCCGGCGGATCATATTTCTGCAACTGAAGACATGATGCCGCCGGAAGAAGCTAACCAGGGGGCTTCCCCGGGCAGTGACTCTGGCGTAGCACACAGTGATGATAATGCCCTGGATCACATCAACATCACCTTGAACTTTGAATTGGCAAAGGCGCCCATTACCCTGGCAGAGCTGAAACGCCTGGGGCCGGGGTACAGCTTTGATCTCGGTTTAGACCTTAAGGCCCCGGTTGCTATTATGGTGCAGGGCAAATGTTTAGGCCGCTGTGAACTGGTGGAAATTGACCAGCGCCTCGGCGCCCGGGTTATCGAGTGGCAAGGTAACGGGGTAGCAAAATGAGCGGCGAGATCGATCCGATACTGCTGATTATCGGTTTATCCGTACTGGCGCTGGTGCCTTTTCTGGCAGTGATGACTACCTCGTTTGTTAAGCTGGCGGTGGTGCTGGGACTGCTGCGCAATGCCCTGGGGGTACAGCAAATCCCCCCCAATATGGCGCTTCACGGACTGGCTATCATTTTAACTTTTTATATTATGGCGCCGGTGATGTTTGAGATCCAGGATATTGTCGAACAGGAACCGATAGAGCTAAACAGCTTAGCCAACCTGGGGCCGGTTATCGATAAAAGCGTGATCCCCTTTAAAGATTTCTTAAAAAAGCATTCTAACGAGCGCGAACGGAAGTTTTTTAAAGTCAACGCCGAAAAGTTATGGCCAAAAGCGTACAGCGACAGAATTGACGACAACAGTTTATTGATCCTGGTGCCGGCGTTTACCGTCAGCGAGCTGACCTCGGCGTTTGAGATAGGATTTTTACTCTATTTGCCCTTTGTTGCCATTGACTTGATCGTCTCGAATATCTTACTGGCCATGGGCATGATGATGGTATCGCCGATGACGATTTCCTTACCCTTTAAACTGCTGTTGTTCGTGCTGTTGGACGGCTGGGCCAGATTGATCCATGGTCTTGTTTTAACCTATATGTAAGCACCAGCTAGAAGAGTATTTGTCAATGAATAATGCAGAAATCATTCACCATACCATTGAGGTATTAACCTTGGTATTAATGCTGTCGCTGCCGCCGATCCTGGTTGCTGCCGGGGTCGGGATCCTGGTCAGTTTGTTTCAGGCGCTGACCCAAATCCAGGAACAAACGCTGTCGTTTTGCGTTAAGTTGATTGCCGTTTCTTTTACCCTGGTGGCAACGGCCCGTTGGGTCGGCATCGAGCTTTATAACTATGCCGAGCTAATTTTGAAAAACATCGGGAGTCTTTAGTTCGTGCCAGATATCGAGATGCTGCAAACCGCCTTTATTCATTGGGTGCTCGGGACCGCGCGGATACTGGCTGCTTTTGTGATGCTGCCGGTACTGAGCTCCCAGGTGATGGGCGGCAATATGCTGAAAAATGCCGTCGCCCTGAGCTTATCGCTTTTTATTTACCCTGTGGTGGCCGGCACTATGCCACAGTCGCTGGAGCTTATGCTGGTGTGCACCCTGCTGATGAAAGAAGCCTTATTGGGTGTACTGGTGGGCTTTTCGATGGCGATTTTGTTTTGGGCGGTAGAGGCGGTTGGCTTTTTTATCGATAACCAGCGGGGGGCGACCATGGCCAGCTCCCTTAACCCACTGTCGGGTTCGCAAACTTCCCCGCTTGGGATCTTGTTGGCGCAGGCATTAAATACCCTGTTTTTTTCAGGTGGCGGTATGTTGCTGTTTTTAGGGGCGCTTTATCAAAGTTATATCATGTGGCCTATCGGTGAATTTACTCCGGATTTTTCACCGGCCTATATCCAATATTTTTTACATCTGCTGGATTTATTAATGAATCTGATGCTGTTGGTGTCGGCGCCCATTATCGTCGCCATGTTTTTCAGCGAATTCGGCCTGGCGATGATCGGCCGTTTTGCCCCGCAGCTGGATGTGTTTTTCCTGGCGATGCCGGTAAAAAGTGCGGTAGCCTTTGCTTTTCTTGTGGTCTATGTCGGTATTTTATTGACCTTTTTTAATAAAGAAATTCATTCGCTTGATGCCTCCTTTTCCTTACTTTTTAAAACGGTGTTTGCTGCCTTATGAGTGAAAAAACCGAACAGCCCACACCAAAGAAAATACGCGATGCCAGAGAGAAAGGGCAGGTGGCCCAGTCCAAAGAGGTGGTTTCTGCGTTATTGATGTGCGGTATTTTTGCCTTGTTTGTTGCCATGAGTGATTTTTATATCAGGCACTTTGCCGCGATGATCGATGTTTTGGCCATAGTGTATGAGTTACCTTTTCGGGCGGCTTTTAAAATGATCCTTAATCAGCTGTTTGACCATGCCATTGCCATGCTTACCCCTGTTATTATTTTGGTGATGATCACCGCGATTGCCGCCAATGTCGGCCAGTTCGGTTTTTTGATCTCTTTTGAATCGATAAAACCGGAATTTAAAAAAATCAATCCCGCCGAAGGGGTCAAGAAAATCGTCTCGAAAAAAAGTTTGATCGAAGTGCTTAAGTCGATTGTGAAAATTCTGTTTTTGGGTTTTTTGATCTATCAGCTGCTAACCGACAATATTAATGATTTCGTTAAAATTCCCCACTGCGGTATCAGCTGCCTTATGCCTTTGGTGGGCTCGCTGTTTATCCAGCTGTTCATCTACAGTGCACTTGCTTTCATTATTATTGCGGTGTTTGATTTTTATTTCCAAAAGTCACAACACATTAAACAGCTGATGATGAGCATGGATGAAATTCAGCGGGAGTTTAAAGAATCGGAAGGAGATCCTGAAATTAAAGGCAAACGAAAACAGATGCATAAAGAATTGATGGAAGAAGAAGTCAAACCCAGGGTGAAAAGTTCAACCGCAGTGATCACCAACCCCACCCATGTCGCCGTGGCAATTTATTACGAAAAAGGCGTGACCCCGCTGCCGCTGGTTACGGCCATGGGTACCGATGACAACGCCCAGCAGATGAAAAGGTGGGCCAGGCAGGCGGATGTCCCTATTATGGAAAACATTCCCCTGGCCCGTGGTTTGCTCGCCAAGGCGGCGATTGATAATTATATTCCGTCAGACTATATCGCCCCCGTTGTTGAAGTACTGAAATGGGTTGAACAACTCAAACGTGAACAGGAAGCCTGTTAAATTAATACCTCCTGGCGGTTTTCAAACTTCGGCGGCGACAGCTTTGTTGTCTGCCCTGAGCCTTGAAAGCCGCCGAACATTCCCTCCTGAAAGTCCTAAATAAGATCACCTTCAAGATAAACATAAACCCCTGTCCTGTTTCCCAGCTATACCGGTTGATAAAGATTACCCGTGCTGCTCAAACAAATGAGCAGTTTATTTTTTTACCACTTAAATAGGACTTTGTATGAATCAGACTAATGAAGAGGTTACCGGGGAAGGCACTGGAAACAGCCTGCTTAGCCCTTTGAGCCAGCCACAGATGGATGCCGTGTATGCTTACGGCATGCAGCTGTTTTCTGCCGGCAGCTATAAAAAAGCCGAAGAACTTTTTGCCGGTTTGTGCCTGTTCGATATTGCACAGCCGCGATATTGGCAGGCTAAGGGGGACTGTCGCAGCAAACAGGGAGATCACCATGGTGCCTACCGCTGTTTCTCCGCCGCCAGCACTATCGCCCCGGGGGAGCCGCAACACCTGCTTTCGGCCGCTTTATGCCAGATCAGGTTATCCAAACCAAGCCTGGCTAAAACCAGTTTAGAGCAAGTGTTGGCGATGAACCCGGATGATCTGTTAACCACTAAAAAAGCGCAGGCGTTGCTGCAGCAATGTCAGTAGTTAAGCGCAAATGGCCATCTGAAGCTGGCCAGCTAAAAAAGGGAGAAAACCGAGATGATATCACCTATATCCACATCCACCATCGCTGATTTTAATACTTACAATTCGGCGGTCACCAGCACAGAAACCAAGGACAAAAACAACAATACCCTGGTTACCCTAAAGTTTGGCAACAACAGTTCCCTGACCACGACTTATGATGAGAGCGGTAACTATGTCGGTATCACTTATACCGACAGCCAGGGTAATGAGCATGACGGTTATGGCTATATCGCCACCAACTCGAATGCCGTACAAAGTTTATTTGCCCTTAAGGCCTATGAGGCGGCAAGCAGGGGTAAAGAAGAGTTAAAGAAAGCCTTTAATGACAACACCATCACCCGGGCAATGGCGTCAGCTGACAGCCGTGCCATTGACTGGAGCGAGGAATTGCTCACCGATGTTAATGTGCTGATGTCGCTTTTGGGCGGAGCGATGCGCGAACTGATGGCAGAAGCCGAGCGCAATGAGATCAAAAACCTCGAAGAGGCGCAGAAATTGGCGGAAGTGAAAATCCTGGCGGAAATCAAAGATTACTTTAAGAAACTGCGCGAGCAGGAAGATTCTATGTTTGCGATGGAAATTGTGTCTTGGGTGGTGGCCGGGGCCGCCCTGGTTGCCGGTGCGGCATTAATGGCCACCGGGGTTGGTGTCTTTGCCGGCGCCATCATGATTGCCCTGGCAACCGATACCATGATTGGCCTTGGAACCGGCGAAAAAACCGGCATGGCCATGGCGACGGAAGGCTTGACCGATCTTTTTGTCAAAGCCGGCATGGATGAACAAACCGCCGGGATTGTTGCCGGTGTGACCGTTGCCGTGATTGTCGTGGCGCTGAGTATCGGCGGCGGTGCGGCGGGCGGCGCCCTTTTTGGCGGAAGTGCGGCTGCCAGCAGCGTTTCGGCCACTACGGCATCTTCTGTTGCCGGGGGGATCAGTGCCGCGACCCAGGGGACCCAGGCCGGATTTTCTATTGATGTCGCCATGAAAACCTATGCCGCCCGTATGGCGGAGTTAAAAAAAGATGAAACCCAGATAGAAAATTACTCGATGCAACTGTTAATCGAGGAAGCGGTTGCGCTTGTTAAAAAGTGGCTTGAATCAGAGCAGGAAATGTTGAAACAGGCCAGTGACATGATATCAAAAACGGCGCAGACCAAATTATCACTAGTAGCACATATTTAAGGGGATAAATATATTATGACGGCTATATCAACTAACCAGGCGGCAAACAATCGAGCGGAAATCAATCCGCTTGAACAAGATGCCGTTAAAAAACACGCAGGTGCTGTAGAGGCGGCGTATTCAAAAATCATCAATGGCGTGCAAAGTGTTATTAGTCCTCCCGGGGCGGCGGTGCATGCTTCTGCGGCGACCGTGGCCGCGGGCACCTCGATGGCGGAGGTTTTTCAAACCTTATCGGCACCGGCAGATAAAACCAGGATGACGGCCTCGCGTATAGATCATGCTGAGTTATACAAGTTGATGTTCAAAATAGCAGAATCTTTGCGTCAATCGGCTAAAGATCAAGCCTGGGCGAGCGCCATGGCAGAGCAGACGAAAAAAATGGCGGCCATTGAAGATAAAAGGGATGCGGCGGAAACCCAGCTGGCATTCTCGGTTGCCACCGCGGCGGTGCAATTGGCTATCGCGACGGTTTCCGTGATAGCAACGGTAAAAGCCGAATCGGCGGCGGCGCAACAAAGGGCCAAGCTGGGACCACGTCCAGAAGCGCCGGAGCCCATAGCCCCTGCCGCTCAAAATCAACCTAAAATAGCTTCCGCAGCCGAGAATCAGCCGAAAATGACTTCTACCACAGGCGAGACTTTTGCCAAAGGTGAAGTGCCTGTCAAAGGTGAGACTTTCGTCAGAGGCGAAGCAGAGGTTCCCGCCAAAGGTGAGGCGATGAATACAGATAAGGCGGCCAGGTTAAAAGCAGATCAGGATGCTGAGTTAAAAGCCGAGCAGGATGCCTGGGATGTGAAGGCCGGTAAGATTTCCACCGATCATAATACTGCCATTAAAGAACTGGAAATGTATAAAAGTCTGCCGCAAGGGGGCATAGAAGTGGTCAGATCGATTGGTAACTACCTGTCCGAAATCAAGCGGCTTGATGCCGAGCAGGAGCAGGTGAAGTCTGACATGTTGAGGCAGATGACGGAGGAAATGAAAAGTATGGCGGCGAGTGCTGAAAAGCTTATCGATGCCGTGCTGCGCATTATTCAGGATGAATCCCGCATACAAAACCAAACCATGAGTGCGATTGCCAGACATATTTAACAACACTATGAAATGTACTGTGTCTAATCATTAGCACTGAGTATTGCGGTATTACGCCCCGGCGCTGTTTTACCGCAATAAATAGCCGGGTACTTTAAGGAGACTTTTATGACAGATCAGACAACACAATTACAAGCATGGCTCGACGAAATGGGCGGACAACTGGGAACAAGTTTTACCCTGGATGACCAGGGGCGCTGTTTCATCCAGGCAAACGAGGAAACCAATTTATGCCTGTTTGCCATTGAGGGCAGCGATCATTTTTATATCAACGTTGAACTTATCGAGGTGCCGGTAACGGGAGCTGAAATGCTCTTTAGATGCGCACTAAGCTTAAATTTATTCCAACAGGAAACCCGCGGTGCCACCATAGCTTTTGATGACCAGGCCAATACCCTGATGCTCTGCTACAGCGGCAGCTATGAATCAAACACTTTCCAGGATTTTTCAAATGTGCTTAATAACATGATTGACTTAACCGCCAGCATCCAACCGCAACTAAAAGAATCACTGGCCGATCATACCAACCAAGCAGCCGCCCCGGCCATGAATGAAATAGGCCTTCGCCTATAAAGCATGACTCAAAGACCTGCTATTCAAGCCCAGTCTTATTAAAGATAGCAGGCCCAACTTATCCCTCTAAAATTAATTTCCTCTCTTACAAGGCCACCCATAATTAATCTGAATATTTTTGACTTAATAAACTAAACTTAACAAGTTGATTTCAAGAGTTAGGGTAGAGTAATGCCAAAGCCGAGAGAAAGACAAATAAGTTTGTTAGATACCCCATATTATCACGTTTGTAGCAGGGTGGTTAGAAAAGCCTTTTTATGTGGTATTGATGAAAGTACAGGAAAAAGCTATGAACATCGCAGAGACTGGGTGGAAGCGCGTATTCATCAACTTTCAGAGGTTTATTCAATAGATGTTTGCGCCTATGCCGTGATGCATAACCATGTACATATTGTGTTGTATGTTGATACTGACCAGGCAAAAAATTGGTCGACAGCGGAGGTACTGAACCGATGGCATCAACTGTTTAAAGGCACTTTGCTCACACAGCAATACACCACTAATCAACCGCTTGATAAATTCCAACAAGCCAGTGTAGAAAGTACCGCTGAAATTTATCGTAAGCGTTTGATGGATATCAGCTGGTTTATGCGCTCACTTAACGAGTCAATTGCCCGACAAGCCAACGCTGAAGATAACTGTACCGGCCGTTTTTGGGAAGGTCGCTTTAAGTCTCAGGCGTTGCTAGACGAAGCTGCCCTGTTAGCTTGTATGGCCTATGTTGATTTAAATCCGGTAAGGTCGAAGATAGCCAAAACACCTGAGCAATCAGCATTCACAGGTATCCGTTTGAGAGTAAAAGCAGCTTTAAAAGGTGGGCAGCCTAAACAATTAATTCCTTTTATAGGTGCTGAACAAGAAAATAAGCTCAAAGGGCTTAACTTTCCCCTGCAGGACTATTTAACCTTGGTTGACAGTACCGGACGTATTGTCAGAGAGGATAAAGCGGGAGCAATAGATCAAGACGCCGAAGCTATATTGACCCGCCTGCAAATACCAATTACAAACTGGTTAAAATTGGCAACAGAGTTCGAACATATCTTTACGGGGGCTGTCGGCACTCCGTCACATTTAGCTGAATTCACTGAACATGTAGGGTTAAAGCGAAGTCACGGTATTGCAAACAGTAAGCAATGGTTGAATATGAGATGATTTGGCTGCACCCCTTGGTCTTTCAATCTGGTTATGTTAAAGGTTAATAATGTTCAATTAGGCATTCTGATGTCTCAACTTTGCTTAATATTCAGGTAATTCATCAATAATTTTCGGAAAATCACTTTTTTTGATTACTGAAGTCAAATAAGAGCTTAAAGATAGATTCTTTATAATTTATCGTTGGCTTAAACTTAAGAATATAGGAAATATTTGTTATGGGTGGCTTAATAAAAGGGCTTAGTTAAAGCTGCTTGCTTAGATAGGTGACTTTGATGAAAAATAGAAAAAAACTAGTTTTCTAGCAGGAAGAGAACTAAAGCCTCTTCCTTAAATGGTCTAAACCGATGTTATAGTTATATTTATAAAAAACTATCTTATACGGCTGCTAATTTACTGATTTAGCCTATGCCTGGTCCGTATAAACCATCATCGGAACAACGGCCAACATAAACCCAACGAATTTCGTTGACGGTTCCGCCTTCAACATCAAGCCAAAGTTCGTATAAGGCACCATTAGTGCACTCGTATAGTCCTTGTGGTGTTAATTCTGCCTGGGCGCTTGTTGCAAACAAGCTGCTGCTAACAAAGGTAACAGTAAAGAAGCTTTTTTAAACATATTAGAATCCTTTTTGTATTATTATTTTTTGCCTACTTCATCTTGGCATAAAGATAGTACGATAAATAACCTGTTTGTCAATGGCTAAAGGACAAGTGAGTCTGGGTAATTATCTGAGCAATAGCGAAAAAATCCTGAAAAAGCTTGTTTTTTCTGGCTTGTTCATACTCAAGGAAGCGATGAAAACATGAGTTTTTTAGCAGCTAAAGGCAGCTGCTTGAGGGGAGAAATATGCCAGCAATTGTTGCTGCTCATAAGGTGAAAAAAATCTCGGTCTGGAACCTGTTGAAGTTTGCAGGAGAGTGCTTGATGGCAGCGTTCTCCTGGCTGCTGGGGCAGTGGCGTAATGTCGTTAAAGTGTCAGGCTGGCTAAAGATGCGAGGCTTTCGTCGTAATCTATGATTTGATCACAGCCTTGCTGTAAAAACTCATTGATATCGCCGATTTTGGCTATGGCTTCATCCGCTTCCAGGTCTTCCCCCTGCTGATATTCACCAATGTTGACCAAAAGTTCCACATCCTGATATTTCGACATTAACCGCCTGATATAACCCGCATTATCTATATGTTCTCGGTTGGTAATATTGTTCATCACCCGGCTGATACTGCCCAGAACATCAATGGCCGGGTAATGGTTTGCCGCGCCCAGTTTTCGGGATAAGATGATATGGCCGTCCAGGATTGACCGGGTTTCATCTGCTACCGGTTCGGTCATGTCATCACCTTCAACTAATACCGTGTACAGGGCGGTAATTGAACCTTTGTCGTTGAGGCCGGTGCGTTCCATTAATTTAGGCAAGGTGGCAAACACCGAGGGGGGAAAGCCTCTTCGTGTCGGGGGCTCACCCGCCGCCAGGCCGATCTCACGTTGTGCCCGGGCAAAGCGGGTGACCGAGTCCATTAACAGCAAAACCCGTTTACCCTGATCCCTGAAATATTCGGCGATAGCGGTAGAGACGTAAGCGGCTTTTGCCCTTTCCATGGAGGGACGATCTGAGGTCGCCACGACAATAACGGCTTTTTTTACCCCTTCAGGGCCTAAGTCATGCTCAAGAAACTCCCTCACTTCCCGGCCGCGCTCCCCGATAAGGGCGATGACGACCACATCGACATCCGCTCCTTTGACCAGCATAGACAGTAAAGTGGTTTTACCGCCGCCGGCGGCAGCAAATATTCCCAGCCGCTGCCCTTCTCCGCAGGTGATAAAGCCGTCTATGGCTTTTACGCCAAGGGAAAGCGGCTTGTCTATCAGGCGACGGGTTAACGGGTCCGGCGGCGGCGCGTAAACAGGGTATTGCTCACTGCAGATAAGCGGGCCTTTGGTTGCTGTATCTATCGGCTGTCCCATACCATCAAGTACCCGGCCAAGCAGATTTTCTCCCACCGCTATGGTGTGTTGTCTCCCTGTGGGAATAACCTCAGTGGCGCCGGAAATCCCCTGCATATCTCCCAAAGGGGTCAGCAGGGCGTCGTGTTTATCAAAACCTATGACTTCTGCCATCAAGTCTCTTTTTTGTCCCGGCGTAGTTAATAAACACAGCTCCCCGGTTTCAACGCCGGGCAGTTGTGCATGCAGTATGGTCCCCAATACTTTGGTGACGCGGCCGCGTAAGGTGATCAATTCTGCGGTATTGACACATTCGGCAATGCTTTCGCCAATATAGTTAAGTGCGCTCATAAATTTACTCGATTAAACCGATAATATTTTGGGAAACCATAGCCGTTATCTTGTTTACCTTTTTATGCTTTCGCGTTTATCAATAACGCTCTTGCCGGTTCAAGTGAGTTTTTGCCATTAATTTAAAAACAACTTTTCCGGGGCTGTCTCTTAGTTTCAGTTTTTACAAATTTGGGTCTTTATCCGTCATGATGAAAAAAATAAGCTTAGTTAGCGTTATCTTGCTGTTGCCGTTGATCAATGGTTGCGCCCAGTCGGTGCAAAGTCTGCCGATATTGGCAACCTTGAACCCGGTCACTGCCAGTGCCTTAGTCCGGGGGGAAATCCAGCTGGAAGTTAAAGATGGCCGCCCGGCATCACCTGTATCCGACGATCCCCTTGCGATCGAGTCAATAGAGACGAACGATTTGCAGGATAAACTTAAGCTTATGCTTGAGAGCCAATTGAGCCACAGAGGCATCAGAGTGGCTAACGGTGATGATGACAGTGTCTTAGTGGTTACGGTCGAATCAATAGCTCACCGCAGCTCAGACGATCTTTGGCAGGGGTATACCTATACCCAGGTGAAACTGTCTGCCGTTGCCACCACGGCAGAGGGCCGTTATCAAAACAATTATCAAGTGAATTACAGCCAGCCCTTTCATGCGCTTTCTGACAATGACGATAAAAAGTATCTGGTAAGCACGGCTATCTTTCAGGCAAGCCAAAAAGTGTTGCAAGACACTAAATTGCTCCGCTTTTTAATGAAATAAGCAGCTTTTCAAACTTTTTAACCTATTCCAACCAAGGATTAACTCATGAGAATCGTTATTTTCTTAATCGGTGCTTTATTTTCCTGTGCGCTTTTGGCGAAATCACTGCAATGGGATGAAGCTTATGCGCTACATTCAAAAGGCGAAAGCATTGCCAATATCTTAAAAAACTTCAGTGCCAACTATAATATTCAAGCCGTGATCAGCCCGCAGTTAACCGCAAGGGTACTGGGTGCATACAGCGGGAAAAGCGGCCGTGACTTTTTAGACAAACTGGCGAAAAAGAATGCCTTCACCTGGTACAACGATA
This sequence comes from Thalassomonas actiniarum, assembly GCF_000948975.2. Lineage (GTDB taxonomy): Bacteria > Pseudomonadota > Gammaproteobacteria > Enterobacterales > Alteromonadaceae > Thalassomonas > Thalassomonas actiniarum. Next base: position 726,833 of record NZ_CP059736.1, read on the forward strand.
ACGGGGCGATCTACTTTTATGCCACGTCCGAGTACCAAAACCGGGTATTCCACTTAAAATATATTTCCCCTGAATATTTAGAAGACATGTTGAGAAAAGTCGGCATTTGGGACGGGCGTTTTAACTGGCAAGTGGCCTCCACCGAACAGCTGGTGTATATCTCAGGCCCGCCACGTTTTATTAACCTGATCGAGCAGACCATTTGGACGCTGGATGTTGATCATACTAAAGAAACTTATGTGCTAAAAATCTTTCCATTAAAGTATGCCAGCGCCGTTAATACTCAAAGGGTATATCGCGGTCAATCCCGGGAAGTTTTTGGTGTTGCTCATGTTTTACGGCGCCTGGTGGGGATGACCCACAGCCAACAGGGCAATAACTGGCTGGAAAAAAGTCAGCAGGCAAACGCTATTATCGGCAGCAAGGTTGTACCCGCCAATCAACAGGGGACCCTGGCGCTCAGCCCTGAGCGCGGTCAGCTGGCCTCCATTGAAGGGGATCCCCGACTCAATGCGGTCGTGATTTATGATAAGGCCGAGCGTATGCCCATGTATCAGGAAGCGATCCGCAGCCTGGATGTGCGCGCTGAACAAATAGAGATTGATGTCACTATCTTGAATATCAGTACCGAAAAAGCCAAACAAATGGGACTTGAATGGGCCATTGGCAGTAACGGCAATAGCCAGGGCGCAACAGGCAATTCGATTAATTTTGATTTTGATGCCGATATCCGCGTGCTGGAGAAAAGCGGACACGCACAGATTTCATCCCGTCCGGTGATTGTTACCGGCAACCATCAAAGCACCATATTGGATAACAGCACCACTTTTTATGTCAGGGTCGCGGCGCAGGAAGATGCGGAATTATTTCCCGTGTCTGTGGGCACAAGTATCGATTTAACCCCGCATTTGATCATGGAAAACGGTGAGCATAAAGTCATCATGGACATTAATATCGAAGACGGGCAACAAAATGGCCAACAGGTGGACTCTATTCCCGTGGTCAGCGCCACCAGTATCAGTACCCAGGCGATGATTGAAGAAGGCGGTAGTTTAGTAGTCGGCGGTTATCACTATGATGTGGAAATGCACCAGGAAACCCGGGTGCCGGTATTACATGCCGTTCCCTGGGTGGGCAACTTATTTAAGTATCACAATAAGAGCGTCATCAACATGGTGCGGCTGTTTATTATCAAGCCCAGGGTTATTGACTAACCAATAGTTGATCATCGACTCAGTAACGACACAACAAGGGAGTATTAACGTGACCACATGGTATTTACGGGTTTTAACCGGACCACAAAAAAATGCGGAAATAGAGCTGGAACCCGGCACACAATGCCTTGGGGGGAGCAATGACTGCGATCTTATTTTACAAAGCGGGAGTATCGAGGACAAACATTTTGAACTCATCCTGGAGGGGGAAACACTTACCCTGAACAGTTTGGTTGAAAGTGCTTTTTTACAAAATGGCAAAGAGGCGAGCGATCGAAGCATTTCACTCAGCCATGGTGATTACATTTGTGTTGGCGAGCTGATCTTCGGTTTTGCCAATGGCGAGTATGAATGGCCGGAAGAACTCTTAGCCGGGGAAAACGAGCCGGGCGAGAGTGAAGAGGAGGAGGAAGATGACGGCGATTGGGGCATGTTTTCCAGCGACGGCGACGATGACGATGAAGATGAGCCGGAAGAGCTCGAAGATGGCGAACCGAAAAAATGGCTGACGAAAACCAAATTAATTTCCGCGACCACTATCGCGTTATTTAGCTCGGTGGCGGCGGCCGGGGTTGCTATCAACCAGGCGTCTGTTGAGGCAGAAAAAAAAGCATTTTTCGATCCTGAGCTGGTACGCACTGAACTGGCTGAACGCTTTCCAAGGGCCGGTTTAACGCTCAGCCGGGACGATGAGCAACTTCCCTGGCAGATATCAGGCTATTTAACCAATACCGAAGATCACCGTGAGCTGAATGACTGGCTGCAACTCAGGTTTCCCAAGGTGATCAACCGGGTATTAAACCAACACTTGTTACTCAGCTCGGCCCAGCAAACGCTTCAGGCGCTCGGGTTTTCACATATTAAAGTGGCAAGCACAGCTGAAAACGGCGTATTTTCCCTGGTTGGGGATATAAAGTTGCCAACAAAATGGCAGCACGCGTTTCATACTTTACAACGCGATGTTACCGGTGTGACGACCTGGCAGGATCAAACACGGGATAAGCGTTGGTTACCTAAACCGAATATTCAGGTGGACAGTGTCAACATGGGGGAATTGCCTTTTTTAATCACCAGCAACGGCGAGTCTATCTATGAGGGCTATACGGTTGACGGGCATTTTACCGTTGACAAAATCGCGCTTGATCACGTGGTCATGAGCTTTCAGGACCGAAAAATTAAATACCTGATTGATGATTTATAACAATTAATGCCCGTTAAACAAGCTTTTTATCAACCACAAGAGAGTAACAGTGATGAACAATTTTTTTATGACCGACCTTGAGCATACATTAGCCGGTGAGGAGCGAGAAGCTTGTATTAACAATTTACAGGCAGCTTTTGACCAGGAAATAAATCAGTTCAAGGCAGCGCTTAGAAGGCCTAGTACCACGCAAGAATTTAACCGCAATAATGCCTACCTGGATGTTTTTTCAAATGGCTTAACGGTACTTAACACCATCACAGAATAAATCAGACGCTAAGTCTTTATTCTTAATATTAACCATTTTAACTGCATTGCCATTACACAGGAGACAAGCAGATGTCTGATTTACTAAAACATACCACTGAACTGGGACTGATCGCCGCAGGCCGTGGCTTAGAAACACAAGCCCGTGCCATCAGTGAAGGCCTTAAGGTCTTAAAACCTGTCGCAGCAGCGCCTTATATTATCGATACCCTGTTGCTGCTGGGGAAAAAGCAATATCAGCAAGCATTAACAATATTGGAAAAGCCGACATTCAGTGATGAGGCGTTGGAGGCATTTAAGGTACTGATACTGGCACTGCAGGGTAATCGCCAACAGGCACAAAACCTGCTGCAGCAGTCAAAAAGTGCTGAATTCAAGCCTTTTTTAGCGCAAATCGAAAGCAGTCTGCTCTCGGGTACCCACTAAGCTCCATTGCTTTAACTTGTTCTTGTGAACAAGAGGGTTATCGATATCAAGTTGATACCGCTTTATTCGCGGCTAAGTAATCAGGAAAAATAATGTTTTCAGTTATTCAATTAAAAAATGGCACCCTGGAAAATAAACCTTCGGGTAATTTGCTTAAAAAAAGTGATTACCGTACTTATATGGACCACAAGCGTTTAGCAGCCTATAGCAAGCAGCAGGTAAAAAAACGCCACAAATCGGCAGATGCCCGAATGGCAGAGCAAGAAGAAAAAGGTTACCAGGCGGGGCTGAAGGCAGGAAAAGCCGAGTCCCGTCAGCAGCTACTGGCGCTTAATTTAAAATCTATCGAATACATTAAAACATTTGAGCGCCAGGCATGCGAGATCATTCAAGATGTACTGCAACGCATCCTTGGCCAGATAGATCAAAGCACGCTGATCCAGTCTCTGGTAGGTACGGCGATCAAAGCCGTTGAGACCGAGCAGCAAATAAAAGTTATTGTCTCCAGTAACGATGTCAAAGCGGTAAAAGCCAGGGTAGAGCACTGGCAGGAGCAATACCCGAACATAGAACGCATAGATGTCATTGCCGACAGTAAAATACCGGTCAGATCCTGCCGCCTTGAAACCCCGGTAGGGGTGGTGGATGCTGGTCTTCAAACCCAGCTTAATGCATTGCACAAATCTTTGGGCGCTGTATTTGGCTCCCTTGAAGGGCAACAGGAAAATGAAAATAAAAGCATTGAAAACAGAGAGCTAAGCTATGGATAATGAAGCCGTCAACAGAGTCGCGGATCACCTGATACGCCGTAAATTAGGTTATCTGCCCATGCCGGAGGCGGAACCTGTTAAATATGATTTTAGTGTATTGGGCAAGATTGCCATGGAAGAGATTAATCGTCTGATTGCACTTAAGGAAAAAGAAAAGCGTAAAATGCAGGCCAGGAAAAAGCGGCGTGTCAGATATTGTTTGTAATTAACTTTGCTTGAAGTTTTTGTATATCCCCCTGCAGGTGGCCTTAGGAGACTATCATATTTTGACTGCCGAAATCCGGCACCTTCCCGTCCTGGAAAAGTGCGTCAGCTTAGAAAAGCAGAACAGTATCTGATGCTGGCAATGTCTGTCCCGGAAGATGTCTCCGGATTTTATACCATAGAAGAAAGGGAGTTGCTGCTCGGCGGTTATGGGGCAAAGGTAGATGCAAAGCTAACCCGGCTGCACCAAGGCAATTTTTGCGAGCATATTATCAAGATGTCTCGGGAGCAGCTTATCCGGCTTGCCGATACCTTCTCGCAGCAATACCTGGGAATAGACAGGCTCAGAACCGCTCCTGTCTTGCTCTAGCTCGCAGCGCCCGGGTCAAAACAGCGATAAAAGACAAAAACACGGCTCTGCAAATTCAGATCTGAGCCTGACATTGCATTTACGGGTTGTTACATACAGCCGGACATGCAGCGAAACGACTCTTCGGCACAGGCATCCATTTGACCTGGGGTAGTGGCATTCCCCATGCAAACCATCTCGGCTGTGTAGCAGCGGGAAAAGCAGCCAGGTTCAAATATGGGGATATCAATTTCTGCATTTGCAAAACAGCCTAAGCTTAAGCCAAAACCAAAGACTGCGGACTTAATCATTAATTTACTATTCATATTTTAATTTCCTTATTACTTTATTATTGATTTTTTTGAAAATCATCATAGCTTGTTTGCATGACAACCTTTTGTTTATAACAAAACCTGCAGTATTAAACCACAGTGTTTTCTATCAGACTTGCACAAATGTGCTGAGATTTTTTGCTGGCTCCGCTATTGAAAATAAATGCTCCGATGGATTTATTTTCATAATTTTTCGAGAGTACCGTTCAGTGTTTTAGCTATATAGAGTCATGTTTTTGCAAAAAAAACAAAATTTAAGGGCTATACTTCAAACATTGTAGCTATGGATGGCATGTTAGCGAGCCGCGAAGGGAGCATTTTAGATGTAACCAGCAGGTATTTTGCCTCGCCCTTTCATCAACCATCAATTTTACTTAATGCTAAATGGATAAAAGCTTATGGACTCAGTATCATGGAAGCGTGAGCAGCACAGTCAAGTTGCATATTGCCGGCAACACTGCTTACCTGAGTTCTCCCATATTAACCATTACTGGGATGAAACACGGCAAATGGTGGTTGCCAAGATCTTACCGGGTGAATTTTATATCACCAGGCAAAATATTGCCATTGCGACTACCTTGGGCTCCTGCATTTCTGCCTGTGTATGGGATCCTGTGGCGGGCATTGGCGGCATGAACCATTTTTTGTTACCCCTGACAGATAAAGATGCCGATCAGGTCAACTGGAGTCAACGGGGCAAAGAAAGCGATGCAACCCGTTATGGCAACTTTGCCATGGAGCATTTGATCAATATCATATTAAAGCACGGCGGCCGTAAAAAGAACCTTGTCGCTAAGTTATTTGGCGGCGGGGATATGCTCAACAATATGTCGAGTGTCGGCATGAAGAATCTCCATTTTGCTCTGCGCTACCTTGCTTCTGAAAAAATCCAAATTGAAAAGGCCGATGTCGGCTTAGCTTGTCCCAGAAAAGTCATCTTCGAGCCCGTAACGGGTAAGGCTTTTGTTAAAAGGCTGCAGAACCTGTCTAATGACACCATAGTGAGGCGCGAAAATGATTATCGCCACAGAATAGATGATGAACATGCCGTGGAAGGCTCGGTAGAGTTATTCTAGGTAAAGCTTTCCTTTTGCCTTATCCGTGAAGCTTTGCGGTTAAAAGCCCTTGCCCGCTGTTTGGCTTGCAGTGAAGTTCTCGGCAAGTCATGATATAACTGCCATTAGCGTCAGACACGTCTGACTCTCCTTAAGCTGTGCCGGTTTAAGATTATTTTAACGACAGCGCGAGCAATTTTGCGGTTATTGCTGCGAAGCTACTCAGGGGCGGAGGCATTTTCAGCAGCCTGGTTTACTTGTAATAAGGCTGCCCTGACTTTTTCTACAACGGCGCTCGGTGTTTCGATATTAAAAGCCATACAATTACCACCTATCATTTGGGTACTAAATTCATAAACCGCTCTCATTTTTGTCTCTGGATAACCCAGGCTTTTTAATCTGGTGTCAATCGAATGCCGGGTGCCGATAACCAGATCTATTCTATGGTTGACCAGTTTATGCAGGCTGGTGTTGTAAGTAGAGGAGATGTCCAGGTGCCTGTTATCTTCAAAACCATGCTCAAGCAAAAATTGGTAGGCATACTCTTCCCTGGCACTTCCTATGATGTATTGCTTCAGGTCGTCTAACTTGCCTATGTTAATGTCCCGGCGATCTGCTAATGCATAGGCATATATGCGCTCCGTTGGTAAAAAAGGGCATAGCCATTGAAATTTTAATTCCCGTTCTTTTGTTCTGTAGATGGAATATATCAAAACATTTCTTTTACTCAGCGCAGTTCTGTAAGCCCGGGTCCAGGGATAAAGGTTAATGGTATATTCAATCCCCGCTTTATCTAGAATACGGCGAACTTTGGCTGTCGCTGTGCCGCCAACACTGCCATCGGGTAAAAGGTAGCTATAAGGTTCCCAGCTTTCGGTAACGACTTCGATCGCTTCCACGGCAAAAGCAAGCGCTGACAGTTGCAACAAGATACCGGTAAATAATAAAGCATTGATTATTTTCATTTATTGTTCGGTAAGAAAATACATCACTATTAAATTATAATGGAGGATCTTTATTAATGAGGATTAAAAGAGGCGGTTATAAGGATTATTAACGCGTTAGAAAATCCCGTTACCTGACTGCTGCCAACTTTTGACCGGCTGCATGATGGGAATGCGCTTTGCTTTCTGCTTATTTTAGGGGGTGAAAAGTTGCCTTTTGTTTTTTAGCACCATTACCCCTTCGGGGAGAGAAAAATCCCCGGGGTCAGAAATAATCGTTTTTATTCAACTTTCATATTCGTTAACAGGTAGTTCATGATTTCATCATTGTCTTCTGCCAGTTTTTCAATAATATCAAGATGATCCCTGCTTTGGGCTAACTTCAGGTAACAGTTTCGGCCTTCTGCCAGGAGTTTTTGCTGATATTCCTTGGTTTGCCTGAAAAACTCCGGGGTATCCAATTCGGGTAACAGTAAATGTACCGGGCAGTTATGAGCCGCCGGCGCCAGCAATTGCGGGCTTACGGCGGCTGCAGAAGAGGATGACATCTTGATTTCATCGTTGACAAAACTGTCCACTAACGGGCGGATGTCAAACAAGCCCGCCAGTGAAAAGATGCCTTTGAGTTTTTGCACTGCCGACTCAGAGACATTAAATTGTTGCCAATTGGTGTGCTGCAGCATAGTCACTAACTGACCGCCTGCCGAGTGTCCCACCAGGTATAGCGTAGGTGCGGCGCTTTTCTCCGCTACTTTGAGTATGGCGGCCAGGGCATATTGCATTTGTCTGACGATAGACTCCATAGGTGTATTGTTTTCCCAATCTGGCGCCATACGATAACCGGGCATATAAACCGCAAACCCCTGATGGTTAAACGGCTGTGCCAAATAAGAAAACTGCTCTTTGCTAAACCACTGCCACCAGCCGCCGTGAATATAAACCACAATAGGGGCATTTTCCGGTAACGTATCGGGACGAAAGACATCTATTGAGCCGGCAAATTCAGCTTCACCGAATGCAAGCGTTTCCACCCCCTTAGCCCGGTATGACTCGCTTTTTTCCTGGGTGAAGGCTATATGGGCCGGCAGGAGCTCCTCTGTCGGTAAACGCTTTGTCCATAAGGTCGGGTTATATTGCTGATCATTTTTTTCTCTTGAAAAAGCATGCCAGAATTCGTTCATTGTTTTTTCCTTCCTGTCATAAATAAAGGTTTGTCTTACGGGAAAAAGCTGCTGTGATAGCGTTAATATTTATCCTGTCTGTGTGGTCACTGCTGCGAAGCTGTTTATAAACCCTTGGCCAATTAGCATCTGAGCCAGGGAATTTCTTCTTGTCAGTGTTTAAGGGCTAGTATATTGTTTCAATAACTAAAGATAATTAACCGAAAAATGAAATAGATGTTCATAAAATCTGAACACAGGCGTTTGCCCTACCAAATGATGATCTTCGATGAGGTGGTGAAAACCGGCTCCTTCACCAAAGCGGCACAGGCCTTGGGTCATACCAAGTCGGCGGTGAGCCAGTATATCAGCCAGTTAGAGGCCGATTTAGGGGTGAGGTTACTGAACCGCAGCACCCGGCGCTTGAATTTGACGGTGGCGGGCCAGCAGCTTGCCAGGCGCAGCGAGCAGTTGGTGACTATGCTCAGCACCAGCGTCGAAGAGGTGGTGTCTCAGCTGGCGGCGCCGCAGGGACGCCTGGCAATAACCGCCCCTTTAGCTTTTGATACCGAATTAGTGACTCCCGTGATTGCCGGATTGATGCGGGAGTACCCTAAGCTTGAGCCTGAGCTGACATTTACCGATGAGCGTCTGGATTTGCTGAGCCATAAGCTGGATTTGGCTATTTCCGTCGGCATGCAAAAAGACAGCAGTTATCATGCGATTTTATTGGGAGATATCAACAGTATTCTGGTGGCATCTCCCGAATTTATTGCCTGCCACGGGATAATCGAGCCCGGGATGCTGCCGGCTTTACCTTTAATTATTTTGCCTTGGCAGCAGGGGAGCACTCAAATCGAAAACAAAGGCAGCAGTTTGGCTTTTCACTCGGCTGCGGCGGTTAAAATCAATACCAGTTTAGGGGCCATGAGTGCGGCAATCAAGGGGTTGGGAGTGGCATTAGTGCCGGAAATTTTGGTGAATCAGGCAATCAGCGACGGCCGCTTGCAGCAAGTGTTGCCTGATTATAACGGTGAACACAGACAGGTTTATGCGCTGCACTCTTATCAGCAGCAATTACCTTTAGTGATCCGTTTATTTGTCGAACGGTTAAAGCTGCGTTTTGCCGCTTAGCTAAATAATGCCATAGGTATGGTTACGTTTTTCACTGGAGAACGCCAGCTCAGCACCGCCTGATTCACTAGGCAATAAGACCGGCTTTCGGTGATTTTCCTGCCAGGATTATTGTTGAATTGCTCATGCGAAAAATGGCACTAAAACAGTTCGATTTCACCAAATTCTTTTTCAGAGAACTTCCTTTCTGTTTTGTGGTTAGTATTCATAATTTGATGTAATTCAACATGCCAAGTCGAAAAGACATAGATACCAATAGAAAATAGAAGTTTTTCAAAGCCTTGCTCATTGTATCGATAATTTAAGCGTTTTAAGACTCGCCTGGAAAGGGGGGTGATCTCCAGTAATGATGTGTTTAACGCAGCTAAGGTTAAATTAAATTCTTGTGATACGTATTCTTGTAATTCACGCTTTGCATCAATTGAATAGTTTTCGATGATGTAATCAATATCTTCGTTTGTCAGTTCATTGATATGGGTTGATATAGTACTCCAAAATCGATGTGGCGACATGTCAATTCCTGTGAGTATCAGCTATCCCTGGATAGAAAAGTGTAGTTGAAAAATTATAAATATTTCAGAATTTGATAGCCGTTCTCCTGTTTTTAACGGCAATAGAGATCTGATACAGCCGGGTTAACCAACTAACCCCGTTTTATGGTTGCAACTAATGTGGTTAATTGGTTTTAGTCTTTTGTGGTATTGAAGAACAATTTATGATGGGTTAGCCGCTATCCTGATACAGTGTTTTATGATTAACCTGGTGAATGTTAGCCGGTGTATGGCTATCCAGCATTGCTATGTACACAGGTGATCAACCATAGCAAGACGGCGGTAAGCCGGTAATATTAAGGGGCCTGTTTATTTACCAGACGCCCCTTTTTTGCTTCAGGCCGGATGCTCCTGTTTTCTTTATTATTTGATGTGTGATAAGTAAAACAATATTCCTTGTCTTTGCATAAAGCTAATTAAAAGCAGCGGCAATGCATTCCACTTCAACACTGGAATTTAATGCAAGCTGATTAACGGCAAAGGCGCTCCTGGCTGGATAAGGAGGCGAAAAGTATTGTGTATACACTTGATTAAATGCTTTAAAGTCAGCAATGTCGGTTAGCATGACCGTACATTTGACCACTTGCTCCATGTTATAACCATGGGCTTGCATTGTTTGTTTAATATTTTTCATGGTCTGGTCTGCTTCGGCTTTAAAGCCACCGTTTGCCAGCTTTTTCGTTGCCGGATCCAGGCCTATCTGGCCCGAGAGATACAGAGTGTTTTCAAGGCGTACTATCTCTGAAAAAGGCAGCCGGGACGAAGACGGCTTGGTATTTAAAAACTCGACTGTCTTATCACTTTCTTTCGCCACTATGGCGGGGCTTAGCAGCAAGCTGGTCAGAGCTGTAACAAGCAGGCTCAGGTTTTTCAGGTTATTTTTTTTAAACATCATTTTGACGGCACCGTTTCAAATTTTGTCATTTCAGGTAAATCATCGAGCCAGGGCACTGACGAGCGGCACCAGATCTGACTCGATGGAATAAGTTCGTTTCTTTGATGCACCGAGCCGACCCGGATACCGTAAATCCGATTTGTTTTATCGGTCGAGGTTGCATAAATACTGCTGCCGCAATTGCTGCAGAACCCTTGCGCGCGTTTATTGCCGCTTTCGGCTATTTTTGTATATTCTTTTGCCTGCCCTTGGCTAAAGGTTAATCCGTCGGGTTTTGATACCACCACGGTTCTAAATGCCGCCCCGGAGAGTTGCTGACAATCCGTGCAGTGGCAAATAAGCACTTTTTCAGGGTCTATTTGCGCATGGTATTTGAGTGCGCCGCAGTGGCAGCCGCCGGTGATCTCCATCTTTACTCCTTTCCCTTATTCGAGGGGGTTAGCGTTGAGTGTTAACTGTTAAGCACGTAAATAAGGCATGATCATTTTAGGCAACTCCAGCGAAAATTCCCCGGCATCCAAATCACAGGCAATGGCGGGAGTTAACTCAGGATAGAGTACCTTGTCCAATAAGGTGTTTATGATCATAAAAATAGCTACTCCGGCTGCTTTTGCTTTATCCGTTGCCGTGATCTCCCGGCCGAAACTTAATAAAATTCCGGCAAGACGCTGGTAAATCACTTTACGGTCAACAACCTGATCCGAGTCTAATAATGCCGAATGTAACCGGGAGTTCAGGTGCAAGGTTCTAAAAACGCTTTTACGGCTGGTCAAAAATTGATGAGTCGCTATCGACAATTTCTCAACCGCATCTGCCAATGAAGCATATTTTGTTTGCTCCAGGCCGGTCACCCATAACGTCAGATCATTACCAAAGTCCTGATAAAGCAAGGGCAGTAATGACTCCTTATCTTTAAATCGCCGGTAAAAGGTGCCGACCGACACTCCCGCATGTTCGGCAAGTTCTTTAATGGTAATGTGCTCAAAAAACTTATCTTGCAGGCAAGTATGTAAAGCGGTTAACAGTTTTCGCTGGGTATCCTGGCTTCTTTGCTGCTTGGGCAGAAAAACATTTTTTGTTGGCATAATAATGGCCGCGTATCGGTGAAAGTCGCTTGCTGGCCGAAATAATGCGTTTTTTTATGAAAAACAGCAATATAAAATTTGTTGGTATGAGATCCCGGCACAATAATCTCCACGCATTTTTTATATTGCCGCTTTTACCTTGTCATTCTTTACCTTTTAGCGACTTACTTTGGAACTCGGGTTATTTCGCCTGTGCCATATAATCAAGCGTCAGCCGGGTCAAGGTCTCGGTACCGGTTTTAAAGGCTGATTCATCGGCGAAAAAGTAGGGCGAATGGTTACTCGGTGCCTGCTTGGGATCCTGGTCAAGTGGCGTGCCGCCGAGAAAAACGAATAAGCCGGGAACCTCCTGGGCATAAAATGAAAAGTCTTCCGCACCGGTTATTTTCGGCATCATAATAACCTTGTCCTGGCCGGCGGCTTTTTCCAAACTGGGTAACATTTGTGCCGTCAGTTTCGGGTTGTTGACGGTTACCGGGTAACCTTTGAGTATTTCGACCTCGGCTTTGGCGCCTGATGCAGCGGCAATGTGCGTGGCCGTGGTTTTAATTTTCTCGAAGATCTGCTGGCGGTTATCCATGTCAAAATTTCGGATGGTGCCGACCATTTCTACTTTTTCGGGCACTATGTTGCTGCGCACCCCGCCGGATATTTTGCCGAAGGAAACAATGGCCGGCTCCTTGGTAATATCTATATGACGGCTGATGATATGATTAACGCCGCTGACGATTTGCGCGGCGGCGGCAATGGGATCAACACCGTTCCACGGCGTTGAGCCATGGGTTTGTTCGCCGTGAACGGCAATTTCAAAGCTGTCGGCACTGGCCATAGCGGGGCCGCTGCGATAACCTATTGTTCCTGCTGGTAGTTTTGAGGTGATGTGCAGGCCGAAAGCGACATCCGGCCGATGTTTTTTGAAAATACCTTGCTTTAACATCAACTCGGCGCCGCCTTCTTCCCCTTTAGGGGCGCCTTCTTCTGCGGGCTGAAACACAAACATCACATCACCGTGCAGTTGCGCCTTCATGGCGGCAAGTACTTCGGCTGCGCCCATTAACATGGCGACATGGGTGTCATGGCCGCAGGCGTGCATAACACCGACATCGACGCCGCGGTAATTCGTCGTTTTGGTCGACTTAAAGGGCAAGTCTACCTTTTCGGTGACCGGCAGGGCATCCATGTCGGCCCGTAACATCACGGTAGGACCCGGTTTCGCGCCTTTTAACATCGCCACGACACCGGTATATGCAATATTCGTTTCTACTTCCATGCCAAGATTTTTTAAATGGGCGGCGACAATTTTGGCAGTCCGGGTTTCGCGGTTACCTAATTCAGGGTTTTGGTGAAAGTCGCGGCGCCATTCGATCACCTTGCTTTCGACATTTTTGAGCAAATCTGTCGTTTGTGCCGGGGCGGCGTGGCCACTGCCTGATACCAATAAACCAAAAGTGATAGCGCCGGTTAAAATTGATTTTTTCATTATGATCCCAATATTGTTGTTTTTGTTAAATTCAATACGCGTTAACAGGTGTTGTTAACCACTTATGTCCTGCACAGCTTTAATGCAAACCTACCACAGCTTTTGTTGCTTCGACAATTTTGTTGCTGCTATAACCGATACCATTTTTAAAAACGACAGACATCTTGCTTATCATCGAAGGATCTGCCGCTAAGTCGCCGTCGATTAATACCATGTCGGCATTTTTTCCGCTCGCAATGGTGCCGATCTCATTTTCACGGTTTAAATAATGTGCCGCATTCGAGGTCGATATTTTAATGGCTTGCTCTATGCTAAAGCCGCTCTCTACCAGCAGTTCAACCACCCTTTGGTTGGAAAAACCGGCGATCACCCCGCCATAACCTGTGGGATCTGTGCCCGCCATGAGCTTACCGCCGGCTTCGACAAATTTTTTCTCCAGCGCCATCATTTTTTTATAAACTATGGGCCAGGTGGCATTTTCCTGCTGGGCAATTTTCTCCCAGCGCGCTTCATATTGATCGCGTACTTGCGGCGTCAGTGCTGCCAGCGCTTTGGCAGACGCCTTAGGCCGCCCCTGGGTAAAGGTTTCAAAGACGGTTAGCGTTGAGGTCAGGGTGACATTTTTACTTACCAAAAAGGCGATCAACTCATTGACTTGGTCGGATTCAATATCCAAATCGACTAAAGACTGGTGTACCCCTGTTTTGGGACATTGATCTTTCTTCTTGTCTTTAACGAAATCGGTTGCGGCAAAAAAGCCATGTTCGAGGTTATCTATGCCCAATTCTGCTGCCTCCCTGTAGGTAATCGAGCATAAATGCGCGGTAACCTTGTGATCACGCTTATGCGCCTGTTTAATTACCTCGGCTAATTCATTCCGGCGAATGTGCATATAGGCCTTGTAGGAAGTCACCCCTTCTGACATCCAGTATTGCATCATGGTTTTGGCATTTTCAGCATCCCGCAGCGGTTTTATTTTCAAAATAGGCAATCCCGGACCATTGAGGTAGGGAGCGGTGACGTCAATATCCGGGCCTATGGTTTCACCTTTTGCGATAGCATCCCTTAAATTTAAATCTGCATAAGGGGCTGTGGTGCCTGCGGTTCTGATGGTGGTTGCCCCTCCGGCGAGATACAAGCGCGGAAAGCTGTATAACATCTCGGTATAGTTTGCCTTGCCGGTTGGGTAAAACATGTGCTCATGCATCATCACTAAACCCGGGATCAAGGTTTTTCCCCGGCCATCAATAGCCGTGACCCCTTCAGGCACAAGGACTTCGTTGGCATGGCCTACTTTACGTATTTTGCCGCCAGCCAGCAACACGGTTTGATTGCGCCTGCTTGGCTCTCCGGAGCCATCAATCAGGGTAACGTTTTTAATGGCGATTTTATCCTGTTGATACTCGACAAAATCGCTGTCCTGACCGTAACTTGGCTGTATAACTAAAGCGGTGAGCAAGCAGGTTAATTTGAATATCTTGCTCGCTGACAGGAGGTTTTTCATAGGTTGTCTGTCTGTTATCTGCGTTTGATTTCGCTGCAATACTAACCAGCGAACAATAAGATGTAAATATGGATTCACATTTTATTTTGCCAATATACCCCAGCTGTCAGCCGGGCAGCTTTATGCTTAGTAAGGGGGAAGAGCGGGAATAACGGCGAATGTCACCCCTGTATATGGCATGATTAGCCGGGGGAAGCTGGCGGATAGTAGATGAGGAACTGTTTACGCTTGGCTTTTTACTTTGGCAATCAATTTTTTCAGCCAGCCGTCTGCCATTGCGGGTTTATAGACCAGGCTGTATGTTTCCTGAGCATGATATTTAAAATCAACAAGTTCTATTACCCTGAGCGCTTTTGATGTGATGACAAAATCAGGCACATAGGCAACTGCCTGACCCTGGCTTACGATGGATAACAGTGAGCTGAAATCGTCGGTGCGAAAGGCAATGTTACGGGGAAATTGCTGATCAGGCCAGCCGTCAGAGCCGATGCCGCGAACAATGCCGCAAAACGGTGAGCTGCTTGGGCACACGAAGGCATAAGCGAGTAATTGTTTTAAGGTCATTTTTCCTGTCGGGTAATGCGAAAACAGCCGGTGGCAGGGAGCGGCAACCATTTTTAAGGTGGTTGTGCCCAGCAATACCGAGTGCAAATCAGTTGTGTCTATATTCGTGAGGGCTTCGTTGGTCACGATCGCAAGCTGGGCATGGCCGCCAACAAGGCGTTTTATTGCTTGTCCTTCAAAGCGGGCATCAATATTGAGCTCGGTATTATTTTCCGGCAACAGTTTTATAAGGGTGTTAAGACAATGATTTAATAAAACCGACGGGCCGGTGACATTGACCACTTGCTTAACCTTGCTGCCGGTAAATTCACTGCACATTTGTTCATATTCGTGTACCAGTTTTGTCGCATATTGAATGAATTTTTTCCCCTGGCTGTTGAGCTGTATATTTCGCCCGACCCGATCAAATAACTCGGTATTTAATGTTTGCTCTATTTTTTTTAGCGTTTTCGATAGGGCGCCCGGGGTCAGATTCAAGCCTTGGGCACTGGCTTGGATGTTTTGGCTATGGGCCAGGTGGATCACTTTACGTAAATCTTCAAAATTCATCTAATTCGTTTCCAAATGGTAAACGGTGGTGTCAATTTTTTCGATTATAACTCAACAATTAATCTTCTAGTATATAAGCCGTACCAGGCCAATTTGTTTATTGATGTTTTGTTATAAAGCTGACTAAGCCGATATCGCCAGAATTTTCCACCAACACCTGAACAAGGTTGAAATATCCGGAGTTCGAATGACAGTTAATTATCACCGGCAAAAGCTTTCTGCTATCGCGCTTGCCTTATTCATGGCTACCACCTTTTTCACCTTGGTTGGCACTTCTTTGCTTGTGCATGCACAAGCGGTGCATGGCAATCATGCCTTAATCGGTTCTCATGGTATGGTGCTGATTTATGATCAGGAAGAGGGCATATTTGCCAGTCACCTGCCTTTATACCGCAGCCCTCATAACTACCAAATTATCTATAAAGTTGAAGTCTCAGAGCATGAGATGATCCGTGAGTTACTGGCGGCAGGCATGGTAACTGTGTTGCCAACAAACTTTGACTTGAATAAGTTAATCAGCGGCGAAGCCTTTTCGGTTGAAGCGCAATTTTTTCAGGGACATTTCGAGCGCGGCGGTCAGGTAAAAAATACCGGCATGATCAGCTTTATTAGGCCGGTGCTGGTAAAAAAAGTCACTAAAGAGCATTCGCAGGCGGCAAGCTTTTATACTGCTGCGCTTAGCAAAACTAAGGTAATTGTCGCCCATAAAATTCAGCATCCCCCTTCTTTTGACGCCCTGGCTTTTATGCCATTGCCGGGCAAAGCTGCAGCGGAAACTAATAATGTCATCGTTTGTGATAACCCCAAAACTTTTGACGTAAGCACCATCAGCAAACAGCTGGAGCTATGCGGTATTCCCGCACCTGTTTATATCGAAATCCGGGATTTTGAGTGATAAAAATAGCCATAAAGTGCTGTTGTTGAGTTTAGCCTGTTGCTTTTGCTGCTGACTTTTAACCTACGGATGGCGCCAGGCAGGGATTAAGATCTTAAAAACTCTGAAAGTTGGTCAATATTTTTTACTTGTAGCTGGTTATTCACCTTTTCCACCAGGTTCATTTCAAGCAGTTGATTGACCACCCGGCGGTAAACCCGCTCAGAGCAACCAAAACGTTCTGCTTCCTTATACACGTGGCCAAAATTGACTTTAGGTCTGGCATCGAGAAACCTTTGTTCGATATCCAGGGCGATATTGTAAATCAGCGGATGTAATATCCGGCTGATGGTGGTCGCCATGGTTTCCTGGTATTTATAAGACAGGGACTGGCTGAGCCAGATAGCCAATTTGGGGTCGCGCTGCATAAATTCGGTAAGCAGGGCAGCCGGTAAAACCTTGGCTTCAATGGCTTCGTTGGCCCTGACGTCAAACTGGCAGCGGGTGTCGGTCAGCAGCTCAACATCGCCAAGCAAGCTGTTATCGGCACTAAACAGACCTAAACTGAAATGCCGGCCATTATCTGCGGTATAACCCACCGAAAATTGGCCCGTTTCGAGCCAATATAGCTCAGTAATTTCCTGCCCCTGGCTCAATAAATAATCGTCTACCTGAAACGGTTTGCTTTTAAGATCTTGTTTTTTTATCAGCTGGCAAAATAATTCATATCCTTGCGCAGCTAATTCACTGAGTGTATCCAATAGTTACCCTACAACTGAAATTAAGTATTTTTATCTGATCCGGACATTTGTCCTGATAGTTTTGAATGGATAGGGGTAATATAGAGAATAATCAATAGTGATACCAGTAGCTTTTCTCCATCGAAGCCCTGTAGTTTCTTCCGTTATCATTTTATTGGTTGAATGTCATAAGCAATACCAGGTAGAGGTCTATGAATTATTTTAATGTGCCCAAAATCGATCTACATTGCCACCTTGATGGCAGCGTTCGCCCGCAAACCATTATTGAGCTTGCCCGGCTACAGGGGTTGTCCTTGCCCAGCGAAGATATCGATGAAATTAAAACGTTAATGGTGGCCCCTGAAACCTGCCCAAACCTTGACGAGTACCTGAGTCGCTTTGAGCTGCCGCTTTCTGTGATGCAGACGCAAGAGGCGATCGAGCGTATTTCCTTTGAGGTATTTGAAGATGCCGCCAAAGAAAACGTTAAGTACCTGGAAGTGCGTTTTGGCCCTCAATTGCACCAGCAACAAGGGCTGACATTCGGGCAAATTATCGACAGTGCCGTTAAAGGGATGAGAAAAGCTGAAAAGCGCTATGACATTCACGGCAACTATATTCTGTCGATATTAAGAACCTTTGCCAAAGACAAGATTAACGATATTATCGATGCCGGGGCAAAACACCTCAATGACGGTGTGGTGGCCTTTGATTTAGCCGGCAGCGAGTTACCGGGTTTTTGTCATGAATTTATCCCTTACGCCCAATATGCCATTGAAAAGGGCTACCGGGTGACCATTCATGCCGGAGAGCAGGGCAGCGGCCAGAATGTACATGATGCAGTTTCGCTTTTAGGAGCCGAGCGTATCGGCCACGGTATTCATATCAAAGGCCACGAGCAGGCTTATGATTTGGTGAAAAACCAGGCCATAGCCCTGGAAACCTGCCCGAGCAGCAATGTCCAGACCAAGGCGGTTGATGCCCTTAGCGATCACCCCGTAAAAGCTTTCCATAAAGATGGCGTATTGATCAGCATTAATACCGATAACCGCACGGTTTCCAACACCACTATGACAGATGAAGTACGTAAGGTTGTCGAGGAGTTTAATTTAACCCCGGAAGAATACTTCGATATTTATAAGGTCAGTGTTGAGCATTCTTTTGCTTCTGAGGCTGTGAAACAGCATTTGCTAAGTTTTGCCCCTTAGGGGGTGCTGAGCCTTGGGCCTTAATGTTTAAGAAAAAGCGGCTCATGGCTTTGTGAAGCAGGGAAAATCGGCGACCACTTTGCTTGTGCTATCGATTGAGGTGCTCACCGTTATCTTGCTATCGCCTTTGATGTGTCAGTAACCTTTCTTTTCATCAAATACTTTATGCTCAACCAGATTAACCTGGTCATTGGCAAAATACGCATTTAAGTTTTTGAGTTCTCTGATTAGCTGAGTATTTGTGGCTTCTATCAAAGGGGCATATTTACCTGAGATAAAGAGTGTATTGTCTATCGAGTTCACCGCTGCCAAGAGCTTAGTGAATTCTTGTGAAATTTCAAAGAGTTTACGCTTTTGTTCTTCATCTTTGAGCGCTAAGGTATTGTGGCTTGACCAAAATTCACCGGAATAATGATTAAGGGCATTTTCCAGCTGCTTCTGTTTAGGCTTTATTTCAAGAAAGTTATTGTTAAGTGTCGTGTTTAGTTTGCCCAGCTCTCCAATATTATTAAGGGCGGTATTAATGCGAAGCGCATCGTTTTTAATTTTGTCACTGGTCATTTCAAGTTCTTGAATATACTTAGAAACATGTGCCAGGCTGTTTGCTGCGCTGTTGGCTTTAATTGCGCTTGCTCCCGAAGCTGCGGTCATTAAGGTTAAAAATACCCCCAAGTAATGTTCAATCAGTTTGTTTTTTATCGTGGTAAAAAGCGTTGATTTGGCTGCTTGCGGCTGAGTGGCTACGGCTTGTGAGCCGCTGTCCTCAACGGGATTGTTAATGTTCATATTAAATTCCTCTAATGCCCGTAAGCTTGGTATTGAATAGAAACAGTTTGTTGTTTAAACGTTATTTATACCTGTGTCATATCAGGAAGAAATCTCACACTGGTTTTAAGAAAAAAATTCACGGTCATCCAGAGCATTCATGCTGCCACGGTAAAATACTGGCCTGCACCTGCCTTTCATTGATCTCCCTCAATGTCCTGAAATATGCAACTTGACTTTTCTGGACACTAGCTAAAAAAATCTATACAGTTCATGGCGTTATTTACCCTCTCGTTAATAAGGAATACCTATGTTAAGGAAAATATCGCTGGCATCCATGCTGTGTATCAGTGCTTTTTCAGCCTTTGGCGGACAAAATGCTTGGCAAGACGATCATAATGTCTATCGCTACCTGAAGAGTCCTTCGGGGGAATGTAAAAATACCAAGGAAGATTGCGCCGATTTGCAGGCCTATTCGGTTACACAATTTAAGAAAGCCGATGGTTTTAATGGTATGCCTTATGGCTTGGGCGGCACCACGGCGATTGATGTCGATAACAATGGCCAGGCGGATTATGATGTGGTGAAGTATTCCGGCAATAAAGCCACCTAGACCGCCAAGCATGCCCCAACCGCGGTAAAACAGGGTAGTTACAGTTATTTTGTCTACTCAGGTGAGGTTATCCTAGACAATTATTCGCTGGCGAATAAGAAAATAGGCACCACGGCTGCGGGCGGCTGTAGTATCACCACCACAGAAAAATTTCGTATCAGTACAAATAAGTCACCGGCATTAGGTATTTATGTGGCACGCTTTAACCACAATACCGGGAAAGTATCGGAGCCGGTATTAGTGCATATGAAGTGTACCGATGATCCTCATGATAATGCCGTGATCAACCTGGACCAGGCAGGTTACGTATACGTACTGGTTTCCGGGCGGTCGACATCGCGCGGCAATTTTGTCTTTAAAAGTAGTGCGCCAAACAGTATCGAGAGTTTTGTCGATTATACGCCCTTGATGGATGACTATGCCGATCACTTTAAAGATTTGATCGCAGCGGCGGGGCAAGACTTTCCGATTTCAGGTACACATTACCGCGGCATCAATTACCCCAAGATGTTTTGGATTGACGATCCGGCCTATAGCCAGAAAGGTTATTTCCGTTTAATTTATACCGTTTACTGTAATTCAGGTGAAGTGCAAACCTGTAAAAGCTCCAGGCAGGTTTATAGCGCGAAAATGGTGGTTGACGGTACAAAAGCAAGTATCCAGGATATCACACCTATTGCTGCTTATAAGGGGCACTATGCCATTGCCAAGGCAAGAGGCAAGGATGTGGTGATTGCCTTCAACGTTCACCCGGGTAATAACCTGGATGACAGAACCAACCTCTATTATATGCACTCTTTCGATGGCGGAGAAAACTGGTTCAACGCCAAAAACCAGCGCGTTTCCTTACCGATTGTTTCCCCCGAGGGGTTAAAAACGGTGGCGGTAAGAGAATATTATGATCCGGCAAGCATAGGCGGCATAGGTAGGCGTATCTACATGAAAGATATAGATTTCATGAGTTCTGGTATGGCTAAAAGACCGACTATTTTGTATGTTGGCAGCCTTTCCGGGGATCACCAGCCGTCAACCCTAGCCGATCATTATCTGGCTAAAGCCCGGTGGACCGGCACAACCTGGAGCAATGTGCGCCTGGCAAACCAGGTGGATCATAATTACTCTTCCGGTATGTTGCACCCGAACGGCTCGGATTACCGGGTATTCTACCCCGATACCATTGATGAGAAAAATAATGCCATGGCGGGGGGCGCTGCCGCCTATTTGGATACCGGCGGTACGAGTAGCAGTGTCTGGGGACGTACGCTGATCTCTAACGATGTAGTTGACCCCGCAAGTGGTTCTTCAAGTTACTTGTATAACCTGTGCGAATACAATTACTTTAAGTCGGTACTTAACGGCAGCAATGACTTTGTCGGTATTTTTGCTGGCGGCAACATGCATCAATACCGTGAAGGTGCACCGATTTTTATTGTCGATTTAGCCGGTAATATCAAACGCCTGCCGACAAGCATTAATTATGTTGATGGCAATGGCGAGGTTTCCCTGGAAAACAGCGAAGCTTGCCATAACTAGCAGCGCGATAATAAAGCAAAAAAGGTCAATCGCTGGCCTTTTTTGCTGATATTGCCAAGTTAAGCAAGGCACATGGAAAATGAAAAGAGATGGCAGGGAGCGGGTTTCGGCTCCCTTGTTTATCTTTCCCGGTTAGTGCAGTTTATCTGGTAAAAGTGCAATACAGCTCTCAGGTCTTCTACGCCAGCCCCAAGCGGCGCATGGTACGGATCAAATTACTCCTATCGACTTTAAGCAGCCTGGCTACGGCTGCTAAATTGCCCTGTTCACTTTCCAGCACCTGACTAATGATCTGACGTTGATATTCGTCGGTAGCCTCCCGCAAACCTAAATCATTCACTTCAACGGCTATCGCCGGCATGGGTGATTTTTGCACCTTGCTCTGTATAGGCGTTGTTTGAACGGAGCTCAACCCAGGCGCTATGTTGTCGATCGGTTGTAAATTAAGATGCCCGCTGTTAATACTGACAATACGGGCTTCACGTCCCTGCTCAGTGATCGCCTTTAGTGCCGCGCGGCTTAATAAATGCTCTAACTCCCTGACATTTCCCGGCCAGCTGTAACCTGCCAGCTGCTCGATGGCGCTTTGTTGCAAACGTAATTTAGTGACCCCGAGCTGATGTTGGCTTTTTTCCAGAAAGTAGCCGGCAAGCAATAAGTAGTCTTTTTCCCGCTCGCGCAAAGGCGGTACCGATAACGGATAGACGCTTAATCTGTGATATAAATCGGCGCGAAAACGGCCTTCTTTGACTTCCTGCTGCAGGTCCCGGTTGGTAGCGGCAACAATTCTGACATCAACCACTATGATTTTATCGCTGCCGACCCGCTGAATTTCGCCGTATTGCAGGGCGCGCAACAGTTTTGCCTGGGCAGCCAGGGGCAGCTCGCCGACTTCATCGAGAAACAAGGTACCGCCGTCTGCTAATTCAAAACGTCCGCTGCGATCGTTTACCGCGCCGGAAAAAGCGCCTTTGACATGGCCGAACAGCTCACTTTCGACAATGTTTTCCGGCAATGCGGCGCAGTTGATCTGCACCAGGGGCTGGTTTTTCCGGCGGGAGTGCTGATGAAGGCTTTTCGCCACCAACTCTTTGCCGACCCCGGTCTCCCCGGTGATCAATACCGATAACTTGCTGGGGGCGACGGTATTAATTTCCCCGCGCATGGTGTTAATCGCGGTACTTTTGCCAATCATTTCTGATGGAGCGACGGTTTCCAGTAAACGTTGTGCCACCTGGTGGTTGTGCTCTACCCGGGCTTCTAATGCTTCGATATGCTGACTGGTTTTGATCACTGCTGCCACGGCGGCGATATAGGCCCGGGTTTCCATCGGATTGAGGGAATCAAAACTGCCCGCTTGCATGGCATCCAAAGTGATGAGACCCCAGGGCTTGTCATCGATATAAATGGTGCTGCCCATGCAGTCGTGTACATGCAGTTGCCCGCTGGCGTCATTCACCAGGCCGTCATAGGGATCCGCCAGCCTGGAATCGGCATCAAAGCGGGTGAGTTGCGAACTGTTTAAGATATGTTGCAGCCGCGGATGTTGGGCAACGGCGAATTGCCGCGCCAGGGCTTCATCTTTTAAGCCTAAGGTGGCCACGGGCAGCAGATAACCGTCGGTTAATTTAAGCAGGGCAACCACGTCACAGGGGATCGCCCGTTGAATGGCCAATACCAAACGCTGGTAGCGCTGCGCCTGACTCAAATCACGGTTTAAGTCTTCGATAATATCAATAAAGGGGGAAATATTCATAAAGGTCATTTTAACCTTTTTTAGGTTAAAATGACATATGTTTTGAGCTGGGTTAAATTAACCTGAATTTGTTTTATGTTCTTAAAAATCAATACAATAACAAGTTGGCATATTCTGTGTAATAACCCTGTCAGCAGTAAATTATTTTATCCTGAAAGGAATATATCTTGTTAGACGCTCAAACCATTGAAATCATCAAATCCACAGTTCCTGTTTTAAAAGTGCATGCCGACGACATTACCAAGGCATTTTACCCGCTACTGTTTTCCCAGCACCCTGATGTCGTGCCTTATTTCAATCAAACCAACCAGGGCAAGGGCACCCAGCCAAAAGCCCTGGCCAATGCTGTTGTTGCCTATGGCGCCAATATTGATGCCTTGGGCAATTTAAGTGAAACGGTGAGTAAAATAGTACAAAAGCATGTGGCACTCGGCATTGAGCCGTCGCAATACGATGCTGTCGGCAGTTGCTTATTGCAGGCGATAAAAGCGGTATTAGGCGATGCCGCCACCGAAGAGATTATTACCGCCTGGGGTAAAGCCTATGGCCAGCTGGCTGAGCTGCTTATAACCGCGGAAGAATCTCTTTATGCGGAAAATGAAAGTAAACCGGGGGGATGGCGTGGTGAGCGTGAGTTTACTTTGGCCAAGCGCGTTGATGAAAGCGCGGTGATCACCTCTTTCTATTTCGAGCCGGTAGACGGTAAAGGCGTACCCCTGTTCGAACCGGGACAATTTCTGACCATTATTTTAGATGATGTCGACGGTGCCCGGCTGAGAAGAAATTACAGCTTGTCAGATGCGCCCGGCAGCCACTATTTGCGTATCAGCGTAAAACGCGAACCGGACGGGGCGGTATCAAACCACCTGCACAATAACCTTAATCCCGGAGACAGGGTTAAACTGACACATCCCAGCGGAGATTTTACCTTACGTAAAAACAACAAGCCGTTAGTGCTGTTAACCGGCGGTGTCGGTATTACCCCTGCCATCAGTATGCTCAACAGTGAAGCGGGATCCGGGCGGGATATACGTTTTATCCATGCGGCATTAAACTCGGATGTACATGCCTTTAAAGCACATGTTGATCAATTGGCATCTTTGCACGATCATATTTCGCCTTTATATGTATACAGTAACCCGGAAGAAAACTGTCAGCCCCACGCCACAGGTTTTATTACCGAAGAATTAGTTGCCCGGCAATTACCACAAGACCGCGATGTCGAATTATATTTTCTCGGCCCGGTGCCCTTTATGCGGGCGGCGCTGAAAATAGCCAAGAACCTCGGCTTACCTGATGCTCAGGTACATTATGAGTTTTTTGGTCCGAGTGAAGAGTTAATCGCTTAAACAGGCATTTTCTAATGATGAACGGCAGGAGCCAGGCAAAAACCGGGTTTTGGCAAACGGACTTGCCTGGCTCCTGAGACAGCGAATATCTTAATGAAAACAAAGCTACCTGCCTGGTGGAAAACGCTGGGCATACAAGATGCCACGGCAGCAAGGGAGCAATTGCTCCTCGCCCTCGGTGGATTTTTAAGTATTTTTATTGTTTTTCTGATCAGCTATAAAGTTACCGGCCTTAAAGGGGCCGGAGCCATTTTACCTTCAATGGGAGCGGCAATAGTATTATTAATGGCAGCGCCCAAAGCAATTTTTTCCCGGCCCTGGGCCTTATTTACCGGTAATGTATTATCAGCCGTCGTCGGCGTTTGCTGTTACCAGTGGATAGGAGATAATTTTATTGCCGCCGGCAGCGCCGTTGGTTTGGCTATGCTGGTGATGTTCGCTAGCCGATGTCTCCATCCCCCGGGTGGGGCAACGGCATTAGCTGCCGTGGTGGGAGGAGATGTCATTCACGAACTAGGTTTTTATTATGTATTAACGCCGACCCTCCTGAATTGCCTTATTCTTTTTTTAGTCAGTTATAGCGTTAATCAGTTGATCGATAAGCGCCATTACCCTAAGCAGACGCAAACTTCAGGCACAAGTTGATGTTATTGAGAGCTGATAAAACTCCGCCGGTTTGCCGGTAACTTTCGATGCCGCATTATGCAAACCATTTAAGATTTTACAGACCAGTAAACTAACAGCAAAACAAAGGGCTACTCATGTCGAAGCTGATGGTAACCCGGTGATCTTGACTCATGGAGCCGGGCTAAGGTTTTGTCCGGTATATCAATGGTTGAAACGGTGAGTCCACTTACCATTGTTTTCTTTCTGGCAGTTTTCTTCGGTATCGAACCTTACCCGTTGTTTGATATCCCGAATCTTGAACCCGGCAGATGCCAGCTCTTTATCGATTAAACCGATCAGGTAGGTATCCTTGTGCCCGGCTCTGGCATCAAGAAGTTCGCTATTGGTATTAAAAACGCAGACCACAGCAAGGGAGCCGGGGAATGCGTTGTAATTGACAAAATGTGTTAACCAGACAAAACCGGCCACCTCTTCAAGGGCTGTTTCACAAACCTGAGTCAGCGCCTCTCTCAGCATTTTATCTAACTTCTTGTCGCTTTTTTTCATATCGTTGCTACCTGAGTGCGCACTACCGCATTTATCCTTGCCGGCAATTATAAAAGATCTGATGTCTTGTTTTGCAAATGGCTTATGGTATTGTCATAGCTGGTTTGCCAGTGATGGTAATCAAGTGCAACCGGCAGTTGCCGGTCATCCGTTTCCAATACCAGTGACGGAAAGCCCCGGATAGGCAAGTTCCTGGCAGCGGTAATTTCATCCATTAATTTTTGCTCAATGTCGCGACTAGTCAGCTGCTCTTTAAATAAGGTTTTATCAAGACCTATTGCGGCAGCAAGATCAGCCAGGGTGTCGAGATCAGAAGGGTTTTTCGCCTGCAGGTAATAGGCTTGCTGAATGGCCAGGTACATGGCCTGCTCTTTACCATATTTTCGGGCGATGATCACTGCCCGGCATGCCGGGTAGGTTGAACGCCTTGGACGGCAACGGGACCAGAAATCAAAATTAAACTCTGTGCCCAGTTGTTGGGAAATTTTATGCCAGGTTTGCTGTAAAAATGTTTGCATCTCATCGGGCATAGGGACATCACTATCCGGTGCCAATCCTCCGAGGAGATATTGGATCTCTACCGTCGTTTTCAGCTTTTCCTGTAAGCGCTGCCAGGTGGGGCGATAACCCCAGCACCAGCTGCACATAGGATCGTAAACATAATATAAAACAGGTTTTTTCATAAAATTATTCAGTTGAACCGCACATGTTGAAAGTTAAGCACTCGCCAGGCACTGCCTTTACCAAGCGTAAAATGCATAGGGCAGGACAATCATACTTATTATTGCCGCGCTTGTATGCCGAAGAATCTCCGGTATTCGATTTATACGACTAAATCTTGTTAATAATATGATAATAAATTAATAATATTTTGCTTCTTATGTGGTTATTAGCAATAATGGATTGCTCAAAGGCTTGGCCTGTTGATGAGCTGAATTTGCTTGTACGGCAAGTATTGATGCCCTGGTATTGTCTGGGTGTTATGCCAGCAGTAGATATTAAATGAAGGAGAATTTATATGGGATTGACTGTTGCTATTTTGGGTAAGTTTCCGCCTATTTCCGGTCAAGTGAGTACCTTGAATCTGTGGTTAGCCAATGGATTAGCTGAAAAGGGGGCAAAGGTTGTTGTTTGTACCGACGCCTATTACCCGCGCAAACAGTCGATACGCGCATCGCGCGATGATAGTGACTCCGATATCTGGCGTGAACTTCATCCCGGTGTTTCTGTGGTTTATGCACCCCATTTGAGTGATTCGGTATTTCTGCCATTTTCCGAGCTGGGTTATGTTTCCTATCTGGCGCAGGCACGAAAGACCATTTTGGAGCACAAACCCGATGTGATCTTCTCCCATTATCTGGAACCCTACGCCCTGGCCGGCAGTCAGATTGCGGATGAGTTGGGGATCCCGCATGTGGTGACCCATGCCGGCAGTGACATTGTCCGTTTGTGCGGCTCGGAAGACTTGCAGGCCTTATACCGCTCGGTATTGAAAAATGTCACCTATTTTGTCCCCAAATCCCGGATTGCCGGGGATGTTTTCTCCGCTTATTGTCCCACCCGTACGGTATCTCCCTATTTGCCGGATCCCAGGTATTTTAACAGCAGCAACAAAGCCGGTACCCAGGATTGGGGCAATCAGGATGAGCCTGTTTTTGGTTTTTACGGCAAGTTTGTCCACGGCAAAAAACTTGACGATATTATCCAGGCATTTCGCCACTATCGCCAAAGGTACGGCAAAGGCCGGTTATTGTTTGTCGGCGGGGAGATCGGCGGTAAATTCCATCTCCGCGAATATGTTGATGAGTCCCAAGAAGAGGCGATTGAGGTTCGCCGCTTTATCCCTAACTGGGAAGTTCCGCGCTTCCTCAACAGTTTAACGTGTCTGGTTTATACCAAGTCCAGTTATAAAGTGGCGCAACATGCGGCGATCATCTTGCGTGAAGCTGTTGCCTGTAACACCCCTGTGATTGCCACTCAGGAATCCCTGCTCGGCTGTCCGGACTCCCTGCTGGAATATGCGCAATTTAATTTTGTTGAACCCGATGCCGGGGCAGAGGCGCTCAGTTTTGCCATGGCTGAAATGGTGGAAGTTGGCCGCAGCACTGAAAAAGCAGGTCATGAAGAATATTTTCAGCGCGGTTACGCACAATATGTGGATTCCTGGTACCAGTGTCTGCTTGATGCCGCGGCCCGGAAAAAGTAAACGAGCAAAAATCAGTGGTTTAATGGGGGGCAGGGGGCCTGCCCTTTAGCCGAGCGGATATATCACTTAACCTAAGTTGCTGCGGGAAAAGTCCCCGACCAGTTGCCGACATAACCGGGAAAGTCGGCGCTCAGAGCCTGCATATCCATGTCCCGGTAACCAAGGCGTTGAAAGTCTTCGTTAAAGCGCTGCTGCCAGATTTTACTTTCCTTGTTACCCTGCACATGAATTTCCGGCAGGGTCACGGGAGCGCTGTCTCTATTATCCGCCCCCAGAAAGGCCCGGATGTTATCAGTTGTGCTGTCGGGATCTTTTGCCAGCTCTTCATAAGTGACAGATAGGGTTTTGCTTTTTTGTCCGCTTAAATACTGCTGCCAGCCCTCTTCCTGCCAGCGCAGATACTCACGACATTTAAGAATATGCCGGTAAACATATTTAGGTTGCTGCTTTTTTTCGGCGCTGGCAACCCAGGAATGGGTTTGCATCGACCGCGACAATGACACTGCCTGGGCGGTTTTGTTATCCCGGGTAAGAAAGACATAAGCCGTAGGGGCAAGTGCCTGCAGCATTTCAGGGTGAGCCGCTTGTAGCGCCACTCGGTGCGACCAGAATAATTTACAACCAAAGATACCGTTGGCTGATGTGCGCCATGTTTTCAGCTGTTCCAGGTATTCGCGGCTGTTTTGCGCCCCGAATCGACGGGCCAGTTGATGGCGGTAAGGCAGGTTCAGATACTCGGTAGGGCCGCCGAGCACGCCGGTTTGCCATAACTTCAGGCCAAGCAGGGTGCTGCCGCTGCGCGGTGTGGTGGCAATCATATAGGAGCTCAGCGGTTTGCCAGACCGCCGGGCATAGTCATAATGTTTGCTATAAAGATCATTAAGATGTCCGATCGACATTATCAAATTTCCTGTGTTTCTTTAGCGGCTGTTGCTATTTTTAAACCCAAATTTAGCATTGGTAGGCGAATTCAAGTTGAGTATGGGACTTGAGCTTTTGCCGGTGCAGTTTGCCGGTTGATGTCCTTGGCAAGCTGGAAACAAATTCTATTTGCTTGATATGGTGAGAGGGGGTTTGCTCGAAAGCCTGGCTTACCGTTGTAAGGATTTCATCGCGTATGCGCCGGGTTGGCCGTGTCCCCTCAACCAATAAGATAAAGGCTTTAAGCTGGATCACCCCATCGCTGTCGGGATGACCCACCACCACAGATTCGGCAACCTTGTCCACTTTCTGGATTTCGGCTTCAACGCTAAGCGGGTTAACCCAGTCGCCGCAGCCTACTTTTAGCAGATCGTCGCGCCGTCCCTGGAGAAAATAATAACCGTCCTGATCCCGGGTGAAGAGATCTCCGGTACGCACCCAGCCATCGCGAATGCGCTCAGCAGTGGCTACCGGGTCTTGCCAATATTCCCGGCAGACACTGTCTCCCTTAAACCAGAGCTCGCCGGTTTCACCGTCTTTAACCGGGGTCATTTCAGGGCCGCTAAGCAGCTGCACCTCATAACCTGCCAGGGGTTTACCCAGGCTGCCAGGTTTTGAGGCATCCGGGGTATTGGAAATAAAAATAGCATTGGCTTCCGTGGTGCCGTAGCCGTCGAGCAGGGGCACGCCGGGAAAAACCTCTTGCCAGCGCTGCGCCAGTGTCGGGCTTAATTTTTCACCGGCAACAACCGCCAGTCTCAGCTTGTTAAACGGGCCGTCGGGGCCGCTTTCCAGCATGGCTACCAGGTTTCTCGGCTGCCCGATAAAAATCGTTGGCGGCTGCAGCCGGGCATTATGCTCAAGCACTTCCTGTGTCGGTACCGGCTCTATCAGTATCGAAGCGGAGCCGGATAATAAGGGAAAGACCAGGTTGCAGCCCAGGGCGTAACCAAAAGAAAGTTTAGGTACGCACAGCACCACATCGTCACTTTGATATTTCAGTACCGGGTCAGCATAGGCCTTGGCACAGTGTAAAAGATCGATATGACGGTGGGGAATGCCTTTTGCCGGCCCGGTAGAGCCTGAGCTGAATAAGATATAGGCGAGATCATCACCGCTGCGCTCAACCACTTCAAAGGGGGCATCGGCGGTATCACGGGGAAATGGTACACGGCTTTGGCAGTCGATAAAGAGCAATTGGCAGTTTTCAAGCGCTTCAAGGGAAGAGCTCGTTGCTGCCAGGGCAAGCTTACAGTCGGTTTTATCTATGATATGCTGGGCTGCCTGCTGCGACAGCCCAGGGGCGGCCGGAACGGCAACGGCGCCGACCGACATGATACCGAAGAAGGCGCCGACAAAACCGATAGAATCTGGCATCGCCATCAGCACCCGCTCTCCCGGGTTAATACCAAGGGCGATAAGTTGCCTGGCGTAGCCGGCGGCGATATCCGCTACTTCCCGGTAGCTGAATGCCTGTCCGTCAATCAGTAAAGCCGTACGATCTGCTTGGCGCTTTGCCTGCTCAAACAAGGCGGTTATCGCCAGGTTTTTCGCGCTTTGTGTTTTATTCATCTTGCTAAATATCTCCAGTTTTCGCCTTGTTCACCCGCCTGTTCCCTTGAGCCCGTAGCGCAGGGGATGGCTGGCAAGTGCTGCGCCGTTAGTTCTGCACTTTTACCGTTTTGGCTGCAGCCTGCTGTTATTTTCAAAACCTGTCATCAGCCAGCCGCCAACGGGAGTGAGAATATCACGCGCCAATAAAGCAAGGGCCTGAGGTTTATTCTCCAGCAGCTCATGGTAGGCCTGGCGCAAGCGCCGGTTAATCTCAGGCGCCGCCGCTTCCAGGTGGTTGGCCAGGTGCTTGCCGCGGTGGGAAAAAGCCCCTTGCTGTTTGAGCAGTAAAGCAGAGAGCGGCGCAAACAGTGCCATGCCCGCCATCAGCGCCTGATCCTCTGTCTTACTGCGGCACAGCTCAGAAACCAGGCTGGTGACCGATGAACGGATAATATTGATTTGTTGTGCTGACGGGGCGTCCGGCCCGGTTTCAAGCAGGGCACTTGCTGCCTGCCTGGCCTGTGTGCTGCCTTGCCATTTATCGATAACCACCTCACCCAGGGCTAAAGCGCTGACGATCCAGTCATTGCCGCTATGTCGGGCATTGGCCAATAACTCCTGGATATGATCGGCGCCGGTCTCGATAACATCGAGGCAGTAGCCCTGGTGCGAAGCGATATGCTTGCGGATGCCGTCAAAGTTTTTGCGCACCACCATAACATCTATATCCGAGTAGGCAGTCATTTTTCCTGTGGTGGCGGAGCCGTGGATAAGCAGCAAGATCACATCAGGGATTTGCGCTTGGATATATTCACTGACCAGGGCCTTGAGTGCCTGAGCGGACAGAGATTTTTTTTGGCTTGCGCTGTCGGGGTAGATTTCCGCCAGCAGTGTCGCCATAGTGTCACTATGATGCATTGACCAGCTCCTCTTGTGTTGTTGCCTGTATCTGCCCGGAAAGATCCCGGATAAAGCTATGCAAGCTGGTTAACAGGGTTTGCCAGCCTTCATGGCTCTGGAAAATATGGCCTTCGTTTTGTACCGTGACATAATGACAGTCCAAATCTTCCGGCAGGGACATCATAAAATCAGAGCTGTGCTGCGACGGCGATATCGGATCCCTTTGGCCGTGCACCAGCAATAACGGGGTATTGATTTTCGGGGCATAGCTATCCAGGGCGGCAGTTAGCGAGTTGTCTTCACTATAAAGGTGGCGCCACGGCTGTAACGGCGGTATATCCGCGCTATAGACAGGATTAATGAAAGCGGCGCCGTCAATATCGTTATCGGCCAGATAAGCCAGGGCGGGCAAGCAGCCGAGACTGGCAGCGACCAGAAAAACCGGGCCGCTGCAGCGCTTACGCAACTGTTTGATAGCGGCGTCTATGTCTGTCTGCGCCGCCCGGGCATAAATCCCTTGCCGAACCCGCTTATCGCTGCCGCTCCCCAGGGCACCGCTGCCGTTAAGGCCAAGCAGCAAGCCGTGCTCACCTGTCAGTGCCTGCAGCTCTGAGCGGATACTGTAATGATAAAAAAGCCGCTCCGGCCCATTGGCAAAGAACCTGTGGGGGCCCATGACGTACAGTATCGCAAAATCAGGTGTTTTTTCATTGCCCGAAAAGACCAGCGCACCGGCCGGATTTTTCTGTGTTTGTTGTTGATGCTGCTTATTATTTGGTGTTTGCGGGACTTGCAGCCGCTGTGGCAAACTTTCCTGTGACAGGGTCCAGCGAGGCGCGCTTTCCAAAGTCTCAACCACCCGGATATAGTCCAGGTCATTTAGCCAGATTGCCTCACAAGTCGCCAGGGCCTGGTCCCGGTAAAGGTAGCCGTCACGGCCCAGGCATTGGCTGCGCCGTGCTCCGGCCGTTCTCGCATCTTTACCGCTGACAATCACGGTTTGCCCGTTTGGCGACCAGGACATCAGGTCAGCTTCCAGTGAGGCAGCATTCAGGCGCTGTCTTTGGCCGTTTTCGTCAATCAGGTAGAGGCCGGATACCGTATCTAATTCGCCAAGCAGTGCTATGTTTTGGCTATCAAGCACCCGGCAGTTGATTTGCAGCTCGGCAATGCCTACCCCGGCTAAGTTGTCGAAAAACGTTTTATTGTCTTTGAGGCGAAGCAGGGTAAAACGGCATTTCCCTTTGATTGGGCGATCTCCCAGCGCCAGGAAAAGCCCGGTTTGTTTTGCGCCTTTTAAAGAGACTTTATCAATATCCCGGCCTTCAAGGGCATAGCGGTAAATTTCTTCGCCATCTGGCGTGACAACCAATAAGTTGTCCATAGCCTGTTTTGCCAGGTAAACCGCACCCCCGATGGCGGCAAGTGCAAGAATATCCCGGCCCACCAGTTGCGGTTGTTCTTCCCCCGGGCTATCCAGTGAGGGGCACTGGTATAGACTCTCTCCTGCCAGTACCAGCAAAGCACCGCTGTCATCATATACCAGCTGGCTGACGGGTTTAGAGAAACTGTGGGTTTTCAGCCCCCCCTGCAGATCTGACTCATGCACATTTAAAAACTGCGATACCGCCAGCCGTGTGCCATCCTGGTGCCAGGCCGTTAAGGTACCGTCAGCGGTAGGGATCAGCTTAGGGCTGCGCCATAAATTGCTCCGGGTAGTTTTTGTATTGAGGAAACATTGGCTTTCCATTTTTCCCTGCGGCGACCAGCCGACGACGATTTCTGCCCAGGCCTGGCCGCAAGGCGAGGAAGAAAGCGCCAGGTAAAACGGCAACTCCGGGCTGTTTTGGGGAGAAATGCTAGCCACAATTTTGCTCTCCCTGCCCGGCAACCAGGTTTTCGATCAGTACTACCGCAGCCGATGCCGGCGGCAGTTGGTAGATTTCATCGGCAATTTTTTCTGCCGTCTCTTTGAAGCTGCTGTTGGCCAAGACCTGGAGAATTCTGTCCCGGATATTGTCAACATTGACATCCCCCGGGGCAATCATGCGCCCGGCGCCGGTACGTTCGCAGGCTTGTGCGTTGCGCATCTGAACGGCGCCGCCGCGGGGGATCACGATCAGCGGCAGGCCGTGGGCAAGCGCCGATACGGTTGAGCCGCAACCGCCATGGCACACCACAGCGTCACAGTGGGGCAGCAGCTGTTCATGGGGGATATAGCGTTCGATATGTACATTGTCGCCATGGCTGCCCAGGGCCGATGGATCCAGGTTTTCACCGACAGTGATCACCAGGTTGACTCCCTTGCCTGACAGGCCGTTAATAATATCGAGATAGATATCCGGTGCGGTATTATAGGTGGCAACCGTACCAAAAGTAACGTGAACAACCGGGCCGTCAGGCATGGCGCTTAACCAGGCGGGCGCCGTCGGTTGCTTAAGTTTTTCCGGTACCGCGGGCTGGATGGAAAAGGCGGTCTCAAGCGACAGGCCAAAAGGGGTTTGTAACATAGGCGGACAGGGATCGAGATATAAGGTCTTGAATACGCCGCCGTTGGCTGGTGGTGTTACTCCGGATTCGAGCCAGAATTCATTTAAGGCATTCTCCAGGCGTTCAAGCTGAAAGGCCGCCCGCATCGGTGACGGCCAGCCAACGGCTACATTGGGCAGGCCAAGCAGGTGACCGGCAAGGGGCGCCGCATATTCGCCTTCTTCATGTAACAACACATCCGCCTGCCATTCTTGTGCGATTTCCATCAGGGGTTTTAGCATGGCCCGGGGGGCTATCTGGGAAAACATCCGCGCTGCTTTTTGATCCGGGCGCAACACTTCCTGGTTTGGCATTGGCTCATCGGCGGCGGCGATCAGGTCGTCCATGTCCATACCGGCGGCGACGGCTTTAAAGCCATCGCCGTTGATTTCCCCGTGAAAGCCGGGGGCAATGGCAAAAAGAATTTCATGGCCGGCCGCCGCCAGGGCTTTGACCGTGGGCAGCATAGGGTGATAATGGCCTAAAGCCGGGATGCTGGAACAGAGAATTTTCATGATTATCTTTCCTTTTGTTCTTTCCTTTGAAATAAGCGTGTCAGCAGGGCTGAAATTACACGGCTTGTGCGTTGTTAACTGTTGACGCCGCATCCGGTACCGGCTGTTCGCTGATAAGCTGGTCGATAACTCCCCTGAACTCCTGCCAGGGGGCTTCGCGGAAATTATGTCCGGCAAGGATCATCGAAGCGCCGGCGAAAAACTGCTCATATTGCAGCTGGCGTCCGGCAAATTCACTGCCTACCAGATCCCAGATCAGGCGTACCAGTTTCAGGCGCTCACCGGCATCTATGCTTGGTGTGGTCCAATAGTTATTAAACAACGCCGACATTTGCGGATCCTGAAAAATAGAATGATCCGCCGGCAGGTTAAATGCACCGCCGCCAAGCAGGGTACGCAGCTCAGCGATAAACTTGCTGTAATGCTCTACGCTCCAGTTCAGGGCGGCATACATCATCCTGCGGTTATAACCCATGTAGCCGTTGGCCCAGCTTTCTCCCGCCTGGATTTGCCCGGCGATCATGGCGGATAAGGCGGCTTCCTGGCCTACCAAACGCCCCAGGGTCTCGCGTATAACCGGGATCTCTTCAAGGTTGTTGGCGCTTACCAGGCGCTCTGCCAGGCCGAGTATGAAGCCGAGTTTGCTCTGGACCCGGACATTGGACTGGTGGTTACCATAGACATGGGCCGGGGTGTTGATATAGATAGCGCGCGCCAGCTGCGGATCGTTATGAACAAAGACCCGATCCCACGGGATAAAGACATCGTCAAAAATCAGCACAGAGTCGGTTTCGTCAAATTTTGTGCTCAAGGGGGCATCCCAGTGGTGTTTTACCGTGTTTTCATAGGGACGGCGCGCCCACATCGACAGGCCGGGGGTATTACAGGGCAGCGAAAAGGTGATGGCTTCTGCTTTGTGCTCGGGGGCCAGGGGAATAATATTGCCGACCCAGATCTCATCGGCGAGAATGGCGCCGGTTGCCAGCATCTTCATGCCGCGCACGATCACCCCGTCATCACGCTCGGCCACCACCTGGCAGCTTGGCGAAGAAATATTCGGTCGTTGGTAGAACTCGGGATCCCGGCTGGTTTGCGGCGGCACCACGGCATGGGCGAGAAAAATGTCTTTTTGCCGTAAAAAGTCGTAATAGCGGCTGATATTGTCGGCATAAGGGCCAAACATTTGTGGTGCCGTAGCCATCCCGGTGATAAAGCTGGAAACATAATCGAGAGATCTGCCCATCAGGCCGTGGTGGTAAGACGCCAGTGTACGGTGTGCCGAGGTGCGAAACTCCAGCTCTTCACGTGTCTGTGCCATCTTGTAATAAGTGCTGAAAGCTTCGCCGTTTTCGGTATAAGAAAGTCCGGCGTCTGCCCGTTTTTTGTCATAGATATCGGCAATGGTGCGTGCGCCATGGCGAAACGCGTCATGTTGGCTGACGTCCTCCACTTTTTCATTGCCGATATAGACAGTTCGCCCATCACGCAGACCCGAAAGATACTGCTCGCCAGATTTCAGCATAAATCTATTCCCCATTAAAATCACAGACAACCGCTGTTGCCCGATATTTCCTTATCAAATCCATATTTAATTTATGGCTATTAGTACGAAAAATAAGGTTTTTGCCTTAACAAATGTAACATTTGGGTTACATTTGTTTTTGGTTTCTAAGAGCCATTATGAGCACTAAACTCGGTTTGACGTTATAAATCAAGCCTTAAAGATTAAAAAAATGAAAATAAATATTTTTGATAAAAAGCGATTGACAGCATGTACGAAGTGTATAGGATGTTAATTGCATGTTACGCATGCGTTTTTAAATTAAGTAGAAAAATCAATATAAATAAGGAGATTAAATATGTCTTATCAAACAGCTGAAGTAATGGAAGAGTTGAAGGACTTCGCACTTGAGTCTAGCGACTCTTCTGAAAACCAAAACGGTGCAGAAGCTGGTTGTCTGTCTTGCTCTTAATAGCAAACTAGGCAGAACCTAAAGGTAAGTGAGTGTTGTTTTACCTTTTGGTATGACTTCGCTCACTTTATTGATTTTTATGTTTTACTTAACTTCTAATGGATAAGAGACCAGGCTTGGCCGCCTAAGGCAAGCAGGGGTTGGGAGGGACCATGACCAGGTTAGCTGACTTTGAGCAGTCCGTGCTCACCATTCTTTCTTCAAATCTTCAAGAGCAGGATAAAATTCCCCGGATACGTACCTTGATGAGGGAGGCACTTACCGGGTCTGAGTTTGTCATGTCCTGCATAGAGCGTGCCCTGGACCATTTCGAACAGGCACCGGATCTGAAACCGCAGCCGCCGCTGCTGGTATCGCTCGACCAACAGTTTGCCGCACATCTTATTTACTGGCCGCCGCACCATAAAAACAGTCCGCATATGCACTCCACCTGGGGGGTTACCGGGGTTTTCCATAATGAAATGGTGTTTGAAACCTATGACAATGCCGGCGATCTCGAACATCCAGAGCTGACGGTGGATAACCATATCGAAGCCGTCAAGGGAGAAACCGGGTACTTGCTGCCCTCGTGCATTCATAATGTTGCCAATGAAAGCGACAAACCCTCGGCAAGTCTGCACCTGTTCGGCACCGATGATATGCAGCGTCCGGCTGAGTGTACCACCGTATGGTTTGGCGACGCCACGCGCATGCCGGGAGAGTTGCGTCCCCGGGCGATGGCCATTTTTACCGATATTTTACTCGGCATTAGCGGCGAGGAAGCCGAAGCCCTGATGACCCGGGTTTTTGCTCTTGCCGGTAATAAAACCAAGTTGCGACTCGTCCAGGGACTTTCCGGGCGAAATATCGCCCTCAGTTACCGTCTCAGTGTTGCCCTTGAGCAAGCGCTTGAAGGGAGTGATCGGGAGCGCCTGGCGGCGATCAACAATAAATTATCCCAGCAGGTAGCCAGCCTTGAGCAAGCCTAATGATTATATGACTGCCGCTTTTCAGGCAGTGCTCGCCGATATCGCCACCAACGAGCAAAAAGCGAAACGTTATCTCGGACAGTGCGGCAGCGAGCTGCTTCCCGAGCAGCACCAAGCCTGCAAAGAAAGTTTAGCTGCGCTGTCGCCAACGGCGCGCAAACGCGTGACCTTGTTGGCTTCTTTGTTATCCGAGCGTCGGTTTAAGCGGATAGCCAATCTTTTACCCGCCTCCAGAGAAATGCTGGGGGATAATTTCAGCCACCCGTGGCAGAGCTATCAGCAGAGCGCGCCGCCGGGCATGCCCAGTGCAACTGAAGAAGCAGTGTCTTATGCCAATTTCCTGCAGAAATCCGCTCGGGAAAACAGCCTGCTTAAAGATGTTTTACGCTATGAAGCCGGTCTTAATGAAGTGTCCAGGAGACTGCTTCACAGGGATGAAAAAAGTGATACGCAAATGCAGGCACGGCCGCTGGCTCTGAGGGATTGTGTCAGCCTGTGCCCTTATGCGCTGGTGGAAACTTTCAGCCATGATGTGATCACGGCGGTCAAGCAACTCAGGGCCGGGGAAAGTGTTGCCAGTGAGCAGCAAACCAGCCAGTCGGTCATTTTCAGACCCAAAGAAGAAAGCGGGCTGGCGGTGGATGTTTCGATTATTCCAAACAAGCTGGCAAGCGTACTTGGCCGGGCATATAAAGCGGCCCCGGTGGCGGCCCTGGTGCGCGGGGAAGCTGCAGAAGTGCAGGCCAGCCTGATGCCTATGCTCGACTATTTAATGCGTGCCGGTGTTTTAAGGCTGAGCCCGTCTATGGTGCTGGTCACCTGACGGCGAAGATAACATGTGCTTTAAGTCAGCACCATCAATGAGTTTAATCTGTTAGTAACACACATATAGGGAGAGTTTATTTTGGAAGGTTACCGGATCAGCACCAAGCTTGAGGAAATGGATTTGTCTTTTATCCATGGATTTTTAACGGAAAGTCCCTGGGCCAAAGGCATATCCCGTGAGGCGGTAGAGGAAGCGATCAAGCATTCGTTATGCTTCGCCGTTTTTACCGATGACGGAGAACAAATTGGTTTCGGTCGGGCGATTTCCGACTATACCACCTTTGCCTTTCTCGGCGACGGTTTTATCAAGGAAGAGCATCGCGGCACAGGACTGAGTAAGTGGGTGATGCAGGAGATGACCAATCATCCGAAATTGCAGGGGGTAAGGCGCTCTTTGATCGCCACCGTTGAAGCCCACGGCCTGTATGAAAAATTTGGTTTTAAAACCATCGCCAAGCCGGAATACCTGATCGAGAAGTGGAATTGGCAGGCTTATAAACAGTCGTAACTTTTTTGCCGGGTCTTGGCTTAAGCAAAAGTGCCTTTAGCCAAGGGATCGGCGGTGTGCTTGCTGCGGGCTTGCACACCATTTTATTTGGGACTTGCCTGTTATTGATCGCCACCCGGGGCCGACAACAGGCAAGTCTTAGCATGGACATAGATGAATCAACCGGAGGCTGTTGATGCAACCTAAATTCGATAAGGCCCGCCTGCCGATGCTGGGGGTGGGACTTAGTTTCAGAACTGAGATCGCACAGGAGATAGTTGAGCAGATTGACTCGTTCGATTTTCTTGAGTTGATTGTTGAAACCGCCTTTGCCGGTATCTTGCCGGATGACTTTTACGAGCAGGTGGTCGGCCGGGTGCCGGTAACCGCACACGGGGTCAGTGCTTCTTTGGGCTCACTTGATGAAGCCCGCATTGATGACGGCCATCTGGAGCGGGTTAAGGCTGAGCTGGCCCGGTTGCGTTGTCCCTGGTTCAGCGAGCATTTGGCGTTTACCAAGGCACAGCAAGTGGACGCCGGACAATTACTGCCGCTGCAGCGCAGCCAGGCAACGGTGGATTTTGTCGCACAAAAGATCCGCCATATGGCCGAGGCGGTGGGCATTCCCGTGCTGATTGAAAACATTGCCTATTATTTCAATATTCCCGGGGCCGAAATGGACGAGGCCGAGTTCCTTACCCGGGTGATCGAGGCGGCCGATTGCGGTTTGCTACTCGATATCAACAACCTTTACGCCAATTGCCTTAACCACGGCCTGGATCCTATGGCCTTTATCGACAGCCTGCCCGCCGACAGGGTCGTGGAAATTCACCTGGCCGGCGGCGAGGAAATCGAGGACGTCTATATCGACACCCACGGCCATGCGGTTAACCAGGCGGTATTCGATTTATTTGCTTATGCCTGCCGCACGAAAGCGCCGAAAGCCGTAGTGCTTGAACGTGAAAAAAATATTCCGTCTATTGACGAACTTATCGAAGAAATTCAGGCGATTAAAAGTGTCTGGCAACAAAGCCGTATGGCTATTACCGCGTAATTTTAAACAGGCATTTTGCCAAAGGAGTTAGAGATGACTGTTGCAGAAAATAATTTTACCCTACCCGGGAGCGGGGATCGCTATAACCTGATTGCCGATCTCCTGGTCAAACATGCCGATGGCGGTACTTCCCCTGTGCCGGCCCTGTATTTTAATGATCAGGTGATCAGCTATGGCGCACTTTATCAAAGTGTCGGCATTGCGCGTGCGCTGCTGATGGAGCAGGGGGTTATGCGCGGGGACAGGGTGGCGCTGGTGTTGCCGGATACCCCGGCTTATATTTATATTTTCCTTGCCGCCATTTCGCTCGGCGCGATACCGGTAGGCATTAACCCGAATGAGAATGCTGCCGATATTCCCGCACTGCTAAAACACATAGGCGCCAAATGTCTGGTGGTTTCTGTTGAGAATGCGCCGCTGAGACAAAGCCTGGCTCAGTCGGATATTTCAAGTGTGCTGGTTGAAGTGGACCCCTTGTTTGAACAGGCGACTAAGGCTTTTGCCGATATTTCGGCCCCTTGTTGTGACTATGAAGTCATGGCCGCCAACGATGTGTTATACCTGACTTTCAGCTCGGGCACCACAGGCAGGCCCAAGGCGGTGACCCGCCGTCACCTGGATATCCTCAACTGCGCACAAAGCGTGGATGCCGGCTTGATGGGGCTGACGCCAGAAGATACTGTGATGACGGTAACTAAACTGACCTTTGGTTATTCCCTGGTGGGCGGCTTGATGTTTAGCCTGCTTGCCGGTGCGTCCCTGGTTGTTGCCGAAGAAAAAATGACGGTGGACAAGGTTATCGCAGCTACCAAGCGTTACCGCCCAAGTGTATTGTTGGCACAGCCGCGGATTTTGACTGAGCTTAACCGCCACAGCGAAGAGGGTGAGCATGACTGGTACCGCTCGCTGCGCATGGTGATGTCTGCCGGGGATGTGTTGTCGGCATCGGTGCGGGATAAGTGGACTGGCTTGACCGGCTTGCCTGTGACTGAAGGTTTCGGCTCGGTGGAAGTGGGACACTTCTTTATTGCCGGTAACGGCGAAGACATGCCTCAGGGAGCTTTAGGCAAGGTGCTTGACGGTTATCAAGTACAGCTTATCGATGACGATGCCCGTGAGGTTAAGCAGGGGCAACAGGGGCGTTTGTGTATCCGCGGCAACAG
Organism: Thalassomonas actiniarum; assembly: GCF_000948975.2. Taxonomy (GTDB): domain Bacteria; phylum Pseudomonadota; class Gammaproteobacteria; order Enterobacterales; family Alteromonadaceae; genus Thalassomonas; species Thalassomonas actiniarum. Next base: position 767,623 of record NZ_CP059736.1, read on the forward strand.
CGTAACTACAGGTTATTGGAACGATCCTCAACGTACCCGGGCGGCTTTTGAAGGCAGCTGGTATGTCAGCGATGATGTCTTTACCGCATCCGGGGACTATTTATTTTATGCCGGACGCTGGGATCATATGATCAAAACCGGCTGCGGCGAATGGGTGAGCCCGGTGCGTATCGAAAATGTCATTCGCCGCGATGAGCGGGTAGAAGATTGTGCGGTCATGGAAGCAAGAGATGAAGACGGGGTATCAAGGGTTAAGGCCTTTATTGTACCCGGCAATGGCAGTGAGCCCAAGGAGCTGCAAGCCGGTATTCTTGATTTGATCGAATGTCAGTGGCCGCAGCTGGATCATATGCGGGTGCACTTGATGGAATTTGTTGAAGCTATTCCGCGCTCTGCCAATGGTAAAATAGTACGTCCGCGCGCCCGGCGCTAACAGGAGAAAAAAATGAGCATAAACCAACACGAGCGTGACTTATACTGCCTGAAACAGGCCGGGTATATTGTACTGAAAGATTTCGTCGACATCGCACTGGTGGATAAAATTGAAAAGGCCTGTGTCGGCTTCGAGCTTGAGGTGGAAGCTTTCAGATCCGAGCAGGAGGTGATTTTATCTCACAGCTGGCCGCTGAGAACCACCCGCTGCCTTTATGCCGTCAGCCGGGAGCTGCAGGATTTGGTGATGCGCGAGCGTATCCAGAAACTTGTTCACGGCTACCTGGATAAACCCGTACTGCGTGACAGCCTGATGCAAACGAATATGCCGGATCCGAGAAACGCCGAGCGCGGCCTGGACGGCGATATCAGTTTCCACCGGGATACCTTGTGGCCGGACGGCGAAATAACCCCGAATTATTTACACGTTTTTCTGTTGTTGAACGACTTTACCCCGGAGCATGGGGCGACCATAGTCGTGCCCGGCACCCACAGGGAAAAAGAACCGGGTTATTATTTTAAAAACAGCGATCCGCGTCCGCCGCAAAAAGGCATAGACTACCGGGTTTATGAACAGAGTTATTTCCCGAGTACCACGCAATTGTTGGCGCCGCGCGGTTCGGTGATTTTGATGGATCCTATGATGATCCACTCCCAGGGCATTAATATTGCCGATACCCCCAGACGGGTGATCAACACCACCTTCAGGGCCGCACAAACCGTGGGTAAGCCGCCGCTGCTTAATGCCAGGGCAATCGCCGAGCATACCGCCCGAGTGCCGATCCGGCAGGATTTATTGTCCCTGCTTGAAGATACCGAAAGCCTGCCATCAGAATATGGTCCGCTACGGGAACTGGTGACCGAGGAATAAAAGTATCAGCTCCGTTTTTGACTTATTACTCATTTTTATAAGAGCTCAATATAAAAACGCCGGAGGCAGCTAAGCTTTCTCCGGCGTTCTTGGTTGTCGGCGTTTTACCCGCTGAGCTTTATGCCATTTTAAGGTAGAACAAAAACAGGGCGTAAAACAGGCTCGGTAAAATAAAAAAATTACGGTAAAACTTAGTGACGCTGACAATAGTAAGCAGCACACCTAAAGGTAACAGCATTAACATCCCCGCGGAGAAATTTAAGCCAAAAGTGATGACTAAACCTGTAAGCACGGCAATAACCATGGCCGGCAGCATATCAATAAGATAACGGCTGCGGTGCCGATTTAACAAACCGGCCAGGTAATGGGGATGTTTACGGTAAAACCTTTCATTATCAAATTGATAAGAACCTATCACCAGGGCCAGTACCCAGCACACCAATATTTGGATAAAGCCGTTGGCGCCAAGCGCCATTTTATATTGCACATAGGCAACTAAGCCCAGAAACAAGGCGCAAAAGTAAATACGACCGGTGAGATTTGTGGGGTTTTTCATGATGGCAATCCAGCGTATTTGCCAATATTGTTGCATACGCCAGGTCTGTTTGCCGATAAAGCGAATGGGATCGAAAAACGCTTCCAGCAGCAATAAGGCTAAGACCCCGGTGTTGAGGGTAACGGCACTGATGTCATAGTGCTTTATTGTGAAATACAGCAGCACAGGCGCCAGGCACAGACTTAACCAGGGAACCTCTTTATTTTTTATACTGATCCAGGCAAGCACTATGGCCGAGAGGGCAAAAAGCGGGAAGTGCAGCTGATGGATGAAAGTTTGCCAATCAGGAATAAAGGTCACTAAAAACAGCGGTGCCAATAACGGGATATTGCCAGCGGCTAAGGTCAGCAAAAAGGTTGCCGTGTATCTGTGCCTGGCGGGGATCAGCAAACTGGCCATATAGGGCTGGTAGCTTTGCGCCAAAATGGCCGTTTTCTGGATCCTAAGTAGCAGATATAGCAGGATAAAGTAACCCCACTGATACAAAATACGCTGCTCCGGCGGAGTTTGCATATCCGCTATCACACTTAAAGACACCAGGGCGGTGAGAATAGATGCCGGGATCGCCAGGTAAAGTATCATCATTAAAAAGCTAACTAGCTGGATCACCGATGCCAGCATACGTTTTAATTCAAAATAATAAATTTGCCCGCGCAGTTTAAAGTAATGGCTCATGATGCAATGCTGCTGCCTTGATTTAATTCATTGAGAAAGACACTGTGGTAGTGTTCATTTTCGGTAAAGCTCTCTTCATGGCTGGTGACGATAATTTTCCCGGGGTAGCTGTCAAGATAGGCCAAAAGCCAGCTGCGGCTTTGGTGATCTAAGCCGGTTGTCGGCTCGTCAAGCAGCAAATATTGCGGTTGATGTGCCAATGCCAGCAACAGTGAGATCTTCTTTAAATTGCCAAGTGATAAAGCAGAGACTGGTGTGGTTAACTGGGGAGCAAAGCCTAAGTGTTCAATGAATTGCGTGGGAAACAGGCAAGCATGCTGCGAACAATGAAATTCGAGCAGCTGTTGCGGCGTTAAGAAATCCGGCAGGATAATTTTATCTGATGATATCCCCAACTGGCGTTTGGCGGAGACTGAAGAAATGGGTTTATCATCTAAGGTTATTTTCCCCGAGCTGGCGATTTCCAGGCCTGCCGCCAACATCAACAAGGTGGTCTTACCGCTGCCGTTGGGGCCGATAATGCAGTAGCGTTGTTGATCAAATTGGTAGCTTAATTGATTGATAACCGGTTTTTTTTGATAAGATTTTGAAATTTCGCGAAGTAAAAGCAAGTGTTTTCCTTAACATTATATTAATAAATGTAATATGCAAAAAAATGTGGGTGGACGCAACTTAAAAGAAAAAACAAAATACTGTAAAAGGTACAGGAGAAATTGTTTGTTTCGAAAGTATCCGGTAAAGCCCTTTGGCGGGAGCAGGACCGCGAGAGTGCGGCCCCTGGCAGCAGGAGGGATCTTTCCTAAGTTGTACTGCCTGTAGGCGAAGAGGTTGTTGTTTTTATCAGGAAAATGATCTTTTTTGTCACGAATTTTAAACAGGTTGAATCAGATTGGTTTAAAACCTGCGAATCTAGTGTCATGATCAACGAAATCTCGCACGTACGGTTTTTAGCAGGAGAAGGGGAATGCTCAGGAAGTGCTTATGTCCAGAGGGCTTGCTCTGTGGCGGATAGGAGATAGCCGCTATATACCTGTGATCGCAAAGTCAATTGCTGCGATAATTTCATCTCTCATTGATTCTAATGAACCAATAGGGCTCTTGAGTAAATTGGCAGGCAAAGAGGCTATTTGCGGCGTAAGTAAAATGAACTCTTCATTTGTATACCTTATGGTTGGTGTTAGCCCATTCATTTTTTCATTTCTAAAATGGCTGAGTCTTCCTAACGGGATCACTATCCTTGTTGTAATGTCACTAATTAGAGCATTTTGAACATCAATAATATAAGGGTATGCTTCACGGCTTTTTTTACTTGGATTCTCGTAGACATCAAATTGTGACATTAAAACTCTCTAAATTCATCAGCAAAACAGCCATTTTCTTCGACAAAGTCATTGTAAGCATTAATGGCATTTTTATTATTTTTAGCCCACTTTTCCTCTGCAATGCTTTTCAATTTCATTTTTAAAGCTTGCTCTAAAGTAGCTGATAAATTAATGTTAAGTGCTTTTGTTTTCTTCAGTAAGTCACTATTTAAGCTAAGGTTTGTTGCTTTTTTTGGAGCATCAAAATCGTATAATGGTTGCATAACTTTCTCTCCATATGAGGATATGCTAATTATGCGCATACCCATGCGTATTGTAAAGGGCATGTAGCTTATAGAGCAGATTGAGCTCATCCACGGTTACATCCTGTTTAGTTAGGGGAGTTTGTATAATATAGGTAACTATTATCATGATTTCGTGATAGGAAGAACAAACTTTATGTGACGGGGAACTGAACCGGGTTACCGGTCCTTTGTAATGAAGGAGTAATGGATTATCTGGCGTAAGTTGTAAATTCAAATGTAGTAAAAAAGTGGATTTAACAAAGGAAAATAAGGAATATTATGAAGAGTTCATTAAACATGATTATCGTCGCAACGGCTTTGCTATTAGCAAATAATGCTATAGCACAACAAGCGACAACAACAGAAGAAAATGGAGAAAGTTACCCTGCTGCTACTAAAACTAACGATGCACAACCTAACAGTTTTTTAGGTACGGATGCTCAAGGCCGCTTAACTTTCAAAAAATTTAGTAGTGAATGCGCTATTGGAAGCATCAAGCACTTTGAGCAAACTTCAAATGATCCTCAAAACCCTTCAGCGTTTATAACTGATAATTATCGAATTGCAAATGGTGAGACTATTTATGCTGTAGATTATCCAGAATATGTTGCTAAGAAAACAGGAGATTCAGATGCTACTGAAGTTAGCCTTCCTGATTATCGAGCACATTTTTTACGCGGTGCTGACTTAAATCGCGGTATTGATATAGAACGGACTATTGGTCAAGTACAGGGTGATGAAATTAAAGAACATGATCATCGATTATTATCTTCAAAGTACTTTGATGCATATTATATAAGAAGTGATAATGCAGATGCGTTTGTTCAAGGTTTTCAAAAGAGTCATGGAGGTACAATGTTTACTAATGCTTCTTCTATTACGAAAAGCGGCGGTAATGAGACTCGCCCTAAAAATTATGCTGTAGTTATTGCGGTTTGTGTAAAATAGAAACTTTGCCAGAGCTACAAGCCTTGGAATATAGGCGATTAAAAGAAATGGTCGGAAATTATCTCGTGAAAATTCAACTTTTAGCATAAATTATTTTTAGGGGGGATCACCAAGTAAGCTTGTGCCATGTTCGCGGCATAAACTTCATTGGCAATTGTCGTTAGTTGTGAGGAGAATGCTTCACAGTTTGGCACTAAATTCATACCCCATCACCACGTCTTTCGATAAATCCATGGGATGAGGGTTGTCGTATGATCGCGATAGTTCCACTAACTTGTCCCTATGACGTGCAATTAGTCAATTTAAGCCACAAATAGCATAACCTAGCCGGTTAATCGCGTCGGCTCGGGCAGGTTTGTTATGTGGCTTTTATTATTTTTAGTACGGCTGCATGCATACTTTGCCTTTTGGACTCCCACTCTCTGTTAATGCAATATCAGTTGCCGGTAATTCCAAGGCTAAAATGGATGGAACACGATCAGGATAGGCCACCCGCAAGAGTTGATAGCCCATGCCGGCCAAACCGACCATAAAACCCGGTGTTTCCAGGTTATGCATATAGCCGGACACCCAGCCGCTGGATTGCTTTCCTGAGAGTAGCTGTTTCGCCATCTTTTTGGCCTGTTCGGTGAGTTCGTGCCGGTTCAGTATCTTGCCGCCCTGTAGCAGTAAATCCAGGTTACCCAGGGAGCCGTGACACAGGGAATGGTTATCTTCGAATCCACTTGCCAAGGTTGTCTTTAAGGCGGCCTGTATTTCATCCCGAAGCTGTTCGTCTTCCCGGTAAGAAAACATCGCCAGCCTGGCCAAACCTATACCGGGCGCGCCATGACACCAGCCCGTCATATAATAGTAGCCCTCATCCTGAACAGAGGTTTCCGGGCGTTTACCCTGGCGCAAATCCGGCCAGTTGCTCATCCGCTCGCAATAAAGATTGCGCTCGTACAGCAATGCTTGTTTGGCGGTATCAGCAAAAGAGTTGTCTTTGGATACCTGGCTCAAGGCAAACATGGCCCATGCGATCCCGGCAACACCATGTGACATGCCGGCCAGGGGCTCAGTTCCTGCTGCTTCCAGCACCCAGGCGGTGCCAGTGCCGGTATCTTGTGCCCGTTGTTGCAGGTGGCGGCCACAGGCCTCGGCCAGTGCCAGGATACTTGGTTTGGCTCTGAACCGGTACAGGCCGAGCAAGGCTATGATGGCACCGGCGGCGCCAGCAACGATATCCTGGTTTTTATCTTGTGCTAATTGCTTGCTGATGTGGACTACCAGGCTTTCAGCCTCGTCGAACAAGCTCTCGTCCTGCCAGATGCAGCCCAAATGACATAACAAATAAATAATGCCGGACCAGCCGCTAAACATGCCAATATCCTGGATATCGTCCGGATGGTTGCGCCATAGGTACTGGGCAGAATGCAAAGCTTCCCGGGCTAATTCCTGGTAAGCGTTATTGTCATCTACTTGCCCCAGGTAAGCCAGAAACAAAGTGACACCGGCAAGGCCGTCATACAGGGTTGGTGTCATCGGCTCTAAATCCCAATGGGAGTTGCCGACGGCTTTCCAGGTAAACCAACTTGCTCCGCCGCCGCTGCGAAAAGCCAGTTCACTGATGCGCCCGGCCAGATCCCGTGCCCCGTCAAGCAATTCCTCAATTGTGGCGGGCTGTTCATGCTCTGCCAGGTCAATATGAGAATGGCATGCGGGTCGGTTTGACAAGTCAGCCGACAGCAAAGACGATTGGATAACCCAGCATTGCCGGGTCAGCTCGGTATGAGTTAAGGATTTGATTTTCTGGCGTACCCGCGACATGCCGGATGTCGGGAAAAAATCTTTAAAGATCTCGCCACTGTCTGTCACCACATCTTTGGAGTCGGGGCGTGTGGTAAACAGCGGAATATCCATCCGGCGTAATGATTCATGCTCTGACTTGATCAGGGGGGTGAGGTATTTACGGTGTCCTGAGGCCACCCAAAGCTGATCAAAAAAGATGTCCCGCTCCAGGGCGTTGCCCATAAAGTCAGGATGAAGACTTTCCATTAAAAAGCTGGCATACACCCTGGTCTCGCGAAAAATCACCCTTACTTCAGCGGTATTAAACGCACTCAGGGGGCCTGAGGGCGCCAGCAACTTATCGCGACAGGAGAGGAGCAGGGAGAACAGCTCCGCAAATCCCGCAACTATATCATCACTAAAGTCCTGTGCTTTAATTGTCGCCCCTTTGAGTGTCGGCATGTTATTAGCGCCGGGAAAACTAACGACCTTGCGGGTGAACTGCATTTGGTCGGTACCGGCATGCTCTATGTCCAGTACAGGCATGGGGGTTTGCTGATCCTGAACTTCGGAAAAGCCACTTAGGTCGACCCCTTCGCCTTCTCCGCGTTGAGTCCATATTCGCCGGGGCAGTAATCCGGTAGCAAGCACGGTACGTTTTAGTGCGGCGGCGGGTGGCTCATTAGCATCGCCACCACCTGAATTCTCCTGCCCCAGCCAGGGGTGAAACAGGGTTTCCAAATCCACCAGTACCGGATGCTCGCCACAGGCAATCAGGTTTTCATAATGAAAATCATTGGCTTCCAATGCGTATAACAGTGCCAGTAATCCTCCCTGTCGCCGGTAAAAGCGTTTAAGTGCCGATTTGTCCTGGCAGCTTTGCTGCTGTGCAAACTCCACCCAGCCATGGGTTTTGGCTTCATAGCTGAGCAGCGATTTGAAGGGGGTGGAGAAGCCTTTATCATTAAGCCATGCCAACAACTGGCCAAAAGCGGCTTCAACGGCTACCGAGCGGGGCTTATAAACTAGTTTCATCCCACAGGAAAATTCGAGAATTGCTACGGTTCGGCCCCCCCGGTGGCTGTCACCCTCTGCGGTTTTTACTTTGCAAACCTGTCCCAGTTCCTTGCCCTGGTTAAAGGTTTGCTGCAATGCAGGCCAATCAGCAAATAACCGTTTAAACAATTCCAGGGCACTTTCCTGCCAGCGCTGGATAGTCTCCACCACCAGGCGGGCCATAACCGGATAATCCTGCAACAGTGCGCTTCGAACATTGTTGTCGGTTAACCGGGCAACAAAGTCGTTAAATCGTTCTTGTGAGCTGTCACCTTGAAGCTTTTGTTCTACCCGGGCAATTTGCAACTCCATGACCAGGGTTCGACCACAAATCATCGCCAGTCTGGACAATAGCTCTTCAAATAATTGATCACAACATGAGACCAAATCGATCCCTTGCTTATCTTCTTGCGGCATTAGGCGGTTAAGCGCCGAACGCAATTCCTCTACTCCCTGCTGCATTAATGGCTTGATAAGTGTCAGCAAGTCGCCACTGACCATTCCTGGCGGATTCACCGAGGGCAGTTTTACCGAGCTATGATCTTTATTGAATGCGGCTTTTAGATCGTTAAGCCATTGCGGCTGCTGCGGGATGCGTTTACCCAAGTCATGACTCGATTCTGCGGTGATAAACTTAAAGCTTTCCAGGTCTAAGTTATCGGTTTTCAGGCGTTGAAGAAACAGGGATGTATTCTCTTGAAATGGCTGCCGGGATAGCCAATAGTCCGCCAGTTCCGTGTTGATATTAGAGCTGGAAATATTATCGGATAAACCATGTTTGCGCTCTGCCAGCGCCAAGGCCCAAGAAAAGTCTATGTCTGATATTGATAGTAGAGTCTGAACGTCCTGCTGTTCGGATGTATTTTGCGAATCCATGCCATTTCCTCCAACCAATCTGGCCATTTTTTATTATTAGAAATCAGGTCGCTGTTTTGGCCATTATCCAGGTTTGCTGATATATCTTTAGGAAAAAATGGGGGAGAAAACTCCCCCAAAAACTATAGCCAAATTCCTATAAGCAATGCCGTGGCGGACAAGGAGAGCATATAGCCGATCCGTTCATGGTTAAGGCTTCAGGATTACCGTCTATCACTTCTTGATCCAGTTCATTGCTTGCAGCAGGATGACCGGGAGTTTTTTCTAACTGCCCCTGAGATAAACTGCGACGATAAGCCGGATCTTTCCATGTTTTGATAATTTGACTTACTGACATAATTTTAACCTCGCTATTTTCTATGTTTCGCCAATGGGGTTGGCGATTGAATAGTGATGGTAACCAAGCCGCACAATGCGAGCAGCAACAAGCGGTTACCGGGTGATTACGCCTATCAAGGCTTACAGCAGGTTTGCAGAAAGAGGATACGTCTTATCTAAATATTCCATATTTATGACAGAGAATATGACTTCATGGATAAATGCTCGTCCCTGTGACCAAGAGCAAAAGATGGCATGTACACAATTTAACCGAAATAAGTTGATTGTCAAATTCTCTTTTTAAAATAATGACTAAGCTATTGGCAAGTATAATAAAGTGTCATGACGGGGTAGCTCCCGGGGGACAATATGGCCCATAACAGCCACAGGAAGCGCTTGACTCGCGGGGTTATTACTTGCCTTCAGGCGCTGTATTACAATCTCCCGTTGTCACTCCGGTGCCGGCATTAAGAGTCGCCATTGAACTTAAACATTCTCTGCTACCTACCGGGGTTAATTCAATTTTTCCTGATGATTTAGTTAAATCCCAGTTTCATCTGCGCTGGATGGGAGCAATTCGATGAAGGCACAGTTTTGCCGTAAGCATTCCATTTACGCCGTAGTTGATAACGATATTTCCGGTGTTCTAGCAGTAACGTGTGCTAACCCGGCCAGGTTGTCAGGCATCTTCTTCATGCATCTGGCCGTCGATCAGGCTGATTCGCTCAGCCAGCTCTTCATCATGTTTGACCAACTGATAGCTGCCGTCACACATATATTCCAAAAAAATGGTTTCTCCCTTACTGGCTTGTAGCTGGTCGAGCACTTCTTGTGGTAGTTCTACTCCCAGGCCGGCGCCAACCGCCTGTATCTTAAGTTCAATCATTGTCGAAACTCACTTATATGATGATGGGGTTATATTTGCATACGCCACTGCAAAACCGACGTAGTAATCCAAATTGTAGTTGTGCTGATTTGCAGATACAAGGTGATGGAATAGCCACAAATTTTTTTTCTTAAAAGGCTAAGTGGTCGGCCTGTTTCGGGGAAAATTTTAGTTTGTTATTTATTTTTTATGGCTGCAGATGAGTTTATGATGTTTTATTTGCGGCGAGTCCATTCACATAATAGCGGCCAATGAGTACTATCAGTATGCCGCCCAGCACCATCAGGGATGACAATACCAGCTGCAGTGAAATGATTTCATTGGCAAATATTACTCCGCCTAAAGCCGCAATAATGGGTACCGTCAGTTGAACAACTGCAGCTTGTATCACACTGAGTCCCTTGAGTGCTATGTACCATACGGCATATCCTATGCCCGAGGCTATTGCTCCCGATAACACCGCCAGGAAAATTCCTTCCCGGGACAGATGGCTGCTGTAAATTATTGGCAGCATCAATAGCAGAATAAAAGGCAAGGTGCGTAAAAAATTATAGCTGGTGTCGGCAAGCGGGCTTTTCGTCCCCCGGCCTTTTAGGGTATAAACGCCCCAGGCAATACCGGCAATGGTCATCAGTACAAAACCGGTAAAAGACGGGGTACTCAGGCTAGGTTGCACTAAATAGACAAAGCCTGAAAAGGCGATCAAGGTGCCCAGCCATTCTGTTACGTGAAGCTTAGTGCCTGAAAGCAAGCTGGCTATGATCATGGTCAGCTGAACCGCGCCGAAAAGGATCAGGGCGCCTGTGCCAGTGTCTAATGAAATATAGGCAAATGAAAAAGTGATCGCGTAAAGGAATAACATAAAAGCAGCCGACCAGCTGCCTTTGGCTGGCGGTGTTTGGTTGTTTTTTGTTGCCAGCAGTATAACCCCCAGCATAATAATGCCGGAGAATAAGCGAATCGCGGTAAAGCTGGCGGCATCTATCGCGCCGTCTCCCAGCGCCAAGCGGCACAACACCGAATTTCCGGCAAAGGCAAACAGTGCAAAGCCGGTACAGGCGATAATTTTAAAAGTATGGGTGTTCATAATAGCCTGTGTGCCTTAGTTTTAAGCTGAAATAGCAAGAAAATACCTTTAATAAGATACTTATTATTAACCAGATGAAATGTTTAGGGAATTTTAAAAGGGAGTTTATCACGCCAGTCAAAACAAAAGGCAGCTTAGCCGGTTAACTGATATAAGCTGATGCCGATAGCGGTGACAATCAACACCAGTCCCAGCGGCCGGCCCAGCTTTTGTCCCCAGGCGGCATTTTTTTCTATCGCCATAATAAAAGCCAGCAGCAACATCCAGCTAAGGTTTGCTGAAGAAACCGCAAACATCAGTAACATCAGCGCCCAACAGCAACCGACACAGAACAGGCCATGCTGCCAGCCGATGTTAAATGCCTCACGCCGGTCATTTCTGCCGTGCCAGTGGCCCATCAGAAAACCCAGGGGTGTGCGGCACATGTCCAGGCAGGCATATTTTACTTTTGAAAATTGAAAAGCCCCGGCCAAAAGAAAAAGTCCTGCACTCCAACCCCAGGTTTGCTGTATTTGCCTGCCTCCGGGAATTTGTTCAAAGCCCCAGATAAGCGCCAGCGCTATCACGCCAAAACCGAGCCAGGCAAGCAGGTAACCAGTTAGCAGTAATCGCAGCAGATAACGGCTTTGCTTGCGCGAAGCAGTCATGCGGTGAAACAAATTGATCAGCGGCACTGTGGTCGGCAGCATCATGGCCACTGTCATTAACAGCCAGCCCGTTAAAAAGGCAATTGATGCAAGCCAGGCCGGCACATGGTTATGGTGCTCATGTGCGTTGCCGCCATGGTTGTGAAATAAGAAGCCGTAAGGTGACTGCTCCAGATACCACAACACTATCCAGGACAGTACGACGATACTGCCCAGGACAAGGGTTACCAGGTTGCGCGACGGACGAACATTTATATTGTCAATAATTGTGGCCTCAGCAAAGGGCTTGATATAAATATCAGCTAAGCATCATCACCCGTGTGTTCGAACAAAAAGTCACTTTGAATCGAGTTGAAGCCTTCAATATCAACATCGACATTTAAGGGCTCGCTTTTAAGGGTAAACTTACTTGCCTTGCCGACATAGGCCGGAGCCCCGGGTACCGTGGAGAATATGCTGTTGGACAGTGTAGTGACCTCTCCGGTTGCGCTTCTATAGGGCTCAAGTTCGGCATAAGCGACATCGGCTATCTTTAATGTACCTTTGCCTTCGTTTACCTTGAACAAAATAGGCACCCGCTCTACTGAGGTAACTTCTCCCACCAGCTGCACAAGCTCTTTTACCGGCCCGCCTTTTGCGCCGGAATAAACCGCCTGGATGGCAGCTGCCTGCTCGTCCGTGGCATTTTCATCAATGAACATAGTGACCCGCCAATTGCCGTCGAGCACGTTTCCCGGAATAAAAACCGCTAAACCTATGGTGAGCCCTTTAACGTCTACGCCGTCAATGGTGCCTTGCTGGAAATTCCAGGCCATGGCGGATTTACAATCAACAAAATCGGGATCTTCTCCCACCCAGCAGGGGCAGAGAATTTTACAGGTACAAACTTCGAGCAGACTGCCTTGTAAACGATATGACATGGTGTTCTCCCTAATATTTAGTAGGTGTAAACATCCTTGAATTTACAGCAATTATAGTGAAGATTTTCACTATAGCAAAAGCGCGTTATGACACCGGATAACACGATAACGGCAAGGACTTTAATAACACCGGCTTAGCTGCTAATGTTAATTTTGACTTGGCATTGAGGGACTTATGACTTTTCAAACTATCTACTCGGCAGGGGATGAAATTGAAATTAAAGCGCCTATGCGGGGATTTTTCAAAGCCCGGGCGGTAGGTCGGCATTAAAGCCGGGTACCCGACAGCAACAATAATCAGATCCCGGATGTCTGCGATCGCAAACACAGTACAGCGCGTTAGTGAATCCAGGTTAACGTTTCGGTAATTCATAACTGCGCTGGTCCGGCTTAACTCTGCCGCCATCCATGGCCTCGAGCATATGCTTAAGGGCAGGGGTGGCGTTGCCGTTACCATTGTTATCCAAAAAGTAGGTATGCCCCTTGGGGGTATCAACGCTGTTGTTAAAATTATCACAGTCGATTTCATAGACATTTCGGGGTAAAATGTCCAAATCTTCCGGACCTGTCATGCCGAGCCGGCGCGAAACCACCTTGTTTTTTAAATTGGCGACTTTGCTGGCAGGCATCGCCAGATCGTCATTGGCAAAATAAACCAGGATATTGCGTGCGGTATTCGGAATTAATTCGGCGTTTTCTCCCGGCTCCAGGCAATGGTTGACCACATCCGGCGCAAACATAAAGATATTGCGGAACAGCTCGGGCACTTGCCCGGCATGGTCGTGACGGCTCCAAAAGGCGATGGCGTTTCTCAGCACCCTTGCCCCCATGGAATGCGCTAAAATATTGATCCTGCGGGTACAGGGCTTTGGTAATAAAGCTTCTTTATTACGCCAGATATCAAACTTGGTCAGCATTCTGGCAAAAGCGCCGCCACTGGCGTCGGCGGCTTTTTGATCGTCCCAGTAATCATCAATAAACGCGGCAAGAGAATCATCATCACAGGGCCATATTAACGGCACCACATATGCGAAATCGGCTCCTTTTTCTTTATTGATCAATGTTTGCAGTGTTGTTGCATTGGGGAATATATCCGGCTCTGCGGTGTTATTAAATCCGTGGATGTAAAGTAAGATCTGAGTCTTTGGCGGCAGGGCTTTTAACCGGGCGAAAAACTCCAGACTGCCTATTTCAATATAATCATCTTCACCTTGGCGCTCACAAAAATACATGTCGCTAGCTGCCCTGGTTTTTTGTACCGGAAAGGAGATTTTTCTGTTTTTCTTGCTTCTGACGGATTCTTTTGGGGTGCGGTTGGTTGCAAATAACATACTGGCCTCATCTTATTGTTATTGGGATGATAAATTGCCAGTAACTGCAAGATAAGGATTTGAGCAGGACAAGATTCAATATCCCTATCCAAATAAGGCAATTCAATACTAACGTATTGTAAGGCTAGTAGTTTTTGTTGTTATGTCAAATGAGCCCGGCTGGGCCGGTGCACCTTTCTTTATTGTCTTTTCAAGAGGCCCGGGGGAGGTCGCCAAGTCTGACGCTCCCCGGCCGGTTAATTTCTCTGCTGGCTTTAATATTGTTGAAGATGCTTAAACTGCAATTCCACCAGGCGCTGGTAAAGCTCGCAGCTTGCCATCAGCGATTTGTGATCCCCCATCTCAATCAGTTTGCCCTGATCCAGTACCGCGATCTGGTCGGCGTGTTGAATGGTGGATAACCTATGGGCGATGATCAAGGTTGTGCGGCCACGCATCAATTCTTCCAGCGCCTGCTGTACATGATGTTCACTTTCACTGTCCAGGGCGCTGGTTGCTTCGTCCAGTAACAGGATGTGCGGGTCTTTTAGTATTGCCCGGGCAATGGCGATACGCTGGCGCTGACCGCCGGAAAGCCTGACCCCCTTCTCCCCGAGAAAGCTGTTGTAGCCCTCGGGCAGGGTGATGATAAATTCGTGGGCATGGGCTTTTTTCGCCGCCTCGATCACCTCTTCGTCGCTGGCATCGGGTTTACCGTAGCGAATGTTGTGAAAGACATCGCTGCTAAAAAGCGCCGGTTGTTGCGGTACCAGCGCCATTTGCTGACGTAAGTCTTTGGGGTCCAGCTGGCGGATATCCGTGCCTCCCAGGGCAATGGTGCCGGACTGGGGATCATAGAAGCGTTGCAATAATTCAAACAAGGTGGTTTTTCCTGCGCCGGAGGGCCCTACCAGGGCCAGTACTTTTCCCTGTTCAACACTAAGTGTCAATGCATCGGTCGCCGGAACGTCCGGCCGGGAAGGGTAGTTGAAGGTGACATTTTTAAAACTTATTTCTGCCGGTAAACTTGCGGCCGGAACGGCATTTTTTACCGGCGGCAGGATATGGCTTTCAACCTGTAAAATCTCTATCAGTCTTTCTGTTGCTCCCGCAGCACGTTGCAGCTCCCCCAGCACTTCAGAGATGGTGGCAAGGGAGGAAGCTACCAGGATGGCATAAAAAACAAAAGCGCCGAGATCGCCGCCGCTCATCTTGCCTGAGATCACATCGCTGCCGCCAACCCATAACATGCCGGTAATGGCGCCAAAAACGATGACGATAACACCGGCAATTAAGGTAGCGCGTTGCTGAATGCGGCGGCGGCCGATTTGGAAGGTCTTTTCAACTTCACCATAAAAAGAAATTTTTTCTTCTACCTCCCGGGTATAACTTTGCACCGTTTTAATATGTTCTATTGCTTCTCCGGCATAACTGCCGACATCAGCCATGGAGTCCTGGCTTTTTCTGGAAAGTTTTCTCACCTTGCGGCCATAAAAGAGGATAGGCACCAGGATAAAAGGCACCGAGGTCAACACGATCAGCGTCAACTTAATATTGGTGGCAAATAACATCACCAGGGCGCCTAAAAACATCAGCGCGCTGCGCAGCGCCATGGAAAAAGAAGAGCCGATAATACTTTGCAGCAGCGTGGTGTCTGTGGTGATACGCGACATGATATCGCCGCTGCCGCTGGTTTCAAAGTAGCTGGGGTGCAGGGTGATCACATGGTTAAACACCGCCAGGCGGATATCGGCGCTGACCCGCTCTCCTATCCAGGACACCAGGTAGAAGCGGGCAAAGGTACCTGCGGCAATCAGAACCGTGATGCCAAGGATAAAGAACACGGCATTTTTCAGCTGCTCCAGCGATTGCTGGACAAATCCCTGGTCAATCAGCATTCTTACTCCCTGGCCCACAGATAACATCACGGCGGCGGTAAAAATAAGCACAATAATGGCGGCAAGGCCCCGTGCTTTGTAGGGGCGGATAAACTGAAGAAGCTCTAACAATATCGTGAGTTTTTTACCTTGCTTACCCGTTTGGATATCAGTGGGGGCTGATATTGTTGCTGAGGTCTGTGACTGCATACTTTTCCTTATTCTTGCCTGTAAAAGGCGGTAATACCGCTAGGGTCATTGAGAGTAACACTAAGGGCACAGTTTACGCGCTAATTCACCGACAAAATAGCAATTATTGCCGGGTTTCAGCTGAATAACGCCTCACGGTTGGCACAAAGACACGGTTTCCTTAATCAATAAGCTGGCTTATATTATTGAGATGATTTGTCAGTCATATAAGCCATTTACCCTGTTTTACTTTTTGCTTCGGGTAAGGGAGCGCCGGGTAAGGGTAACCACTTTAGTTCAGGAGTTTTATGAAATACCTTCAGTTAGGCAGCAGCCCGTTAGAAGTCTCCCGCATTTGCCTGGGGACTATGACCTGGGGCGTACAAAATAGTCAGCAAGATGCCAGCGAGCAGCTTGATTACGCCCTGGCACAGGGGATTAATTTTATTGATACCGCAGAAATGTATGCCATTCCCCCGAAAAAAGACACCTATGGCAAAACCGAGACTTATATCGGCAGCTACCTAAAAGCCAATCCGCAAAAACGCAAAGACATTGTGTTGGCATCAAAAATTGCCGGCCCTGGGTTTTCTTATATCAGGGAAGGCAAGCTGATAACCGGAAAATCGGTTATTCAGGCGGTGGAAAGCTCGTTAAAACGCCTGCAAACCGATTATATCGATTTATACCAGTTGCATTGGCCTAATTATCCCACCCCGCATTTTGGCAGACACTGGCCGAATAATACTCACTACAGTGAATTTGATGTTGAAGCACAGCGCCAGAATATGCTGGATATCTTACAGGGCTTAGATGCCTGTATTAAAGCGGGCAAGATCCGTTATTGCGGCTTATCAGACGATAGCCCCTGGGGGCTGAATCAATACCTGAAATTAAGTGAGCAGCATAACTTGCCGCGCATGGTGTCGGTGCAAAACGAATTTAGCCTGTTGCACCATAAGGACTGGCCTTATTTGATTGAAAATTGCGTACATGAAGATATTGCTTATTTGCCCTGATCTCCGCTGGCAACCGGGTTGTTAACGGGGAAGTACCTTAATGGTGCCCGCCCTGCCGGCACACGTTTTACCTTTATGCAGCGTCACGGCCTGTTCAGGGATACGCCGACAGTCAATGAAGCAGTGGCAGCCTTTGTCGGGCTGGCCAAAAAACATGGCATTTCACCGGCGAAACTCGCCCTTGGCTGGGTCGATCAGGTTAACGGGGTAACTTCCACCATTATCGGGGCGACCCGTATGTCCCAGCTACAAGAAAATATTGCCGCATTCAATGAACCTTTATCCGCTGAAGTTCTTCACGATATTGATCTGGTATTGAAACGCTACCCTGCGCCGTTTTAATATCAGTTGACTTTATTGCAACAGCCCGGTTTGGGGAAACCGCCTGGCACCGGGCCGCCATTTCCGGTGGCCCGGTGATATGACTGTTGCGGCCACCGTCAAAATTTTATGGGCTGTTTTAAGGCATTTTCTTTAACGGCCCGGATCTTTTTGACTTAGTTAAGGTCAATTAAACAATCGTTTTTTTCTTTTTATTTAGCGGTTAAATCTCTCCTCCCTTTGACTGGATGTTTTTTGGTCAAAATATTGCACTGTCTATCTTGTCCCTAAAGAAAACACTCATAAAGCGGCTAAGCACGGTATTTTGACACCGGCGCCGGTTTTATGACCCGTTTAACACTTAGCCCGGGACAGTCATATGTTTAAAACAGTTGCGGAATTGAAGTGCCGGTGCTGTTTTGTTGTAGCAAGAGGTAATGATGACGGCGATTAAAATTCCCGGTATTGATAATCACAAGTTTGCGGTATTTAACAAAATGTCTCCCGGCTGTCCCTTGACCGTGCAGGTTAATGCGGCGCAAACCATACGTTTTTCCAGCCAGTTGATCGGTTATGAAATGGGCAGTTATTTGTTGATCACTTTACCCGCCGGGGCAAAAGATAAATACCACAATACCTTGATGGTAAGTGGATATGAAGTGGTGATCCGTGCCTTGCTCGATGGCGGATTATGCCTGGCCTTTTCCTGCCCGGTAGAATCGCTGGTTTCTTATCCCCATGAATTTCTGGCATTGAGCTTCCCCAAACATATAGAAACCTGCCAGTTAAGAAAACATCCCAGAGCGGCAACCTGTATCAGCGCACTGGTTGAAAATACCGGCTTCGAGCAGGTACCTGTGATCAATGGCTGCATACAGGATATTTCATTAGGTGGCTGCTGCTTTGTCTTTGATATGCCTGAAAAAGTCAAAGATGTACATCATAGAAAGCTTATGGTGAACCTGGGAGAGCGGGAGCATAGTGTCGGCATGTTAGCGGGAGAGGTCAGAAACCAGCGCAAGCAACACACGAAAATACGCCTGGGGATAGCTTTTGACGAAACTACCAGCCAGGTGGCTGCGCTATGCCGTCAATTGCATGTCGACTTAGCCGCCTTACGTTAATCTCACCAAAGCAACAACAATAAAAGCGCTCCGGAAATCCGGATAAATATTTCGGTATTTTCCTGTTCAAATTGTCAATAACATAAATTTATCACAAAAATATCACGATAAAAGTCAATTTCTTTAACATTATTTTCACCTAAAATTCAAAAAGTTAAAAAAAAGTTAAAATTTATTTAAAATAATTTGAAATTAATCCTGGAGCCTCAGGGTCTTTTTAAATCGATTGAAGAGTCGAAATTAAATCGACGGCGTATTTCAGGATGATGTTGAATGTTCAATAAAAGAAATTTTTCAAAATTACCTATATTCCCCGGTTTCGTTTTCACTTTGCTGGTGCCGCTAATGTTATTGCCGGCACCGGCGTCAATATCAATCGTTATTGTTTTTAAATGACAAAGGTTTATGTCAACTCATTTGCTGATCGGCCGCACTGTTGAGAACGGTCTGCCGGTTGGGAAAACTAAGAATCGTTAATTAAAGAAGGAAAATACGATGAAAACTATTACAAAAAATGCCCTTACTCGTGCCCTGGTTAAGTTCAATTTAGCTGCTGCGGTTATTGCCTGTAGCACTTTTGCTCAAGCAGGAACGGTACAGACGCATACTTACACTGACCAGCAAGCGCCTAACTGGGGTATGCAGCAATATGGCGGTTTTGCCGTGAGCCCGGGGTCAACGTTCAAAGTGGTGATGACACCTGATGCTTCTAAAGATTTAGACGGTGAAAGTGAAGTCTCCATGTATGTCAACTGGGACTCGGCGCCTGCCATTTTTGGCAGTAAGTTTGTTTGTTCACCGTCACATGCATCGAACGATTATTATGCACAGGAAGTTTGTGAGTTAACGGTTCCGTTAGGGGTTTCAACCGCCCATGTTGGCATCAGTGGTTTTAGTTTCTTCGCCTATCACGATTTAACCATTACCCATGAAGCCCCAAAGGTAGAAACCTTCGCCGGGCCGATTGGCAATACCGAATGGGTTTACAAAGAGTTTCCAGTTACTCCGGGCAGAGGTTTTAAAGTTGAAGTGACCCCTATCATTGGCGATGATCACAGTGAAACCGATGTTTACGTGCAATTTGATTCGCAGCCCTGGTATAACAACTACAGCTGTAAATCTATGCTGGCAGACGATTTGACCGACGTCTGTGAAATCATAGTGCCGGAAGGCGCCGGCAAAGCCGTTGTTGGTATCATAGGCTCAGGCTTCCACGTAAGCTACGACGCGAAAGTGACTTACTAGTCATTTGCCCCCGGCCAGCGCTTTTTTAAGTGCTGACCGGTAAAAAGTTGAGCTGGCAAGGCTAAGGTTAAACCTGCTTTATCAGCTCAGCTTGAATATAAAGTACCTCTGCCGATATAGCGACTAAATCGGGGCCGCTTTTCGGGCAACAATCTTCTGCAGCAGCTTGGGAAAAAAACGTTTGATCCATAAAGCGTGCATTTCCATGCCTTTGCCTACGGCAATTTCCGGCCTGCCTTTTTTCCAGCCTTTCACTATTTTGCTCGCGGCTTGGGCAACATCCATGCCCGCCTGGATATCCTGATCCATTTTGCCAAATTCAGAGCCGTCGCCGTTTAATGCCTTGTTGGAAATATTGGTGCGGATAAAACCGGGGGTCACAGTAGAAACATAGATGTTTTCCCGGGCCACTTCCGCCCTGAGGGCATCAAAAAATCCCATCATGGCATGTTTGGCGGCGCAATAACCGGTGCGATACGGCACGCCGACTTTGCCCGCCACCGAAGCGGTTACCGAAAGGTGGCCACTGCCTTGTGCCAGCATGATTGGCAAGACTAACTTGGTCAGGGCAATTTGCCCGAACACGTCTACCTCAAATAAGGTTCTGTAGGTATGCAGCTCAGAGTCCACACACAGGGATCTTTGGGAAATGCCGGCATTGTTAAACAAAAAATCTATCCGGCCAAACTGGCTTTGTGCCTCTTGTACTTTTTGCGCCATGATATCAAAGTCGGTCATATCCAATACCAGCACATAAACATCTTCATCGCTGGCACCGGCCTGCAAACATAAAGCTTTGACTCGGTCGAGTTCATCCCTGCGCCGGGCAGAAAGAATGAGTTTATGGCCGTCAGTTGCCAGCAATTGCGCAACTGCCTCACCGATGCCGGATGAAGCTCCCGTGATCCAGCTTACTTGCCCTTTTTTCAATGCTGCTCCCCTTAGATTTTTATTATGTGATGCTCTGCTTTAAAGCATATGCTTGCCAACTGCTGTAAATTAAGCCTGTTTTATAGATGGTATCTTAATGTAAGTGTTTGAGGAATAAAATATTGCACGCAGTACACCGGCAGAGGCATGGGGGAATGGCTTCTGCTATAGCAAGTGAGTCATGACTTAAGGTTATTTTTTATTGATGTGCTGCGCCGCCAGATAAACGCCGGCGCCGACAAGCAGTGCTATACCCCAGTTGCCGCCAATTTCATTTTCAAAAGGGGATTTTACCTGTTTTACCTGTTGTTGCAGGGCGCGTTTTCTTTCTCCCTTTCGCGGGGATGAATCTGCGGCGGCATTGTTGCTGATAAAACACACAAGAGTAAAGAAAGCAATAAGCAGAGTGCGCATCCATTTCATTTGAAATATCCTTTTGGGGCAAAGTTAAAAACTCAGGTTTTTCAATTTTTAGCTACTTATATCAGCATAGTGGATGAGATCATAATCGGTAATATTTTTTATCACCCGGCGGTTATTTTTGTTACTGCTTTGTGTTTGCCGGCAGGGGAAAATATAAAAAATCAGGCAAAAAATTAAAGAGAAAGCATTCCTTAGATGCTCATTTAAAAGGCTTGTCAGGCTCGCTTTAGTTTTTATTGCGTCGATTGCAAGAAGGGCCTTTTGACCCTTTTTCAATCACTGTAGACCGGGGGCAAAACCGAATAAGTTTATAGGGGGAATAGCGAGCAAAAAATGCTTTAAAGTGGCAGCCTGCCTGGCGGACGATTTGTCTCTGCTGTTGTCAGCTGTATCAATCCCAGCGGAATGGGAATAATACTAAGCAGGTCAAGTATGCACTTTTTTAAGCCTCTTCAATGTTATCTTAATGACCAGGCTATTATTCTTCGCCCGTTAGCGGACAACAGCTACCGATTTCACCTGTGCCCAGGCATGCTTGCCGGGCTCTAGTTGTAACTGATGGACCGATTTTTGCGTTAACCTGGCGATCAGGTATTCGGTCCCGCATTTTAACCGCACCAGCGCCATGGCTTCATCCTGGTCTTGGGAGATCTCCACGACCTCTACCGGTAAGCGGTTGACGATACTGGTATCGGCATGCGAGGCTAAAGCCAGGCTGACATCCCGGGCAAGTACCCGAACCCGGACGGATTGTTTCAGGGCATCCCCGCTATCGCGTACCCAGAGTTCGCCACCGTCAAAGGCAATCCGCACCAGGTGCCACTGACTGTCCCGCTCGGCGACTTGACCTGTGATAATGACCCCGGTTTCTTCACCAAATTTCAGGGGTAAATCAATGCGGGAAAGTACCTCGGTCAGGTTACCCTGGGCCACCAGTTTTCCTTGCTCCAGTACCAGGATATGGTCCGCCAAATGAGCAACCTCATCCATGGAATGGCTGACATAAAAAATGGGAATGTCGAAGCTTGCTCTTAGCCGTTCCAGGTAGGGCAATATTTCCTGTTTGCGGGCGCTGTCCAGGGAGGCAAGGGGTTCGTCCATCAGCAATAATTTCGGCTGGATCAACAGGGCGCGGGCGATTGCCACCCGTTGCCGCTCACCGCCGGAAAGTTGGGCGGGATAACGTGGTAGGACAGGAGCGATGGCCATCACGCTCAATACCCTTTCATATAGGTCTTGTGAAAAAGGGGCACCGGAGCGTTTGATGGCGTAATCCAGGTTGGCTTTCGCCGTGAGATGCGGGAACAGACTCGATTCCTGGAAAACATAACCTAAAGGGCGTTTATGGGTGGGTTTACAGTGGGAGGCGCTTTGCCAGACGTCTCCTTTAACGGTTAACTCGCCCATATCTGCCTTTTCTAATCCCGCGACACAGCGTAGGAAAGTGGTTTTTCCCGAGCCTGAATGGCCAAAAATGGCGGTAATGCCATTGCCGGGCACGGTCACATCGACATCCAGTGAAAAACCATCGGTTTTTCCTCCCGGATAGGCGAGTCGGAAGCGGGCTGCTATGGTGTTATCGGTTAAGGGGTCAGGTAAGGTATTAGTCAAGATCAGCCACCGTACTTCATGCCTAAACTCGCCTGTTTACGTTGAAAGCCATAAAGTCCCAGCAAGACGATAAAGGAAAACACCACCATACCGACGGCCAGGGCATGGGCCTGGGCATATTCCAGCGCTTCGACATGATCATAAATTTGCACCGATACCACCCGGGTTTCACCGGGAATATTGCCGCCTATCATCAATACCACGCCAAACTCTCCCACGGTATGGGCAAAGCCGAGTATGGCGGCGGTAATAAAGCCGGGTTTTGCCAGCGGCAGTACCACAGTGAAAAAAGTATCCCATGGTCCCGCCCTCAGGGTGGCGGCGGCTTCAAGCGGACGTTCGCCGATGGCTTCGATGGCATTTTGAATGGGTTGCACCACAAACGGCATCGAATAAAATATCGAGCCTATCACCAGTCCCCAAAAGGTAAAGGGCAGGGTGCCTAGTCCCAGGCTCTGGGTAAACTGGCCGATCACTCCATTAGGGCCCATGGCCAGCAATAAATAAAACCCTAAAACCGTAGGTGGCAGCACCAGCGGCAGGGCGACGATGGCCCCTACCGGGCCTTTCCACCAGGATTTGGTCCGGGCCAGCCACCAGGCGATGGGGGTGCCGATAAGCAGCAATAATAGTGTTACGGTTGTTGCCAGGCGCAAGGTCAGGTAGATGGCATCCATATCCGCCTCGGAAAAAGTCATGATTTTATCTCCGTTTGTCTTTCCTGAGCCGGGGTTTGATAGCCGTAGGCCTTGATGATCTTTTTGGCTTGCTCACTTTTGATAAAACGGATCAAGGCTTGTGCCGCTTCGCTGTTTTCCCCCCGTTTAAGCAGCACGGCATCCTGGCGGATAGGGCGATGAAAATTATCAGGGATGATCCAGGCGGAGCCTTGTTTGATCTGGCCGTTTACCAAAATTTGCGACAGGGAGACAAAACCGAGGTCGGCATTGCCGGTGCCGGTAAACTGGTAGGTTTGCGCGATATTTTCTCCCTGCACCCACTTGCTCCGGGTGGTTTCTTTTAAAGATAATTTTTCCAAAACCTCAACAGCGGCCAGACCATAAGGTGCCAGTTTGGGGTTGGCCAGCGCCAGTTTATTAAAAGCGCCCTGGCTGAGCACGCTTGCGTCTTCAACCTTAAAGTTCGGTTTGACGGACCACAGGGCCAGGGCACCGATGGCGTAGGTGAACCGGCTTTGCGCTACTGTATACCCGGCTTGTTCCAGCGCCAGAGGTTTGGCCTGATCGGCTGACAATAGCACCTGAAAAGGGGCGCCGTGTTGGATTTGGGCAAAAAACTTGCCGGAAGCGCCAAAAGCGAGCCTGACCTTATGGCCGGATATCTGCTCAAACTCCTTGACGATTTGCTTCATGGGCGCGGTAAAATTCGATGCTGCGGCAACATGAATGACCTCTGCTACTGCTAAATTGCTGACAAAGGTTAGCAACAATAAACAGCTTGCCTGGAGCAGGTGCATTAATTTACTTTTCATTAACTGGTTAACTTGTTGATATGGTCTGAAATAATCAGCCTGGTAGCGCTATATAATGCATGATAGCGCGCTGCTGCACAAGGATTGTCGGGATTGCCCGGCTCGTTAGCGAATAAAATCCTGCTATCGGCCATTTTCTCCGACTCTTGTGGACATCATTTCGATAGTCCAATATCATGGAGCGCAATACAAAACTAACCTTTTGGTAACATATGAAAAGCAAACACTTGATTTTAAGCTCGGCGGTAGCACTCGCCTTGTCTCTGGCTGGCTGCAGCCAGTCAAACTCTCCAAGCGCCTCAGAAACATCTATCGCTAAAGCATCTCATTCAAGTCAAAATATTACCTACCCGGTGACGAAAAAAATCGATGTGGTTGATGAGTACTTCGGCACTAAAGTGGTTGATTCCTACCGCTGGTTGGAAGACGACATGAGTGCGGAAACCGCTGACTGGGTGAAGGCGCAAAACAAAACCACCTTTAGTTACCTCAATAATATCCCTTACCGCGAAAAAATTAAAACCCGCTTGTCTGCTTTATTGGATTATGAAAAAGTAGGCATGCCGTTCATTGAAGGGGATTACAACTACTTCTTTAAAAATGACGGTCTGCAGAATCAATATGTTTTGTATCGCGAAAAAGAGGGCATGGAAGCAGAAGTTTTTCTTGATCCCAATGCCTTTAGTGAAGACGGTACCGTTTCCTTAGCGGATATTGAATTTAGCGAAGACGGCTCGCTTGCGGTTTATCTGATCTCCGAAGGTGGCAGCGACTGGCGTAAAGCTCGGGTGGTGAATACCGAAACCAAAGAAGTGATCGAAACTGAGTTGGTTGATATTAAATTCAGCGGCATATCCTGGGTCGGTAACGAAGGTTTTTATTATTCAAGCTACGACAAGCCAAAAGGCAGTGAGCTGTCGGCGAAAACCGACCAGCACAAGTTGTATTACCATAAGTTAGGTACACCCCAGTCGCAAGATGTGGTTGTTTTTGGCGGCACAGCAGCCGAAAAGCACCGTTATGTCGGCGGTAAGGTCACCAAAGACGGTAAATACCTGTTAGTTTCGGCATCAGTTTCAACTTCCGGCAACAAGGTTTTTATTAAAGACTTAATCAAAGCGAACGCTAAACTGATTCCTGTGGTGGATAACACCAATTCCGACACTGACTTTGTCAGCAGTAACGGTGACGAGTTATTACTGATCACCAATATGAATGCCGCCAATAAACGTGTGGTTAAAGTGAATGCCCTTAATCCGGCGCCTGAAAACTGGGTAGACGTTATTCCTGAGACGGAAAATGTCTTGTCTGTATCTACCGGTGGCGGCTATTTATTTGCTAAATACATGAAAGATGCCACCTCTTTTATTCAGCAGTATGATCTTGAAGGCAACAAAATACGGGATATCGCCTTACCCGAAGTTGGCAGCGCCAGGGGATTTGACGGTAAAAAGACTCAGGATAAAATTTATTATTCCTTTAGTAACCAAAAAACACCCAGCACTATTTTCAGCCTGGATGTTGCCTCGGGCGAGTCTGCTGTTCACTTAAAATCAAAAGTGAATTTCAACAGTGATAATTTTGAATCGAAGCAAGTCTTTTATACCTCAAAAGACGGTACTAAGGTGCCGATGATCATCACCCATAAAAAAGGCATTAAATTAGACGGCAGCAACCCGACCATTTTATATGGTTACGGCGGTTTCAATGTCAGCCTGCAGCCTAGCTTTAGCTCAACCCGTGCCGCCTGGCTTGAACTTGGCGGCGTTTATGCCGTTGCCAACTTACGCGGCGGCGGAGAGTACGGTAAGAAATGGCATAATGCCGGTACTAAGCTGCAAAAACAAAATGTCTTTGATGACTTTATTGCTGCGGCAGATTATTTGATCGAGAAAAACATTACTTCATCGGAAAAGCTGGCGGTAATGGGCGGCTCTAACGGCGGCCTGTTAGTGGGAGCAGTGATGACACAACGCCCCGAGTTATTTAAAGTGGCGCTGCCGGCGGTAGGCGTATTGGACATGCTGCGTTACCACACCTTTACCTCGGGCGCCGGTTGGGCCTACGACTACGGTAAGTCTGATGATAACAAAGAAATGTTTGAATACTTGTTGGGTTATTCTCCGGTACACAATGTTAAAGCCGGTACCCAATATCCTGCTACCTTAGTGACCACAGGCGATCACGACGACCGTGTTGTTCCGGCGCATTCGTTTAAGTTTGCCGCTGAATTGCAGGCAAAACAGGCCGGAGCCAACCCGACGCTGATCCGTATTGAAACCGATGCAGGACACGGCGCCGGTACGCCTATCAGCAAAACCATTGATCAATATGCTGATATTTTCGGTTTCACCTTATACAACATGGGTGTGAAAGATATTTAATCAGCCGTGGAGAGTATTATTGCTATAGTGCTATTCATAGTTGACCGCCTTCTTTTTTAAGCGAGGCGGATAGCTAAAAAGGGATCTTATGGATCCCTTTTTCATATCTGAAATTTCAATTCATGATGATTTTGTTGGCTTATAACTGCTTTTGCGGGCAAATGTGACTTGGAAAGCTGTTCTATTTTTGCCTGATAAAATAGTTTTGCACCAGGCAATTTAAATACCTTTGCGCCTTTACATGTATAAACTTTAACGGAGAGGGCAGATCGGCAAACAACGGAATGCCGCCGCCAAGAAGCACAGGGATAGTGGTAATGATCAGTTCATCTATCATATCTTCCTTCAGGAAGTTTTGAATGGTTACGCCGCCGTCGATGTACAGGTTATTAAATCCTTGTTCGTTCAAATCTTTTACGATCGCTTTTAATTCTCCTTTTACCAGGAAAACTTTTTCTTCATACCCCGGTGGTACTTGGGTCATAGTATTGCTAAGGACGAAAACAGGTTTGCTGTAGGGCCAGTCACAATCAAAACTTAGCACCATCTCAAGGGTGTTGCGGCCCATGACCAGGGCATCAATGTTGTCGATAAAATCATTAAAACCCAGATCATCACCTTCAGGGTTGGGGATCTCATGCAACCAGCCGATTTGATTGTTTTTATCTGCGATATAACCATCAAGGCTGGTTGCGATATAGACGATATTTGACATGGTAACTCCTACTGTCTCTGTTTCACTTGGCAAAAAAGGGGATTTAATATAAAATTCTACACTGTAGAATTAATAGTTTAACGAGGTAATGAAATGAATGTCAAGGATAAGAAACGGGGACGCCCTGCTGGAAAAGGAGCTGGACTGAGCAGGGAGAGTATTATCATACAAGCGAAATCTCTGATGCTGGAAAATAGTAAAACCCCAAGTATCAGACAGTTAGCATCATCACTGAAGGTAGACGCTATGGCAATCTACTACTATTTTTCGAATAAGGCCAGTCTGCTCGAAGCGATCACGGTTTCTCTGATTGAAGATATTTATGAACCCCGGGGCTCTGCTGACTGGCAACAAGAATTGGCGCTGTTGTGCAAGAGTTACCTGGCACTTCTTAGCGATCATGCCGGTTTGATGGAGACCCTGTTATCGATGACAACCATAGGGCCGGCCCAGGTATTTGCCAAACGTTTTTCACTCGCATTAACACCGCTTGCGCTTAACGAGCAGGATATGAAAGATGCACTGGATCTGTTGGTGGACTATTTGCACGGTTATGCCTTAGCTATGCATTGTTGCAGTGAACCAGGGCAATTAACGCTTGAGCAGCTAGATGGTCCGCTCAAGTTTTATATGGCGGCGCTAACCAGTAAGGTAAGGGGTTAGCAGCTTGATGTTCGCTATTTCCTTTTAAGTCAGCTTTATTGCCGGGCAAATAACAAATGACGGTTATAGCGTTTTATTGCTTGAGGCATGACAGTCAGCGCCGGGAGGTTCATCATTTATTGCCATCATGATAGCGCCGCGTTCAGCAAAATCGGATGCACTCCAGATCACCAGGGGGGAGTTATAATGTCCTCTGAGTAATCCGAGGTAGGCTAATATCATCAGGG
Source organism: Thalassomonas actiniarum (assembly GCF_000948975.2). Taxonomy (GTDB): domain Bacteria; phylum Pseudomonadota; class Gammaproteobacteria; order Enterobacterales; family Alteromonadaceae; genus Thalassomonas; species Thalassomonas actiniarum. The sequence continues at coordinate 795,801 of NZ_CP059736.1, forward strand.
TCGGCACCGTGGCTGCGCCCAGATCACCGTAACTGTCAGCCGGATGCACCATGTTAAAGTTTTCATCGATATTTTGGCTGTTGCGGCTTAAGGCGATGCCCCATTCCTTGCCATTGGCGTGTTCGCCGTTAAAGCTGGAGAAAACTGTTTTTGCCGGTTGTTTTATCCCGGTCAGGGCGGTTCGTATTGCGTTACTCAGACCGTCTCCCAGACAAATGTCTTTGCTGTAGATATGGCCCGGCTCGTTGGCAAAACCCGGTGGGCCCATAGTGATTTTTTGGCTTTGTTTATGGTTTAAAGCAAAAAATGCCGCCCCTTCACCGGGAACAAAACCGTCCATGCCGCTGGCGGTCAGCAGCCTTTGTTGCTGGTCAAGTAAGCTCAGTTGCATCAAGTCCAGGTAAGAATCTACGCCGCCGATAACTACAGTGTCAGACGCGCCCGACTCTATCAGTGCCTGACCAGCCTGAAAAGCGGCAATTCCCCCGGCCCTGCCGAGGCGAAAACATCGGCTGGCGCCAAAGTCTATGATGTCTGCACATTCCCGGGCGATATCTAACAGTAAGGCATCGCCATCAAGATCCGCGGCCATATTGTGCTCAGAGGGCAGCGCCAGCATCAAGGGTAAAGGCCGGGCATTGTCCAGCTGGTGATGGATCTGGAAAATCGCAACACTGGCCAGCTGTATCAGGCGCTGATAATAACAAGACTTGCCCCGGCTGGCTGCTCCGGTTAATGCAACCAGGCATTCGGGAGGCACCAGGGCCATTTTAAATGGCTGGTAATCTTTTGATAAAATATCGGTTTCCTGATACTGACAAATACCTGCACGGACAGCGGCACTCACCGCAGGTGCACCTATGCCAAGCGGATTGATCATGCCACAGCCGATAATGGAATATTGCCTTGCCATTATGTGTTTAATCCAACAGATTTGCCATGAGCTGCCATAAGGTTTTTATTTAAGTTAATGGGTTACCCCATAAGCATAGTTGATGGTTTTACGGTGAAATTAAAATGATTTTAAGCGGGGAGAATGCATTGCATGATACCTTAGCCCTTCTGTCTGCATGGTGTCCGGCGGTGCTTTGCTCAAAAGCTCTCTGTTTTTCTCCCGGATTGCAAATATGATGTCTGCTACTTTCCATTTCCGTCAAAATGGCAAGATATGCAATGCCGCCGGAGCTAATAATATTTTATTTTGAAATATAATATACAAAGGTACGGTCCGGATGAGGCGGGGTTAGTTATAATTTGAATAATACGAGTGTCATATTAGTGTCATAAAGGTAGTGTATTTTGTCGGCTCTTTTAAATCTCTCCCCCTGTTTATCGGGTAGCGACACTATCAGACGATTATTTTATAGGGCATAGTCTTAATACATAATCGCCCCTTTAGACAAGATTAACATTAACCTGGTTATAAATTTAACACTGTGATTCTCCTTAATTCTGATCTTAATGAGACTGTTGATTGTGCATAGCATGTATAGGTAATAAGCATTGAAAACCAAAGTCGGCAAGTGGCTGGTTGACGAACAAACGCGAACTATTATCGCTGGCGAGGAAAGAATAGAGCTAAACCTGGCAAGTTTTAAATTGTTGCAACTTTTTATCTCTTGTCCAAAAGAAGTCATTCCTTTATCTAAGATAAAGGAACAGGTATGGCAAACCGAATTCACCACAGATAACCTGGTATATCAGACCATTCGGGGTTTACGAAAAGCGCTGGAAGGGGAGGACGCACAAAGTTATATCAAAACAGTTCCCCGCCATGGTTATCAGCTATCGGTGAAAATAGAAAAAATATCAGAGACACCTGCTTCGGGAGAAAAAACAGCAGAGCTGCCGGCAACCGGACGAGCACAGGAAAACAAAGCGCAAAAGCGACTATTTTTCACTACGGGCTTGTTTTCTAATATTATGATGATTATGGTGATAATCATCTTTTTTGCCATGTTATGGTTGACAAACATCACCCCGCAGCAAGCGATTGATAAGCCGGCAGATAACACTAACAATGGTCATTTGCTTGTTATTTCGCCAGGTGCCGGAATAAGTGAACGGCAAAACCAGGCGTTCATGCGCTATAGTCAGAGCATTAAAGAAGATTTAAAGTTATCTGAAGAAAGCACATCCAACACGGTAAACTTGCTGTCAAAATTAGCTCGCTCGGGCAAGGAAAATAAGTTGGTTGTGCAGTATATGCCACAAAGAAATGCTGTGTTGAATTTAGTCTTTACCGGTCATGCTTCACGTTTAGTGCATCTGTCGATAACTTCACTTGATAAAACGCTGTTCGAACAAAAGCGTGCACAGCCCTACCAGCAGATGCTGGATATTTTTAATGAACCGAACATTAAGTATGAAAAAACAGGCATTACCGGCCTATTGACAGAAGTTAAAGAAATCAAAGCTTTGCTTTCTTTAACTTATAGCCCGCCAGCACGTTTGCACTCGGCACAGTACACTATTCGCCAGAGCATAGAAAAAAACAGCCTCAATGAACAACAAAAACAGGCAAAATATTATTTTATCGAAGCCTTATATGCGTTTTATAAAATAGAGCACTACAATGCCCAACGTTTATATAAAGGCGTCAATTACTTATTGAAAAATTACAGCCAAAGCAACTTTTCAGTGGTTGCGGCTGCTTTATATCTGGCACATATAGGCAATACCCAATTAGCCTATCAATTATTAGAAAATCAACAACAAGACAGTTTTGTTCAGGCCATCAAAGGTATGTTGCACTTAAAACTGGGGGAAACTTATTTGGCATTAAACCATTTTGAAGCCGTGTATAAAATGGACAAAGCCTTTGAGGACAATGCCGCATATTATATCTGGCTGTTAAAGAAATATAAGCAAAACGCTAAACTTGAGCGGATATACTCAGATCTGGCACAAAGTGATTATATCGGCAACGACCTTTATGACATGCTTTTTAGCTGGTTGCTTTCTAAAGGCAGTTTTTCTGAAGCGATAGATTTTATTGCCCGCTACGATACGGTCATGGGCTGTAGCGATGGCTTATACAGTGCGATGGCATTGTTGAATAATTCTTTGATAAATCATGAAAAAGCAATGTTATGGCAATCTCGGGCTACTGCCGTCAACAATAGAAACCGTCATATTCCATGGTTAGTTTATGTCAGGGCTTTATACAATAATGATCTGGCATCATATCTTAGCTGGTATCAATCATACATCAAAGATGTGATAGGGCAGGAAAGCCGCATGCATTCGCTTATTATTACCTTAATGGCACATCTGGTGTTAGGTGAATATGAGCAAGCAAACAAATTATTAACGACATTAGAAAAAGTTAAAATAAACCTTTTTGACCCTGCTGTCGTGGCCATAATCAAGGCACTGATACAAAGTCACATCGCCAAGCAACAAAACCAGGCAATAGATGATGTGATTGCCGAGATAGAACCTCAGGTAAGAGCATTTACACTGCTGCAAGGTTCACTTATCAGACAAGTATTGGCCAGTTATTTTATGCTTTCCAGGGATTTCGATGAAGCAGAAGTTCATTTACTGGAGGCTTGTAAGGCAAATCCTGCGCTTTGTTTAGGTTGGCAGCATATCTCCTTGTTTAAGCCTGTGATACAAACCGATAAATTACAAGCGGCAATCAAACAGGCGAATAAAGCCATTAAAGGCAATCAAGGCAAACTTATTCAACTTAATCGTCAGGTGGCGCAATTGTGCCCTGTAGCCAAGCAGTAAATAACAGTGTCATTTCATTTACTATTTTTAGTTTTCCCGAGCAGGTAGGAGTTGTTTGATGGGGAAATCTTGTATACTAATTGATGATCTCAAGGAGTTAAAATATCTATCTGATCAGGTGAGTATTATCGCAATTTACCCGATATCGGCTATTTTATCCTGTTAATGATTACGACGGGTTGGCTGATAAACATTTATCCCGGCCCGTTTCATCGAATTTTTCCGCTGAAGAATATGACTGAATAAAATACTAACTTTTGTCCCAAAAGTGGCGGGATAATTTGTTGTGCACGGCATTAAAGGAAATAAGATTGAACAACACAGTAGGCAAGTGGCTGATAGACGAACAGAGCCATTGTATTGTCAGTGATGATGAAAAGGTAGAGCTTAATCTCGCAACCTTTAAATTATTACAGCTTTTTGCATCCTGCCCGGGCGAAATTATTTCTTTATCTAAGATAAAGGAAGAAGTCTGGCAAAATGAATTCACGACAAATAACGTGGTATATCAAACCATACGTAACCTGCGTATGGCGCTTGAAGGGGATTCGGGAAAAAGCTATATCAAAACGGTTCCCCGTCACGGTTATCAACTATTAGTTAAGATTGATGATCAAATGGAAGGCTCTGTACCGGCGCTGTCTGGTGATGAGAATATGGAATTGCCTGCCGTACCACAAGAGTCAACAGGCATTACCGCCCTTGTGTGCAATAAGCTAAACACACGCCGTTGGCGCCTGATGTTGGCCATTATCGCAACCATGATGATCGTCATGGTAGCCGTCATAAAGATCTCTTGGGTCGCAAGCATAAGCCAACCGACAAAGAATATGAGTCCAAGCAAAGGCCGCTTGGTCATTATTGATGATATTGTCGAGATCAGTGAACAACAAAGGCAAATATTCAGTCATTACCAGCAAAAAGTTGTCTTAGATTCAAACATGGAAAAAACAAGGTTATCCAGTACCGAAAACCTCCTGTCAAAATTGGATCAGATGGGGGACCAACATAAATTAGTCGTGCAATATTTGCCGGTTCAAAAAGCCATTTTAAACCTGGTGTTTGTTGGTAAACCCTCACGCCTGGCATATTTGTCTGTTCAGCCGGTCGATAAAATAACCCAGAAAGCCGATTTGGAAAAATTTACCCATCATTTATTGGCTGTTTTTGACGACCCTATGTTGGACAAGGGAAATTCCGGTATTGCCGGGTTGTTAAGAGAAAACCAAGAAGCTCAGGCTTTAGCTTCTTTATCATTTGGCCAAACGGAGCGTTTACAAACTGCCCGTCAGTCGATTCGGGAGGCAATTGAAAAATACAGCCTGAACGAGCAACAAAAAAAAGCCAAGTATTACTTTATTGAAACCTTATATGCCTTTTACCAGATTGAAAGTTTCGATGACAAACAGCTGCATACCGGCGTTAATTACCTTTTATCCCATTACAGCCAAAGCAATTATTCCCTGGTTGCGGCAGCATTTTACCTGGCAAATAAAGAGAGCGTCTCCATTGCCTTTCAGTTGCTGGAATATCTTGAGCAAGATCCTTTTGTCACTTACATCCAGGGATTATTACATTACGAGCTTGATGAATTAACATCGGCGCTAAAACACTTTGAAAAGGTTTATCGCCAGGATAAAGACTTTCAGGATAATACCTATTTTTATCTTGAGTTATTGTTATCAAGCAAGCGCAGGCAGGAGTTTGGCCAAATTTATACCGATTTAAAGCATGAGAATTATATTTCAACCAACATATATTATCTGTTTTATAACTGGCTGCTTATGCAGGGGGACTTCCCGGAAGCCATCAATTTACTTTCCCGTGATCTTGATAAGTTAATTTGTAATGATGACCTCTATGGTGCAATGGCCCTGATCAATAATGCCCTGGCTAACCCAACACAGGTTGATAAGTGGCAAGGGCTGCTTACCTCGGTAGAAAGCAGGGACTGGCGTCCGCCATGGCTGTTTTATGTCAGGATGCTCAACGAAAACAACCTGCCTGCATATGCGCCATGGTATGAGGAGTACCGTAAAGGCGTGTTAGGGCAGGACAGCTTTATCGACCCTATTATTTTTGTCTTCACCGTCCGCTTGGCTTTAGGTGAATATGAACAGGTTGATGCTGCCATGGAGAAACTTGAACAAGCTTGGGCAAGCTTTAACGAGCCCGCTTTTATAGAGGTTGCGAAAGTCGTCTTAAAAAGCCAGCTTGCCAGACAGCAAGGGCAGAACACAGACGACTTGCTTGCCTCTGTAGAGGAGCAAGTCATAGAGTTACAATGGGATGAAATACCTTATATTAACCAGGTACTGGCGAGTTATTATATTCTCAGCGATGATTTCGCCTCCGCAGAAGTTCATTTAATTGATGGCTGCAATAAAAATCCGGCGATCTGCTCCGGTTGGCAAAATATTCCCTTGCTTGCCCCGATAATGCAAACCAAAAAATTGCAGCTGTCCTTGGAAAAAGCAGAGCAAGTTATCAGAGAGAATCAATCCAGGCTTACCGCGCTTAATAGCAAGGTAGCAGCAAGCTGCCCTGCTTTATGAGAAAAATATAACAAGGGTATAAAAATAAAGAAATTTTAGTTTCTGAAAACTTCTGAATACTCCTTTATTCGCTGGTTTTTGCCTATCAACTCCTTATGCTGACAACATTGAGATATGAAGCAAGTCACAGGAGAAGTTGAAAGATGAATATGAAGATAAAACGGTTACCCCGGTATGTTTCTTTTATAGTGCTGGGCGCGGCAGTAACAGGTTGTGGAGGTTCATCATCCACAGATGAGCAGCCTCAATTCATTACCCCCAAAGCCTTGATACAATCAACAGAGACAGAAACGTCAGCCGGAACATCGAGCACTTCAACAGCTCCGGTAACGGCGACAACACCTGAAACAACGACACTGGCAACAGAAACGGATATTGAAGTTCTGGCACAAGTTAAAGCCATAGCCGATAAGAATACCGCGACTATATGGCCAGGTTTCGATTATGCGAGTATCGCTCAGTACCTTATCCGCCAGGAAAGCGTTTCCAGGCCCGTCAGTGGCTTTATCGTTAATCCTGTTAACGAGATCGAAGGCGGGCAAATACTGGGAGAAAATGAGAACTCAGGCTTATCCGCCTGGCGTTACGACGGAGACTTGTTTGCAGCATTTGACAATAGGGCTGACAAGCAATATGACATCAATGATAATATTTATGTCGTTTCAACCTATTATAAATCTGACAAAGATAATATTGCTACCTTTGCCGGCAATGCCTTTGCCTTGCATCAAAATAACAACTGGCCGTCACTGGCTAATAGCGACTTTAATGATGCATATCCCTTAACCGGGGAAGTCTTAACCTTAAAGTTGCTAAGTCTGGAGTTACTCAAAGCATTTCCTCACGTCTTTGTCCGAAAAGGGAAAAAGCCATACTGGGGCACAGAAAAAGCACCGCTATTATTAACTGTCGAGCAGTTAAAAGACATTTTGGCACAATATGTTGCTGTTCGTCGCGAAGAGATCTCTCTAGATAGCAGCATGTCCTTAGCTGGTGGATTATCATCTTATTACGAGGCTAAACTTGGCAGCCAACATTTTTTGATCACCACTTTAGAGCGGGCTTTAGTTGCCTCAGAAAAACAAAAAACTTATGTATCTGAAGATTTTTTCAGCAAAAAATACAGCCCGTTAACCGGTTTTGCATATTTTTATTCGGGCATGTTTGCAGAAACCGGCGCCGCGGTTATCGATATATTAAAACAGCTTGGTTATGACCTCAGGAAAATAGAGCAAGGGACATCACCTTATGATGCTGCGAAAGAGGTATTATCTTTATCTGAAGTGGAATTGGACCAAGCCTTGGAAAAAGCCAAATCTCACGAAAACTGGTCTGCTATCGAGCAACGCGCCGCCGAGCTATCCGCGATAATCAATCAAGTTTCCTCTTCCTGATATACAAGAGTTTATTTTTTAAACAAATCAGAAATCCAGGGCAGGGATGCCTGACAAACCGTTCGACAACTGTCACCCGGATCTTCCTTATCAGTATCTTCAAGCATTTGACTTTATCGTAAATAGCCACCCGGGCATTTAATCTGTGCAGGCCAGGTAAACTTCAGGCTATTTAACGGATGAACAATAATACCAATTTTATTAAATGTCTAACCATCTTCGGTGGTCTAAATCTCCAAGTCCAGCGTTGTTTTCAATCACAATAGCTTGCTATTAGTCAATCAAACGCCTTGTTCTTGAAAATTTATCCTCACCGAATTTTGGTCACCTACTTAATGCAATTGCTATAACTTGTTTGATTGCTTCTTGTTGATACCGCAACTTTCATCACTTTGGCAATTGCCAGTAAGCCTTTATAAATCATGCCTTCCTGATACTTGCCATTGAGCATTGTCATCGCTCGGCATCACTTTTGGCGCAAAGTCAGGTCTTTATCAGTGATATCACGGTGATCATTATACTATTTAACTACAAACGAACATGCTGCCCGCTTCCCATGCTGATATAGGATAACCGGACTGCCCTGTTCCCGAGTGCTTCTCTCCTCCAGGGTTAAGTCTTTATCGTCCTGACGTTTTTATCTTAACGACGGCAGCAACACACTCACATAAAATAACCACTTAAAACAATAATATTATCTGCGATACCGAAAAACGGATCAGAAGCATAAAAAGATCTTTTCCCCTGGCGTGACATAATCGCAGTATCACAACTGGGAAAAGGCCAATATAACAAGTTGTGGTCACACCTCTTACCGCAAGGGTAAAGCTGCATATATTTTGAATATAAATTCAATGGGCTGAACGGGCACCTTGCCCGGAATTTAGAAAAGATCAATACCATCGTGGGCCCACCCCCTCCTTTAACAAGGTTTTGCTATCACAATCAGGTAATGTTTTCTACTCCTTTACGAACAAAAAAGAAAAATAAAGATCTCTGAAAAAGATTTGAGAGTAATAAACAAACAGATCTCACTTTTATCATGAATAATCGATGCTCTTTTTAGCGGTGCGTAAAAGTGCCGTCTTGAAATTACGTCAATGCAGATTTGGCGGTAGCAGTTTTTAAGCGTGGTAAGATGAATGTCTACATTGAATAGATATACAGAAAGTGAAGTCGAATCAGCATTCAGCTGTTTGACTTTATTGATGCAATTACAGTCAGTGCCTATGACTGAATATCCTGTCAGCGAATATGCCCGGTTACCTTTTAAGGCTCAGTTAAAACACTTCAATAGTGCACAAAAGATTTCCGTCAAGCTCGCTAAGCTGACACATAAAAAACTGAGTAAAGACAACCTGCCTCTGGTTTATCGCGATAAGTCCGGCAAATTTGCGCTCCTGGTTAAATTGTCTCAGGAGCATGCCCTGGTACAATTCACCGACAAGCCGACCCCGAGTCAGCTTTCCCTGGAAGAGTTACAGCAAAGCTGGGGCGGTGAGGTTATTACCTTAGCCGGACCGGCGATGCGCTTTGATGTCAGCTGGTTTATTCCTGAATTTATTCGCCACCGCAAGCTCTTTAGCCAGGTTATCCTGTTTTCCTTGATGCTGCAGCTGTTAGCCCTGGTCACACCGCTCTTTTTTCAGGTGGTGATGGATAAAGTGCTGGTACATCAGGCACTGGCCACCCTGGATGTGCTGGTGGTGGTATTGGTTGCCGTCGGCATTTTCGAAGTGGTGCTTAAGGGGCTTAGGGAATATATCTTTGTCCATACCTCCAGCCGGATTGATATCGGCCTGGGCATAAAGCTCTTTCGCCATCTGCTGGGCTTGCCGTTAACCTATTTTAAGCAGCGACAGATCGGCGCCATCATTACCCGGGTGCAGGAGCTGGACAGTATCCGCGATTTTCTCACCGGTTCTATGCTGACCCTGACAGTTGATGTGGTGTTCACCCTGGTTTTTTTTGCGGTGATGTACTGGTTATCGCCGATGTTAACCTTACTGGTATTGGCGACTTTACCTTTGTATTTTTTGATTGCCTGGCTTAGCACTAAGCCGCTGCAGGAGAAAATCGAACGCCAGTTTCAAACCTCGGCCGCCAACAGCGCCTTTTTAAATGAAACCGTCAGCAGCAGTGAAACCTTAAAGAGTTTGGCGATAGAGCCCAAAATGCAGCGCCGCTGGGAAACGCAAACCCAGGAGATGGTCCAGGCCGGTTTTAATACCCAGGTGATTAATAACCAGATATCACAAAGCGTGACCTTGTTGCAAAAGGTGACCTCCGTCGGAGTCATCTGGATAGGGGCCAATATGGTGATGTCGCTGGAAATGACCATAGGCCAGCTGATTGCCTTTAACATGATGGTCTCCCATGTATTGCAGCCTATCGCCAAACTGATTGATTTGTGGCAGCAGTTTGTCCAGACCCGGGTGGCGGTGGACAAACTCGGCGACATGCTGAATTTGCCGGTGGAGCAGGAGCAGGGCAAGCGGGTGCCGGATGTACCGCTGCGCGGCGATATCCATTTTCATAACCTGGGTTTTAGCTATCAAGCCGATGGCAGTGAGCCGGTCATTCAGTATTTAAACCTGACGGTACATCCCGGGGAAAGCATAGGTATCGTGGGTCCGTCGGGCTCGGGCAAGTCGACCCTGACCCGGTTATTAATGAAACTCTATACCCCGCAGCAGGGAATAATCCTGCTTGACGGCATGCCGATGGACAATCTTGACCCGCATTACCTGCGCAGCCAAATCGGTGTGGTGCTGCAGGAAAACTACCTGTACAACCGTAGCGTGCGCGACAACATAGCCTTAAAAAGCCCGACCGCCAGCTTAGATGAGGTCATCAAAATGGCGAAGCTGGCGGGGGCCCATGACTTTATCCTGCGTTTGCCGCTGGGTTACGACACTTTGCTTTCAGAAGGGGGCGAATCCCTGTCCGGCGGCCAGCGCCAGCGTATCGCCATTGCCCGGGCACTGATGGGCAACCCTAAACTGCTGATCCTCGATGAAGCCACCAGCGCCCTGGACGATGAATCCCAGTCGGTGATACAGGCGAACATGCATGAAATCTGCCGCGGCCGCACCGTGATCACCGTCGCCCATCGTCTGAGCACAGTCAAACATTGCGACCGCATCATCACGCTTGAGCGCGGACAAATTACCGAAACGGGTAACCACCAACAATTATTGGCTTTAGGCGGTACTTATGCCCGCCTGTGGCAGCTGCAACTGGATTTAAACGAGGAGGCAGCCTGATGCTGTTAACACATCTTAAGACCGCCCGTCAGGCACTGAAGAGTCAGCGCGACGAGCCGGCAAAAACCACCTTAAGCCAGCGGGAATATGAATTTCAGCCGGGTTACCTGGAAATTGTCGAACGCCCGCCCGCCCCCTGGACCAAGCGTTTAGCAATAGGCATTACCTGCTTGCTGCTTGCTATCTTAACCTGGTCGGTTATCGGCCGGCTGGACATTCATGCCCAGGCCAGCGGTAAACTCATTGTCAGCAGCAACTCGAAAGTAGTGCAGGCGGCAGAGCCGGGAGAGATCACCACCATCAATGTTGCCGACGGCCAGCATGTCAAAGCCGGTGAAGTCTTGATTAACCTGAATCCGGTAGGCGTACAGGCGGAAATACGGGAGCTGCAGGAGCAACTGACCTTTCAGCAACTGGAAAGTGCCCGGTTGCAGGCCCTGCTAAGCGAACAGCCCTTAGCGACTTTTGTACCGCCTGAAACTGCCTCTTTACAGCAAATCAATACCGCCCGTGCCTTTTTAAGCAGCGAATGGCGGGATATCAGTACCCAGCTGGACAATTATGCCAGCCAGCTCAAGGTCAACGAGGCCGACCGCCAGGCAAGGCAAAACGAGCTGAATGAACTGGAAAAATTGCAAAGCAATGCCCGGCGGCGACTCGAAGCCAGTAAAACCCTGGCGGACGTGAAACAGTTTGCCCTGATGGAGCTGCTGCAGCTGGAAAGTGAACTGCTGGAAGTACGCCGCCTGTCTTCGGAAAAACAGGGGGAATTTGACGTGCTCGCCGGCCAGGTCAAGAGCCTGGAAAACCAGCGGGATAACTTTACCGCCAAAACCCGCCGGGAAAACCTGGAAAAGTTGAGCCAGTCACAGGGCACCCTGGCAGTGCTGAAACAAAAACTGGTACAGGCCCGGGAAAAATACCGTCAGCACAACCTCACCGCCCCGGTGGACGGCGTGGTACAGCAGCTTGCGGTGCACACCTTAGGCGGCGTGGTCCAGGCGGCGCAGCAACTGATGGTGATTGTGCCGGATGAAGTGCCGCTGGAAGCGGAAGTCATGGTGCTTAATAAAGACGTGGGTTTTGTTTATGCCGGCCAGAGCGTGGAAATTAAAATCGATGCTTTCCCCTATACCCGCTACGGCACCATCAAGGGAGAAGTGGCGCATGTTTCCCGCGATGCCGTGGAAAACGAGCAGTTAGGTCTGGTGTTTCCCGCAAAAGTCTTGATTAACAGTAGCACTATCCTGGTGGAAGACAAGCAGGTGCCGCTGCAGGCGGGCATGAGCATTAACGGTGAAATCCGCACCGGTGATCGCCGGGTAATTGATTATCTGCTTAGCCCGATTCAGCAATACCAGTCTGAAGCCATGGGAGAGCGCTAATGAGCACTTTAACCTCTACTTATTTGCAAAATGAGCAAAATAACAGTCCTGAACAAGAAATTCGCCATGAGCAAAAAGATCGCCATGAGCAAGAAAATCGTCATGAGGTAAGGAATAACACCGGCGATGAACAAAAGCTGGCGCTGGACGCCCTGGTGTATGCCGCACAAAGTTTTGAAATCAAAGCAGAAGCTGCACAGCTGGCCCATCGACTCGGTAGCGGTCACTTGGGGGAATTTGATTTAAGCCGTTGTGCAAAATGGATTGGCCTGCGCGCCCGCAGTGAATTTTGCGATCTGGCCAGGCTGGAACGCTTGCCTTTACCGGCGTTGATCAAGACCCGGCATGGCTGGCAAACCCTGTTGGAAATAAACGGCGATGAAGTCAGGTTGTACGCCCCGGATCTCAAGGACGAGTGTACCGTCTCTATGGCAACACTGAATGATATCTGGCAATGGCAGGTGCTGCTGCTGGCACAGCCGAGACAGGCAGAGCGTCAGCGTAAATTCGGACTTGGTTGGTTTATCCCGTCAATTACCAAGCATGCGGCGCAGTTTAAAGGCGTGATTATTGTGTCCCTGCTGTTGCAGCTTATTCCTTTGGTATCGCCGCTGCTGTTTGAAAACGTGATCGACAAGGTGCTGGTGAGCCGGAGTTTATCGAGCCTGCAGGTGCTGGGTATTGCCATGCTGGCACTGGCCATTACCGAGCCCTTATTCGGTTTTATCCGCGCCTGGCTGTTTACCAATTTGGCCAGCAAGGTTAACAGTGAATTGTCCAGCCGTTTGTTTGAACATTTAGTGGCATTGCCGTTGAGTTATTTCCAGCAGCGCCAGAGCGGGGAAATCATCGCCCGGGTGCGGGAAATGGGGCAAATCCGTCAGTTCCTTACCGGCTCTGCGTTAACCATGATCTTGGATTTGGCCTTTATCGGCTTGTTTATCGCGGTGATGTTTGCCTACAGCGCCACCCTGACCTGCCTGGTGCTGGGCTCGCTGGTGGTCTATTTCCTGTTCTGGCTGGCGGTAGGGCCGATATTACGGGCCAAAGTCACTAAGGAATATGAGCTGGGGGCAGAGAACACCGCGTTTTTAACCGAGGCGGTCACCGGGGTAGAAACCATTAAAACTACCGCCACCGAAGGCCGCTTCCAGCAGCAGTGGCAACGCCGGCTGGCGGATTATGTCCGGGCACTCTTCGGCGCCCGGGTGGTAGGGATTTTTGCCGGGCAGGGCATCGGCCTGGTACAGAAAATTACCTCGGCATTGCTGCTGTGGTGGGGGGTAACGCTTGTGATGGACGGTGAATTAACGCCGGGGGCACTGGTGGCCTTTAACATGCTTTCCGGCCATGTGACCCAGCCGATTTTACGCCTGGCCCAGCTGTGGCAGGACTTTCAGCACACCCTGATTTCCCTGCGGCGTATTGGCGATATTCTCGATCATGACACCGAAAGCGGCAGCCAGGGCATGGCGTCAATCCCGACGCTGCAGGGCAGTGTCAGTTTTCAGGGAGTGCGTTTTCGCTACAGCGCCGACGGCCAGGAAGCCCTGCAAAATCTTAACCTGGATATTAAACCCGGTGAGTTTATCGGTATTACCGGCCCGTCCGGCTCGGGCAAGTCTACCTTAACCCGGCTGCTGCAACGCCTGTATGTGCCGCAACACGGCCAGGTATTGGTTGACGGCATCGACTTGGCGATTGCCGACCCGGTGGCGCTGCGCCGCAACATGAGCGTAGTGTTGCAGGAAAGCCGCCTTTATAACGGCACGATTAGCGAAAACATCAAAATCTGTGTGCCCGAGGCGACAGACGAACAAATTATCGAAGCGGCCACCTTGTGTGGTGCCCACAACTTTATTGCCGAATTGCCCCAGGGATATCAAACCCAGGTGGGAGAGCGGGGGGCGCGCCTGTCCGGCGGTCAGCGTCAGCGCATCGCCCTGGCCCGGGCGTTGTTAACCAACCCGGGGATTTTATTGCTCGATGAAGCTACCAGTGCCCTCGATTATGAATCGGAAGCGGCGGTGATGAGCAATATGCAGGCAATAACAAAGGGAAGAACCGTAATCAGCATAGCGCACAGGCTAAATACCCTGCGCTATGCGGACAGAATTCTGGTGATGGACAAAGGCCAGATTATTGAACAGGGAAGCCATGAAGCATTGCTGGCACAACAAGGCTTATACGCCAAGTTATGGCAGCAGGAACAATAAGTTAATACAGCAGTTAATCAATATTGAAGAGGTGATATCTAATGACGATACAGCAAACCCCGGATTCCGAAAATGCAGTGCAGGTGTCGGATAAAAGCCATTTGCCCGAGTTTTGGCAAACTTTTGACTGGGCGGTGGTAAAGCAGGCTGCCAGGGAGAATATTGAAAGTATTCTCGGTGAGAATTTCACTCAGTTTCTCGGTAGTGGCCAGGCCCCCGATTTTATCGACAGTGCCGATAATGGCGCATTTGACGATGCAGGCAGTAATGTCCTGGGAGAACGGAGTTTTAGAGTCAAATATTACACAGACACCGTCGAAAATGACGGTAAAAATCTCGATGCTTTTATCCGTGCCCACGGGGTGGACGATAATAAATCCCAGGCTGAAATTCAGAGTATGCTGACCAATAAGTCAACCGCCCCGGTAGCCTTTGCCGATAAGGCGGGCGTATTGCGCATCAATATCGATCACCCCGACTTTTACCGCAACGGTAAATTCGATCGGGATTTCGCCGTTTCAACGTTAGTGCATGAAGCTATGCATACCCTGTCTTTTGCCAGGGCCGGGCTGCGTAAAGAAAGTTTGCGTGGTGATAACTGGAAAAAGATTGTTGATTCCGGTTTGCCGTTAGACGAACTGGTGACAGACTATATGGGGGAAACCACCGCCAAAAAAGCTTTCGGCAATGATTTTGCGTACCGTACCAACTATTTTAGCAATCCCAATACCTCAGACAGCGGTTATACCTTACGGGGGCAGTTAACCAGGCACTTTTCTGAGGATGTCGGTACTATTCTGTCCGGTTATTTCTTATCGCCAACCAGTATTGATGCCTGGGCCGGTCAGCCATCGGTGAGAAATGCCGAGATGAGTAATGCCGAATATATTAATAATGTTGTAGTGACTGAGTCCGAACCTTACGCCAAAGGCAGTTCATCGCCAGCGGTCGGCGCCCGTTCGGGGATCCGCAATAAAGTGGGTGCTATAAACACGAAATTGCAGAGTTTGGGCCTGACAGGCAATATGACCGAAAACATGGTGGAAGGCACAGCCTTTACCGTTTATGGTCCGCAAACCCGCTCCGAATATGAAGCTATTTATAAGGTTGCTTATCCGCAGGCGTCCGAAGTACCCGCGGTATTCCGTTTGGGAGAGCAAGTTTTTGTTTTAGCCGATGGTACGGGCAACGGTAAGACCCCGGCGCAAGTTTGGTCGGCACTACAGAATAATTTTAAAGCCGAAATTTATGCGGCCAGTATTTACAAGTCTTTAAAAAGCCAGCAAAACTTGCCCGATTGGATAAGTGCGCAGCCGCAGCGATTATCGGCTATGTCAAGTTTGCTTGCCAGCCAGTTTAGTAGCACCGTTGTACCGCTTAATTTTTTAGGAGATGCCGGCAGTGAATTAAATGATTTGAAGCGTGTATTGGCTGAGCATTCACCTGAGTTGTTCGCCACAAACGGGAAATTGGTACCGGAAAAGTTTGCCCAATTAATTGCCCAGCCGCAGGCGCCGCAAGGCTGGCTTAACAGCCAGGAAAATAGCGGTGAAATACTTGAACATTTGGGAGACAATGTTAGTGAAACTCCTGATGTTGACGGAAACGACGGCCAGGAGAGCGCTATGCAGCAAAGGCAGTTGGATAAATTCTGGACGGATTTTGACTGGACGGCAGTAAAGAATGCCGATAAAGCGGTGCTTGGTTTACCGGATAGCGGCAATAAGCCGGTGATATATGACAAAGTGCTGTTAAAAGAGATCGAAAACAGCGACAGTCTCAGCGATGCCGAAAAAGTCGCTCTGTCAGGTTTTGATGATGCAGATAGCGGCTCAAGCGGTGACCGTAATTTCAGGGTGAAATATTATTCCACTCAGGGGCATGGCGAATACCCGGAAAGAAATAATTTGCTGGCCTATCAGAAGGCTTTTGCAAACGATCAGGGGATTGGCCTATCTGCTTCAGATACGGCTCCGGCACCGGCTTTTAGCGGGAAAGACGGCATTATTCGTATTTTTGTCGATGCCCCGGACTTTTATCGTAACGGACACCTGGATGAAGATTTTACCAAATCAACGCTTGCCCATGAGTCGGTACATGCCTCATCGTCCGGTCGTCGTGCCTTTGGTCCTTTCAGCTTAGAAACCCAGAAAGCCAATTGGGATGAAATGGTTACGGATTATCTCGGGGAAAAAGTTGCCAAAGGTGTTTTTGGCGAAGACTTTGCCTTTCGCACTAACTATAACAACAAAAATGCGGTTTATAACGCTGGTTTAACACTAAGAGGCCAGCTTGAGCGGCATTATAGCACCGAGCAGGTCGATAGGATTGTTGAGCAGTATCTGTTTGACCCTGCCTCGTTCGGCGAATGGTTGAATCAGCCGAGTCAGGGGAACCCCGAGCTGAACAATCAAAAATATTTAGAAAATATTATTTCCGAAGAAGTCGACGTCACGGCAAACTACTTTCTCAAGGAGGGCAATACCCTGCTTAACTCCTTGCCAGGCAAAATAGCGAAAGTCAATAATGTCCTGGATGCTATGGGCGTGCCGAAAATAAGCGAAGCCGATTTAACAAAGCAATTGGTGGTATACGGTGTTAATACCAAACAGGCCTTTGATGCGGTATACCGGGTCGCTTATCCTCAAGCAGGTGAAGAAGTAAGCGTACCCTCGCTCTATACCGTTGATAACTATGTTTATATGTATGCGCCTGAGGGAGATAAAGCCCTGCTTTGGGGAAACAATGACAATGTCGGTGCATCGGATAAACTCATCACCACTATGGTTAAAACGGCCGTACAAAAGAGCCTTGCTACGGCAACTCATGTTCCTGACTGGCTAAAAGCCGATACGGCAAGTTTATCGCAACTGGCTAATTTACTAACGGCGCAGATTGTGCCCACTTTCGGGACAAAATCCAGATTTAAAACGGTATTGAGACGTTTTACTCTTGAAAGCGCAGAGAGTGCCCAGTATGAAACCTTCAAGTTATATCTGACCGACAATAACCTGGTATCGTTTAATGAAAGCGGTCAAATCGTTCCCGAATCATTGACTGGCCTGCTCAGCCGTGCCGGGGCCCCCGCCGGCTGGCAACAAAGTGTCAGCGTCTTAAGTGCAGAAGGGGAAATTGCCTATGCCCATAAAGTCATCGACAACCGGGACGTGAACACTTGGGATGCTCCGGAGGTAACACCAAGACAAGACGGCGGCAGCACCCGCTATGATGCCCAGGTGATCGTTCAGTTGGAAAATGATCCTATTGCCAAACGTGCAGCGGCCCGTCTGGCGGGCAAACATCCCGACAGCAGCGTTATCGTGCAATTAGATGCCAATGGCAACCCGAAAGTGGTTTATGGCGATATGTCGATACTCGACTCCGACGGTGTCGATAATATCCGCTGGCAGCTGGTAGGGCATGGCCGTGCAGCCGATGACGGCAGCCGGACGCTGGCGGGACGCAGCGCCGCTGAACTGGCCGCTCAATTGGTCGATATTAAAGGCACATTAACACCGGGGCGTATCAGCCTGGTGGGCTGCTCTCTTGCTTCGCATTCACAGCAGGCAAATTTTGGCGAACAGCTGACACAGGAGTTGAAATGGGCCGATACCGAGATATCGGTGCGCACTTCAGAGCTGGCGGTAGATAGCGCCGGTCATAAACATGTCCAGGATGCAAACGGCGATTGGGTGCATAAAGACAGCAACAATAAGCTGGTGTTGCAATGGGACCCTCAAAACAATACGGTTGAGCGCAGCAGTGCCTACGATTATAACGGGCAGGAGCTTGCCTATGAAAGCCCGGGTGACGAGGCTGTTGACGGTGTGCTTGGACCTAAGTTTAAAGGCAAGGGAGCTAAGCTGAAAGTTGAGCCGGTAGCGCCGCCCCCGACGGCAGCTGAATACCTGCAACAAAATAAAGAACTTTTGCACAGTAAGATGCAAGACTTGGATAACCCGGTGTTTAACAGGGCTGCAGATGCACCTTCGTATGAAACCTTCCAGGCAAGAGAAGTTGCTGTGGAAAACGGTTTCAGGTTAACGAAAACCGACGCCGATGTCTTTTTGCATGCCAACCGTGTTGAAGGTTTATCCCAAGGGGGCAGTGCCGGTGATAAGATCCATATCAGTGTACAGGAAGGGGAAGTCTCCCGGGCATTTGAGCTGATCAAAGGGCTGCTCTTTTCTGCAGACAGCCCCATAGATAGCTGGAAAGTGACCGATATGTCTCGTACCGGGGCTGATTCCAGGGTAAAAGTGGGTACGCAATTTACCTTGTACATCAAAACGGATAACGAGCGAAAAGAATACAGCGCCGAGGGACTGAAAAAAGTACAAACTTTTGTTAGTGAACTTGAAAGTACGTTAAATGAGGGGGGGATTACGCCCGGCGTGAAACCGTCCTCCGATGTCAGTCCGTCCCAGTGGCAATATGCTTCCTATCGCAACGAATTAAGCAGCGACCGGGAAGGGGGCGAGCAGCAAACACAGGCATTGCAGGCACAGCCTTTCTACCAGTTGATCACCCAAGACCCGACGGTGCTGGTTAAAGACTTTGCCCAGGATTTTGCCCGGGCAAACATAGAAGCGGATTATTTTAACCGCTTTTACGGGGAAGGCAGCGCCGAGGTTTACCGGGAAAGCGACGGTAGTGTTAAATTGCGTATGCTTAAAATACCGGGCAAATCGCTCGACAAGTTGACACTGGCTGAATTGCCGGCCAATGCCAAAGAGCTGTATTTAAATATGATCGCCGACCTTGGCGATGCCCAGTTATACCATCAGGATCTGAAACTGAGCAAGGTGCTTTATGATAAGGCAAGCAATCGCTTCTGGCCGAAAGACTTTACCGGTGCCGAGGACTACAGTGATGCTGATAAACTCAGCAATTTTGATAGCGCTGCTGCGCAATTTGAGCAAAACCTGGTTGATATAAGCAGGGATAATACCCCGGCAGGTGAAGTGCTGGAATCTCTGGGAGAGAGCAACTTAAGCACTCAGGAAAAATTAGTGTTGCTGGATAAGGCATACGGCAAAGTGGCGATTGGCGGGATAGAAATCAGGCGGGAGCGACTACGGAGAATGGGCGCTCAAATCGACGGTAAACTTGTCGACGCCGATACCGACTTTACTTCGCCTTCGTTGCAGGATGATCTGACCTTTGACAGCGAACGTCTGCTCAAGCAATTGTTGAATTTGTCCGATGATGAAGCGGGCAAAAACAAGCAGGCGCTGTATATTAACCTGTTCGGCGATAAGGCGAATACGCCGTTATCCGATGCTGCCTTATTGCAATTCATTGACAATAATCCGGGCAACCAAAGCCTGGCAACAATAGCTTTGTACCTGAAGCGTCAAACCCGGGCAGGAGTCTATTCAAGTACCGAAAATGCTGAAGGCCAGCCAAGTAAAGCGAAACGTTTTATTGCCTATGCCAATACCTTGATCACCGACCTTGATGCGCCGCCGGCAAACTTAGGCAGTGACCTGCGTAAATGGGTTAAAGTGCAGGATTTTGCTGAGCAAACAAACAATTATGGCGCCTGGCAGGATGATCCTGCCGTTGTTAGAGAAATAGGCGGACTTTTCACGCGCAGCAATGGCGAACTATCGCTGGATCAAACTAAAGTGGATAACTTGTCTTCGGCACAGCTTAAAACGCTTAAGGTCAAGCTCGATACCTTAACCATCAATGAATTACGCACTTTAGATGAGCAAAAGGGAACCCTGGAGTCCGGCATCAGCCGTGAACAGCTCTATAAAGCCGGCGCCATTATCGACGGTAAGGCGGTACATAGCCAAAGCAACTTTACTTCGCAGCAGCTGGTTTTTGACGGCGATAAGTTTGCACATGCTTTTGCCACTGCAGATACCGTCGGCAAAGCCAGATATCTAGATGTGCTTAACCGCTCCGCCAACCAGCAAGGCGTTTCAGCCGAAAGTCTGATCGCCGGTGAGGGGACATTAGTGGATAGCGTCAAGCTTTCGATGGCAGAGCTGGCAGACAGCGACAGCTGGAATGACGGCAAGCTGAAAATAGGCGCCTTTGATGATATCTCTGTCGGTATCGATACCGCCGTTGCCGCTAAATCATCAAGCATTAATGCTGCCGGGGCCGCGGCCGGCAACACCTTAAGCGTGATCGACAAATATGGCAAAGCCAGTGGTTTCTGGTCACTGTTCAAGTCGATCGGTAAGGATGATCAGAAAGGCATTGAAAGCAGTGCCGGCGGCCTGGCCAATACCTTTGGCAGTGAGGCCATCGAAAAGTTAAGCCAAAAAGTCGGTGCGCGTATTGCCCGTTCGGCCACCGCATCATTAAAGAGTATCGGCGGCAGAATCGCCAGTGGTGTCGGTAAGGTGCTGGGTAAGGGGGCCGGTGTTATCGGCGCGCTGGCCAGCGTGCCTTTTGATGTTTATTACGGCATTGTTGAACCGTTGAAAGGGTTCGAAGATAAAAAAGGCCTGGAGCGTCAGGATGCCATTTATTCCATTACCACTTCGGCTATTTCAATAACGGCAGCTACGGTTTTTGCCGGGCTGACCTTAGTCGCCGGACCGGTTGGCGCCATCGCCGGTGCCGTATTTGCCGTTGTTATGGTGGGTGTTGATGCCATTTATTCCGCGGTGCGTAAAGTACAGGCAATAGAAGAAATAATTCCCCTGACTGCCGGACAAAGGGCAGAAATAGGCACCCGGGCATTTTTTGGCGACACTACGCCTCAGAATATCCAGGAAGATGTGCTTCAGGCGCAATATTCTTCTAAGTATCAAGAGCTGTTAAAAAGCAGCGCCGACAACCTGCTGGCCGGTGTCAGTGACAATTTTAGCGCCGTTATCTATGAAGAGACCGAGGTTAAAGTACAAAAGTTTGCCGAAGGTTACTTAGATACAGGCGGCACATACCAAGATGCCTGGGAAGGAGGTGAAATCAACCATGAGCATATACATATCAACACTGCACAATATGAAGGAGGTGGCTGGACATTAAACCGCAATCGCCAATATGCCGAAATATATGCAGACTATCATAACGCCAATTTTGATTACTCCGCAGGTCTGGACTCAAGCGGGCATTTAAAACAAGTGGGCAATGTACAGTCAGATAAGGGTGTGCTTTTTAATCTGGCTAACGGCAATGATACCGGCATCGGGCTTAAGGCCAATGCCAATATGTTTATGCTGGAAACGGGTAATAAGAATATTACCGGCGGTGATAAACAAGATATCTTTGTGCTTAATGCCAGTGTCCCGTTAACCGGGGCCGACGGACGGTTATTTGATGAAGCCAGGGCAACACATGCGGCGTTATTTAGCTCGTACCGTTATGACTTGGACGGCGGCGACGGTATCGACAGCCTGCAACTTAACACCGTTTTTGCAGGTACCGATTATCTGGGCTACAAGGTCGACTTAGCCGCAGAAACTATCGCCTTGAAACATAAAAACGGTACGCAAACCAATATTGGCACAGTTGCCAACATGGAAAACCTGCTCCTGGGTATTGCTGCGACGGACTTTAAAACTCAGCATCACTTTGTCGGCGATGAAAACAATAATCTCTTAACGGGTAAAGGCAAAGACACCCTTGAAGGCGGCGCCGGTGCCGATTCCTACCGTATTGGCGAACTGGAAAACGGCGACAAGGTAACGATTATCGAAACCGCCGCTCAGGATGAGATCGAAGGCAATTCCGTAGAAGTTAACGATGTTTTGCTCGGCACTCAGTTTACCGATCTGGACAACTGGCAAATTGTCGGCAATGACTTGATTATCAGCCTTAAAAAGGGCGGACAAGTCCAGGTTAAGGACATGTATGAACTCAATGCGCAGGGAGAACGTGTCAGGCTCAATAAGCTGCTGCGTTTTTCTACCACAGACGGCTTTATGTTATCGGCGCAATTGCCGCAAACGATCAGCGGCAATGGCAATGTCGATGACTTCAAGCTTTCCACTATCTATAACGCAGCTATGGATCAGCAAAGGCTCCAAGGTTCAAATCAGGGCGTAGAAATTGATCTGGCAGCAGGCAGCATTAGCCGCAAAGGTGACGGAGCGGGACTGACACAGTTGGAAAATAACCGGCAGATCAGCTACCAGGGCAGCCAGACCAAGACCAAATACTGGTTTGACGCTGCAGCTAAAGATATCAGTATCCGCATGGATGTTGATTTCCGTTTTCATGATTTCGATTCTATTTATGGTCCGAGAGGTCAACGGGTGGTGACCTTTAATGACTTCAAACTGGTTTTTGTTATCGACAAAGGCAACGGCCAGAAAGAAGAAGTCAAACTCGATATCGGCTCATTTATCGACGATAAATCTGAACAATGGGATTATGACTTCCATGAAAGAAAGCATTCTCTAACCTTAAATGTCGAAGGGCAAGAGCAAAAAGCGGTATATGACGCTCTACGTTTTTATACCAACGACGGTTATGAAGTTAATTTCGGCATTGAATTGGGCAATATCATGCGCCGGTTCGAAATCTTCTCGGATGGGGGTTATATGGATGCAAGCTCTCCGATGTCGACGACGATTTATTCTGACTTGTCTCAGGCCGGTGGTTTGGTTACCACTGAGCATACTGGTTTTTCAGTGCCAAAACCTATCGTGCTCTCGGAGCGATATGAGCTTGCTGCCCAGGGCACTGAACTAAATGATAATATCGTTGGCGACAGTAAAGATAATATTCTGGTTGCCCAGGGTAACGATACCTTAACAGGACGTGCCGGAGCCGATATCTATGTTGCGGCCAGCGCCGGCATCACCGTTATCGATAATCAGGATACCAGTACGGCGCCTGAAAACGATGCCATAGTGGTCGATGCCGGTATGGAAGAAATTGATATGTGGCGCGATGACAATGATCTGGTATTGCGTTACCGTAACAGCCAGGGTGAAAAAGTTGTGGTAGAAGTACGCAATTATTATCAACATGACAGTCAGGGAAATTATCCTAATGCTCACCTTTATCTGGTGGACAATGAAGGGGGCTCTATGCATTTCTCTTACGATAAAGAAAAAGATATCCTGGTTAAAGCCCTGGTCGGCGGCGATGTGACAGAAAAATCTGCACCGACATTCCAGGGGGATATCCTTATTGCCGGCGATGAAACCAATACCTTAATAGGAGGCAATGGCCACGACTGGCTGCAGCTGGATGCCGACTCAGGTAAGAAAATAGACTCACCTTTGATGCTAAGAGGCAACGCCGGTGATGATATGTACGACCTGAGCCAACTTGGTGAACAGGAAGTCATCATAGACAACCGTGATGACGACAGGGACATTGATACCGTAGCAATCACATTAGATCCCGCAACCGGCGAGCAGGGACTCAGCTTTAACCGCGACAACCAGGATCTGGTGGTTAACTTTCAATCGGGCACAGGTAAAGCAGGTAAATTTACACTGGCCGATTATTTTCTTTCTGAGAATTATCAGCACATAAAACTGTTGGTGCTTAATAATCTGCCAACGGATGATGCCGCTGGTTTCTCAGGCCTGTCTGCCGAAGCATTCCGGGCAAAAGCCTACGCTGCTCCGCTTGCTTTAGAGAGCCAAAACAGCATTGGCGCAGATGCGCTGGTTGATAGTATTGCCAATTTTCACAACCCTTTTGAAGACGTGCAATCAACCGATGTTACGGTAAAAATCGGCGGCGCTGAAAATGGCGAATTGGCGACGACCATGCATATTAGCCTGATGGCAGGGGATCGTATACTGAACAAAATTAGTTTACCTCAAGCGCTTAGCCAGGGTTATCCCAGTGCAGACAGCATTGCGCTGGCCATTAATACTGCAATGCCGGGCGGCATGACTTTTGCCGATACTTCATTGCGAAATGAAAGCTTGAGTGCTTTTGTCAAAGGGCTCTTAAATGATCCCGCCAAACGCATTATTCCTAACAGATGGTTTATTGACGGCACTACAGCAGCAATTGCTCCTGTTGATAGCAGTGCAGTGGCCTGGGGGAGTGAATTTGTTCAGAGCAACTCTGAAAGTATTGCTGCACAGGAAGGCACTGTCGTTAAAGTACTTGGCAATGAGTTTTCTGCTGCCAAACAATACCGGCTTGAAGTCTCTACCGAAGGAGATATCACCGGGCTTAGTTTATCCTTGTTTGCCGGTGATACTTTGCTGAAAACCGCCGCTCAGGCCAATACGCTTGCTATTAATCCTAATGAGCTCAGTTATGAGCAGCTAAGTGCCGCCCTGAATCAGGGGATGCGCTTGGAAATCAGCAACAGTGGTGACACTGAAGTATCGCTAGCCAATATCACTTTGGACGCCAAAGCGGTTAACGCTCATATCTCTTATACCACCAGCCGCCGGGAGATTATTTCCGGGCAAGTACTAGATGCACAGGCCTGGGAAAATATGAGTAAAAAGGAGCAGGATGACTATATAGCTGTTGGCCAAGCGGCAAATGAAAAACCAGGCAATGGTACGGTTTTCGACTTAGGTTGGGGAGCGATTGAATCAAACATTGATGGTGTTAACACCTATAACGATAATTTTGAAGGGTTTGGCAATGTTCAGGGGACTATATTAGACGATTACATCGAAGGAGCTAGATACGAAACTTCTAAAAACACCCTGGATGGCCGCGCCGGTGATGATATCATAAGAGGTTTTGCCGGTACCAATGTATTGATCGGTGGCACAGGCAATGATGTTATGGATGGCGGTGCCGGAAATACGACATATCATTACACCAAAGGTGATGGTGTTGATGTGATCAGGGATAGCGGTGGTGAAAACACCCTGATTTTAGATGGCTTAGATACCGATGATATCTGGTTGACGAAACAGCAAGATGATAGCTTACTCATCGAGTTTGGCGACTCCCAAAACGGCACTGACTGGCAAAACGGTGCCAATGGCAGTATTACTGTTCACGGTAATATTGACGAAGTCAGCTTAGGAGATCACAGCTTAAGTTCAGCAAATATCAACTTACTTGTACAAGCCATGGCAGGTAGTGATATTGGCGACCTGGATGGTGTTTCCGGTAATGGTCAGACAGTGAAGCAACAATTAGATACACTGTGGATGCCTAAGGCCAGCTAATGATGTTAACTTATAATAAGTATAAATAACAAAGTATTATTTGTATTTTTGGCATATGAGGATACGAATAAACTTTAGAATTACTTATTGCTCTAATAAAAACCGTAAAGGAAGATTTCTTTACGGTTTTTTATTTGTATGACGCAATGGTGCATAAATAATTGGATATCAAAAGGTTAATTTCTGTTTGTCTATTGCTTTAGGCATATTAAATACCTCTCATCCAATGTTTTCGATAATTTGGATTATCGGAAATAGTGAGAAGCTGTAGTTTTAAAGTATTACGGAATTCAATCCACAATCAATTTAATTTGGAAGTTTTACGCTATAGAACAGTGGGTCAGCCTTTTCATTTTGTACAAAAGGGATTTACCATGCAAAAAGC
Source organism: Thalassomonas actiniarum (assembly GCF_000948975.2). Classification (GTDB taxonomy): domain Bacteria; phylum Pseudomonadota; class Gammaproteobacteria; order Enterobacterales; family Alteromonadaceae; genus Thalassomonas; species Thalassomonas actiniarum. The sequence goes on from NZ_CP059736.1 coordinate 821,818, forward strand.
AAGACTTGACCTTTCACGGACACATAGTTACCCCGCTTTTTAACTTTCATGGCTGAAGCTGTATCGAGTAGGCCCGACCCTGTTGTTAAAAATAAACTTGGTATCTGGATTAAGCCCCTGGTATTGGGTGCCATCAATGACAGTTCCCCCAATGCCGTTTAAGCTGGTAGGAGATCCATTCCTGGATAATGGCCCGGCTCTTAGGGTTAGTTAACCAGATTGTCCGGGCTTCAGATTCTTACAGATTTTAGAGGGTAGATGTATTTCTTCTTTGATCTGGCCACTGGGATGCAGGATATTGTTTACTTCAATCAAGGCTATCTCTATTACGAGCATAGTTGCATGACTGAGCACCAGGGCGCAACGCTTAGTCTGCTATCTTTCATCAACAAGTAAGTTTTCAATACGCGGTTAATTTCGACGGGGTTTAGTACATCGGTTTTACTCATTGTTGGTATATTCCTATGTAAGCGAAAAATACAGACAATGTGCTCTCTAGTACTGTCTATTCAGTGTAGCCCTTATTTTTCCTGACTTTCACGGAAAGCGGTATCGAGACAAACCTCGCTTATTTGTCCTTAATCGCCTTATGCTCCAGTACCAACTTGACCACTTTATACAGGGCAAATAACATCCCGGCGCACAGGGCCAGCAGGGTGATTAACACGAGCGGATCGCCGTCAAAGGCTGAGATATAAGCAAGGATATTTTCAATGATGGTTTGCATGGCGGTTCTCCCCTTAGTTACAACAAAGGGGAGACACATTTACAATGTACAAATAAAGAAACTGAAAAACAAAAAACAGATAAAAAAAATAATAAAAATACCCCAAAAATGTATTAAAACCTTTAAGGGTCTAGTTAAGGCCATGGAAACAGGGACTTTCACGGAAAGCCTAAAATGAAACATATTGCGGGAAAGTGTTTCAGAAAGAGAAAGGCAACCGATCCGGCTAAAAAGGGGTGAAAAGTTGCCTAACACATTAAATTTTCGGAGTATCCCAACTATGGCTGATGAAGGCCAGCGATAAAAACTCGAGGCGTTAAGTTAAGAGTAAGGATGCAAAAAGGAGCTATTACTACCCCCTTTATTCAATTGATTGATCTGTTAGCCATACAAATCAGTGCGCTGTAAAAAAATATCTTCTCTAGCATCAAGTGCTGAAGTATCTTCTTTGGCGATAATTTCAGCCTTAGATTTAACGCCCGGTAATATATTATTGATATAAAACTGAGCACTTGCGATCTTACCTTGGTAGAAGGCTTCGTCTTGCGGATCTTTCAGGTTTTCTAGCTTCTGCGCCGCAATTACCGCACCATCGAGCTGCAACCATGACAAAGTAACTTCCGCCATCATTTCCAGGAATCGGGTGGATACCGAAAAAATCAGCTCAACTTTACGCTCTTTTACCCAGCGCCCCATCAGGGCATGGGTTTCGATAAAGATCGCCAGTGAAGCTTCCAAGGCATCGGTTTCCGCCAGCAGCACACCAACACCGCGGTTGCGGGCTATGCTAACTTTTATCTGTTCTTGGTAGATATTCAGCAGTTTTGAAGTCAGTCCCATACCCAGCTTATCTTTCATCAGGTCTGCCGACTGGATAAACGAAGTACCTTCCCAAATAGACAATATTTTCACGTCCCGCGCCACCTGCTCTACCGGGTGATCTTTCACGTAACCGTGGCCGCCGTAGACTTGTATCGCCAGTTCAGCCACCCGCCATGCCTGATCTGAGGTGTAGGCTTTTACTATCGGGGTCAGCAGGCTTACCAGGGATTCGTGGTGTTTGCTTTGTACCTTATACTCTTCGGTTTTTTCCGGGTGCATCTCCTGCAAAGTTTGCAAATTGGTTACCCAGCTTTGATGGAAGGTCAGTTTGTGGATCAGTGCCCGGCAGCCTTCTACTTTAGACTTCATTTCCAGCAGCATACGACGCACGTCTACGTGGGCCATAATTGAGACTTTTTCTGCCTTCGGGTTGAAGGCTTCTTTAAAGCTGGTGCCCTGTATACGCTCGGCGGCATATTCTGCGGCGTTCATGTAGGCGCGTCCGGCTAAACCTAAGGCGTAGATGCCGGTGGAGATACGCGCCATGTGCATCATGGTGGATAGCTGGCGCAGGCCGATGTTTTCCCGCTCGCCGAGTAAATAGGCCTTACAGGGACCGTTGTCGCCAAAGCTTAATTGGGCGGTCGCACAGCCGTGGATGCCCATTTTATCTTCCAGACGTATGCAGCGTACATGGTTGTCGGTCAGGCTGCCGTCATCTTGTTGTTCAAAGCGGGGCACGACAAAACAGGATAAACCTGTGGTGCCGCTTCGTGCGCCTTCTACCCGGGCCAGCAGCATGTAGACGATGTTGTCGGTTAGGTCGTGCATACCGCCGGAGATGAATATTTTGCCGCCTTCTATATGGTAACTGCCGTCTTCTTGCGGAATGGCCTTGGTGGTTATCGCACCTACGTCACTGCCTGCCTGCGGTTCAGTCATGCATAAACAGGCGCCCCATTCGTTGGTGGCAAGTTTTGGGCTGAAACGCTGTTTTACCTCTTCCGTGGCAAACCTTTCGATCAGGTGCATGGCCGGGCTGCAAAAGCCCGGGTACACCATAAACGAGGCATCGGCACCCTGGAATATTTCGTAAACCATTTGCGCCACCATATAGGGGGAGCCCAGGCCGTCGTATTTCGGCGGCGAGCTTAACCGGCCCCATTGGGCATCAACGTATTTTTGCCAGATCTCCGGGTATTTCGACGGCAATTGTACCGTACCGTCTTCAAGTAATTTACAGCCTTCGCGATCGGCTCTTTGGTAGTTGGCGCCCAGCTCGTTATAGGCAAAGTCGCGGGCATGAAATAACAGCTGCTGGATAAAGTCTTTGCTGTATTCGGCATTTATCGACGGGTCAAGCAGGGTGTTTTCAATGTCGAATTGCTCCCACAACAGGAAGTTCAGGTCTCGCAGATCAACACGGTAGTTATTGTTAAAATCCATCTTTTATCTCTTTCTTTAATTTTTATTATTTTGGCTTACCGCCGGAGCTGCTTAAAACAACCAGCTGGCGGTCAAACGGATATTGTTTTTGCTGGGATTGAGGCCGTATTCACATAGCTCGCAGCCGTTAAATACTTGCCATTGCAGCCGCGCCGACAGGTTATCGGTGAATGATTTAAGCAGTTCAAAGCGGTGCAGCTGGCTGTCATCGTCCAGGCTTATTTGTGAGCTCAGGCGTAATTGCCACAGGTTGTCGCTTTCTGCCGACATAAACATCACAGAGAGATAACGCTCACGCAGCCAGCCCTGGCCCATAAAAGCCAAACCGGCAAAGGCATTGTTGTAGTCGGTTGCCGGATCGCTCGACTGGTTTTGCCTGATGCGCTCGGCAGCGGCTTTGGCGTCAGTGGTCAGGTTTTTCCATTCTTTTTTTCCGGCGCCGTGTCCGTTGTAAAAGTACTCACCGGTCAGCGACCATCCCGAGTCTGCGGTATAGGTAGAGCCGACCACAAAACGCTGGTAGTTGGACTTATCTTTTGTTTGCCAGCTATTTACCTGCAAGGGTTCTATTTGCCGGTAACTATGGCGGGTCCACTCGGCCCTGAAGGTAACAGCGTCGCTCAGCAGGCTGGAGTAGGTAGCGCCGAACGACAGATCTTGGCCGTCTATCTTGTGTAATAGCAGGGAGAAGGCGTCGTCTTGCTGATAACCCAGGCGCAATACCGCCTCGGTGTCGGCATCAAGGTAGCGGCTATCGCTTGCCACCAGGTAACCGGCATATGACCAGGGACCGGAAAAATACTGACCGGACACCATGTCCCAGCCTTTGCTTTGCAGCGCATTGTCCTGATCGATATAGGGCAGGGTGCGTTGGGGTTGCAACATGTTGGCTATGTCATAGCTGTAGCCGCTGCTCCACTGGGGTTTGCTGCGGCCCAGTTCTATCACCAGATCGCGGTTGTTGCTTTGCCACTGTACCAGGCCTTCAAGCAGGTGGCTGTCGCTGCTGTCCTGATTGTTGCCGGAGATGTTTTCCTGAAGATAGCGCTGATAGACTCTGGCGCGGGTTTTCCACTGGTTGTGCCACTGACTTTCCAGTGTAGCATCCAGCGATACCAGGGTAAGGGCATCGGCAAATTTCACTTCACCCGGGTTAAAGGGGTGACTGATGCGCAGCTGGTTATCCTGGTAATAACTTTTCAGGGCTATTCGGCTTTGGTGGTTGCTGCTTTCTGCCGCCGGCTCAGTGACAAAGGGATCGGTTTCAAACGGATCTGAGGCGAAAGGATCGTCAGCAAAGGGATCTTGCCCCGGGCCATTATCCGAAAAGCCAGAGGATAACGGGCTAAAGAGCAGCGGCAGCAGCGGCCAGAGTTTTAACGTCATCTTTAATGCTACCTCGTCAGGGCGTCTTTGTGGAAAATGGCGCTGTCGAGATCTTGTTTCTGATAGTTGTCAAACATCATCCAGGTGTAACTGCCTGCCACTATCGGATCTACCAGCTTCATGCGGTGCAGTTTCAAATCACCGTCAAATTCTTTAAATTTGGTGTAATAGGCCTGCTTGGCCAACTTACCGGAGCGGGCATAAAAATCGCTACGCAGCGGCAAGTTGTTTTCGCTGTCGAGGTAGAACATCACTTGCTTGTAAGTGGTTTTGTCGTGTTTGGCGTTAAGCTCAAGTTTGATCACCTGCTTGTCGTTTAGCATTTCAGTGCCTTGATAGCTGGCGGTGTAATCTTCTGAGAAGTTAGTGCCGGTAACATCACCGTTGCTCGCTTCCCCTAGTAAACGCTGGGCCGGGGAAATGCGCAAGACATTGCGGGTGCCGGGGAAACGGATCCACATGTTTTGCGCCTGCTTTAAAATTTTGCGGCCTTTAGAGCGGGCCGGGGCGGTGAACTCCACCAGGGAAGCATCGCTCAGTACTTTAACCGCCAGTTTGTTACGGTGCTTTTGTTCATTATCCTTAAAGCTGATGTTTGATAAGTCGAAGGTAAAGCTTTGATCCTGGTAACCTCGCAGGCTGTCGATAAATTCCAGCAACTGCTGAGCATCAGGCTCGGCACTTAACTGTGGATTTAGCTGGCTATCAGTTTTAGCAACCTCAGTTTGCTCAGGCACAGGCCCGACTGCTTCATTGATTGAACCATTGTTTATAGCCGGTTCAGTTATTTTTTCTTCACTTATAACCGGATTGTTTACCAGCTGTTGTGCTACAGCATCGGTAATTTGTCCATTGACTGTAGTCGAGGTTGCCTCGGCGCACAGGGCGGGGTTGATAAAAACCAGCCCAATCGGCAACAAGATTGTGGTTAATTTATTCATTTGAACTCCTTCATTTCAGGCCATCAGGCAAATCTCAGGGCCTGGATGATCACCATGCGCGAAGCTTTTACCGCCGGATAAATACTGGATATCACGGCAATCAGCAAGCCGAACAGGCCGTTTTTCCACAGCAGGTCTGCGTCGGTGAAAATGCGGATAGGGTAGGTTTGCGAGCTGCCCGGCGGGGTCGGCATCATAACGCCTGCGCCGGTAATACCCTGCGCCAGCAAGACGGCAAAAACCACCCCGAGCACGCTGCCTATTAACCCCAAAATAAAAGCTTCGCTGATAAAGAGCTTCATCACTTCACCGCGGGTGCCGCCGATGGCGCGTATGGTGCCGATTTCCGGGGTACGTTCCATCACCGCCATCACCATGGTATTGACTATGCCAAGCAGGACTATGGCCAACACTATCAGCTGCACGATCGAGAATATACCGTCAAACAGGTTCACCACTTCATGATAATAATCGGCTAAATCACTCCAGCTGCGCAGCTCCAGTGCCAGCCCCTGCTCTTTAAAGGCCCGATTTAATTCTGCCATTACCGCATCGGTATCCTGAGTATCTTTAAGCAGCAGCACCAAACGGGTAACCCCCTGGGTATACATCAGCTCCTGGGCGTGTTTAAGATTAATGCGCATAAAGCGGTTATCCACTTCACGGGTGCCGGTAGATATAGCGCCGGTGGCGGTGATATCGCGGGCATCAAAACTGCCGTCAGCTGTGGTTGCCATCAGGGTCAACGATGCGCCAATTTCCAGGTTCAGGGATTTAAACAAACCATCGCCGATCAAGGCGCCGTCAGTGTCTTCCTCAAACAGGTCTTCACCCGCGGTTAATTTTACCGCCGAGCTTAGCAGCGCCTCTTTTTCCGGGTCTATACCTTCAACCACAACCGCCAGCGACTTGCTGCCGTCGGTTAACAAGCCGGTAAGGTTTAATCTTGGCGTCACCAGCTCTACCTGTTCCAGGGCTTCAATTTGCGTGGTTACCTGCTTGAGTACCTTGGCATCTATCAGGTATTTCTCCGGCTCCTGGCTGCCGAATTGGTTAAAACCTTGTTGGTAAATCTGGATATGGCCAAGCTGTGAGCGGATAACTCCTTCGCGCATACCTTCATACATGGAAGCAAAAAAGCCGCCCATTAAAATCAGGCTGATCACGCCAAACTGGATCGCCAGCAAGGTGATAAAGCTGCGCCTGCCGTTGCGCAGTACGTTTAATAACGCCAGTTTTAATCGCAACATGCTTTAACCCTGCTCTTGCTTTAACGTTGCCGCCCGCGCTGACCAGGGCGCTATGTTTTTGCCCACCAGCGACGTCAGCTGTTTGATGCCGCGATCCTGTTGCTGGTTTTTAATCAGGGCCATGGCGTAGTAATAGTCGATCATCGCAGCAAACTTTTTATTCGCCTGTTCGTTAGCCTGATCTGTACTTTTTTTGCCTGGAAAGGCAGTACTGGCATGTTTGATCAGCTTAAAGTCGGCCACCGCCTGTCGGGCTTTCCCCAAAAAGGCCGGCATTTCGGCATAGGTGATGCCCCGGTATAAGCGCACTCCCAGGTGGTTGGGGGCACTTTTTACCGCGCGATCAAGATAGCGGCTGCCTTTTTTCGACAGCAAATTGGTTTTGCCGAGATTGTCGAGGAAAAATACCGTTTGCAAGCTGATGGCGCTGCCGTATAACGCGGTCAGTTCATGATCATCCGGGCGGGTTTGGCGCATGTCGGCGATCTCTGCAATCAGCTGCTCTAAAGTTTCCAGCTGACGCTGAGGATTATCGGCAAAATAAGTATAGCGGACAAATAAGGCCAGGCGGCGATCATCGACAGAGCTGTCGCCATTGATGTTGAGGGATTCCAATAACGCCCGGCGCTCACCGTTGGTAGTCGGCACTTGTGTTGGCTGCTGTGAGTCAGATAAAACCTGCTCGCTGGCATGATTGGCTTTATTTATTTTCGTGGCTGTTGCCGCTTGGCTTTCGCTTATTTCTTGTGTCTGCTCTGCTTGTTCCGAGCAGCCGCCAAGGGCAGTTGCCAGTAATAAGAAACCAATATTTTTCATTAGATTGTTAGCCAAGTTTCTCTCCCGGGGAATTCTCCACCAGTGTTAAGTTGTGCGGTTGCTCGTCTTTGACGATATGGCCGTCTTTTAATTCCAATACTCTCGACGCCCGGCTTAAGACAAAATCGTGATGGGTGGCAAATAAAAAGGTCACGCCGGTTTCACGGTTCAGGCTGCCGAGCAGATCCATAATTTGTTTTGACGTTTCCGAGTCCAGGTTGGCGGTGGGTTCGTCCGCCAAAATAATATCCGGGTTGGTCACCAGGGCGCGGGCGATGGCCACCCGTTGCATTTGTCCGCCCGAAAGCTGGTTGGGGCGGCGATCAACAAAGTCCGCCAGTCCCACCTGGGCCAGTGCCTTGGCAGCGCGCGCTTTGGCTTCGCGGTCGGGCACTTTTTGCAGTGACAACGGGTATTGTACGTTTTCCAACGCGGTTAACACCGGAATCAGGTTAAATGCCTGAAAAATAAAACCTATGTAGCGGCTACGCAATTGCGATTTTTGCTTATCCGAAAGCGAGCTTAATGCCTGGCCGTGAATAAACACTTCCCCGGCATCGGGCGCGTCCATGGCGCCGATGAGGTTAAGCAGGGTACTTTTACCGCTGCCGCTCACTCCCCGAAGCACGACGAATTCACCTTTTTCCAGAGTCAAGTTCAGCTTGTCCAGGGCGGTAACGCGGGTATTGCCAAGCTCAAAGGAGCGGGAAATTCCCTGTAGTTCAACGACTGCCATCAAGAGCCCTCCGTCAGCAGTGCATTGGCCGCCGCCAATTGTTGTAATACCAGCGGCGGTTGTTCGCTGCCACGGGATAACTCCTGATATAACGCCATATAGCGGTTGGCCTCTTGTTGGTTGTCGCTGCCGCCGGCTTTGGCGTAGGCGATACTCATGGTCAGGTTAAACTGCAGTTTCAGCTCCAGCGGCGCCATGGCTCCCTGGCGCTGAAAATATTGTTTAAACCAGGCTTCGTCGCTAAAGGCGGTTTCCAGGCTGCAATTCATTACCGCCGTGGGCGAATAGGTCGCCAGGCGCACCATGCGAATTTCAAAATTCTCCGGCTCCATGGCTACCGCCCGGTCCATATCGCTGCAGGCAGAGTGCAGCAGATACAGTTTCCTAAGTCCCATCAGGGGATCGAACATGGCCCCCGCCTGTTTGGCCCGGGTGCCGCTCAGCCACGCCAGCGCCGTAGCATCTTGCCCTGAAGCGGCAGATTCCAGTAATGGCTCGGCATCATTAAGATGATTATGCAGCGAATACAGGGAGCCAAGCTGGGTTTGCAGGGCGATATCATCGCCACTTTGTGCCAGCTCAGATTTGAGTTCGGTGATCAGCTCCTGCTCTTGTTGAGAATAAGGCACTGGTTCAAAATCAATCGGCGCCGCGCCCATAAACCAGGCGACAACATTGCCGATCAGCAGATTTATCGAAAGTAAAATCAACAGTTTTTTCATAACGTCACTCAAATACGCTGTGTTAGGGTAAAAAAGTCCCGCCTGAGTTAGCTTGCGCTCATTAGCAGTTATGTGCAGCAAGATAACCAGGCGAAACCAGGGATCAAACTTCTACCGATGACTCCACCAGTTGCTCATCCATTTGTGCCAACGTGGTGTGCTCGTCAAATGTCAGGGCATCCGGGTCCATGACGTTAGGGTAAAGCTGCTCAACAATCAGGATCAGCTCGACAATATTGAGTGAATCAACCCCGAGTTCCCCCAGGGGCGCTTCAACATCGACATCAGCAGCTTCGATGTTAAGCATTTCTGCGACCTGTTCTTTTAACTCCGGTAAGGTTTGGCCTAGTTCCATTTTTATTTCCTCGACTTTTATCGTTATGGTTATATTTTTGTTTTACTTTATGTTTTAGTTTCAAGTAACGGTGAAATCAGTTTCAGTTGCCCGGATGAAACCGGGTCAGGTAATCCAGAGTCAGCAGCAACACGGATAATTGCTCAACCCTGTGCCTGTCCTGCTCACGGCGGATCAGTCGTGAGGTAGCTAGCGGGTTGAGATCAAACAACTTAAGCGTCTCCGGCTCGCCGCTATAAAACAAACGCTGCATGGCGTCATAAGCATTGGCCAGACTGACCTGCTGCAATGAAAAATATGCCGCGGGTGCCTGGTGAGCCTGCTTTACTAAAGGCAGCAATTGCTCAGCGTGCATAAAGGGATTAACCAGGGTTTTGCCGTGCAGGCGGCAAATGCGCTGTAATAATTGGCACCAGGCGGGGATCACATAATGCAGATCCAGCCATTGGCCGAAAGAGAGTTTTTCATCCAGCTCGTTTTTAGCCGCTTTATAAGTTGAAACCAGCTGCTGTTGCCTGTGCTGCAACTGGCTGCGCTGCGCCAGCAGCGGACGTTTTAAAATGCTTTTACACCAGTTATGGCTGCTGTGAATACTTTGCTCGCAGGTGATATGGCGGGCACTGAGCCAGCTGATATCCAGCAGCAAAGTGTCGCTGTCAGTCGTCTGTACCAGGGCATCAAAATGGGCCAGGCTGGCATCAACAACTGGCTGACCTAAGCGGTGGGCCAGGCTTGGCAGGCGGTTAAACAGCTTGGTTAACTCAATATCGCTTGTGCTCCGGGGGGCTAACCGCTCGGCCTGCGGTTGTGCGCTGTTTTGCGCCAGGGTTAATTGCTCTGCATCGGGCAGGCTTGCCCTGTGGCTTAAACTTGTGTCTGTCGCTAGCTGCCAAATCAGGGTTTCACCGCTTTGCAATTGGCTGATTTGCTCAAAGCAGGTATGTTCATCTGCCAACGGCCCCAAGGCCAGGGTTTGCATCAGCTGCGCCGGGTTGATTTTTGCATCAAAAACTTGTGTTAACTGCTTTAAATTGCTGGCCAGGGCAAGGCCGTATTGCCCTTGCTCGTTTTGGCTTTGTCGGTAAAACAGGGTATAGCTGGCGCGGGCACTGCTGGTGAGAAACAGCTGTTCACCGGTGAAACTTATCAGCAGATAATCGCCGATAAAGTGCCGGTTAAGCTCGTGGCGCCATTTATTTACCGCAGCATTAAGCAGGGCCTGTTGATCGCCATGTTCAATATTTAATTGGCGATAAAGTGCCTGTTCATTGCTCAAGTAACCCATAAGGTAGCACTGTCCGGGTTCAAGCCCGCGAATCGTTTGTTGACCCGGCAACCTTTGCCAGAAAAAGTCACCTTGATGAAGGGAGTTTAAGCCGGTCTGGTTCATGATGCCTGCTCCACTGCCTGTTGCATGCTTTGTGGCCTCAATTGCTGCTCAACAGCGCCCTTATTTTCTCCCCAACGCTGCATCAACCACTGCGGCAATACCCGCGCCGCGCCGCCCAGCACCGACATATGGTTAAGCTTGGGCAGCATTACAACTTCTTTATCCAGTTGCGGGGCTAAATGCCACTGGCACAGCATAGGTAAAAAGTCGGGGTGCAGGCCCTCGTCGTTTTCGCCGCAGATAAAGACCACGGGTAATTTCAGCTTGCGAAACGCCTTGCTGTAATACGGGATAGAAACTGAGGCCATCAGGTTAAAGGAGTAATTGAGCACCCGGCCTTCAAGTGCCGCCATTTTTTCTGAGCCGGGAAAGGTGATCACGGTGCGGTGACGTAAAAACGGCAAGACGGTGGCCAGGTAAAACATGCGGTCATTCATGACCGGCATATGTTTAGCAGCACTTTCCGGTGCCGGTTGGAAACAGGGCTTTTTGCGCATATGACGCAGCAAAAAACTTTTTTGAGCGCCGGGTTTGTCAAAACGCAGCGGCTCCTGGGTATTGTTAAAGGTCGGCGCGATAAAATAGCAGGCGTCGACTTTTTTCTGGCCATATTTTTCCAGATAACGCAGGCAGACCACGGAGCCGGCCGAATGGCCGCCGAGGATCAGCGGCAATGGCTGCTCTTGTTCAAACCAGGCAATAATGTCGCTGATATCATCTTCCAACTGACCGATATAATCGCAGGTGCCCGGCTTGCCCTGCGACTCGCCGTGGCCGCGCCAATCGCACAACACCACTTCAAAACCGCTTTTCACGCAGGCCTTGGCAATATTGGCATAACGGCGGCTGTTGAAGGTGCTGCCATGAAGCAGCAGCACCCGGCCAGAGCAATGAGCGTCATCACTCACCGGTACCCTGTAGCGGTGACAGGCCAGCTGAGTGCCGTCGCGGGCCGGGATCATCAAAGTTTCTACTGCCTTTTCCATTAAACTTCCAACATCTCGGTGTTTTCAAGACACACAGGGTAGCGCGGGTCCATCAGATCTTGCGGCTGCTGGCGGGCATAACGCAGGAATTCAGGCACATAGCTGTCCTGGTCGATATATTCCTGCTGACGCATCCAGATATTGTTGGCACTTCTTTGCAGTTGTTTTAACTGCTTGGCGTCTGCGGTATCGCCGACAACTGTCACCTTGACCTTTTCATCTTCGAAAGAGGCCTCGGTGATCTCCACCAAAACCGTGTGCTCTGTGGTTTGCTGTAACTCGCGGGTGAGGTTTTCACTCATAGTATTGAGCAAGGTCGGTAACTGCTCACGGCCAAAAGTCGGGTTTTTCAGTATTGTCGGCAGATTCAGGGCGCTTTGTACCATGCGGCGATTGCCAAAGTTGGCCAGACCGAGTTTAACACCTGTGACCTGGGCGAAGCACTGAGTGAATAATTTCACCCGAAAGTCGATACGGTATCCGTCCTGACCTTTTTGTCCCATCTGATAGATGTAGTATTTGTACAGATCGCCACCGGTTTCAAAAAAGCTTTTATCGTTGCGCTCAAATGCGCGGTTTTCACTGCGCAGCACTTCCAGGCTTTGAAGGATCTGACGTTGCAGCAGCAATTCCAGGGCGTAGTGGCCGCGGCGCAGGTAGCAGTGCTTTTCAAAGTGCCGGGCATCTGAAAGATTTCCTTCGATATAATCCCAGGCATTGGTAATAAAATAGGTGGCATTGATATACGCCATTACCGGCGAGCACAGCTGGGCACAGTCGAGCACGGGATAGAGGTTCATCAGCTGGGCATACAGGAACTGGTAATAATAATTGAGCACACCGTTGGCAAATGGCACCGCTTGGTCCAGGGCTGCTTGTGCCGCTTCCTTATCGCTGTTTTGCAGATCCGCCAGGATCACTTTACTGAGGTTGTCGTTGGCCATGGCAATCACATCACCGCCGCCGCTGAGCAAAGGATCGAGGAACATGGCGGCAAACCCTGTCGCGCCCCAACGTTCCCGGTTGACGACTGTGTTACCGCGGTACGCCAGCTGGCCCCAGGCTTCAAAGTCTTCTATTTCGGCGTCAATAATCAAGTCGGCAATAGCGGCATGCTCTTTCAGCTTGGCGATAAAATCAGCCTGCTTTAACGGCGGATTTTCGACCTTGGTTTTATCGCACACTATGCCTATGCTGGTCAGGCCGCTTTTTAACGGGATGAACCAGATCCAGTAGCCGTGGCCGGTAAAATGGTTAGTAGACAGGAAACGGCTTGATGCCCGGTCGCGCCAGGGTTTGGTACCGACACTGTCAAAGTCTTTCACACCGCGAAAACGGCCCCAGGCCGAGCTGTGGCGGGGGATATTCTCCCGGCTGTGGCACTTCATTTTTTTGGTGATCACCCCGGCGCGGCCGCTGGCATCTACCAGCCATTTACCGCTGATTTGATGGGCTTGATCCTGGTACCTGAAGTTCACTGTGTGTCCTTCCTGGTTGTCCAGTTCAAAGCCAGTCATCCTGGCCCCTTGTAAAATGGTGATGTCGTCTTCGCGGTTCATCTCGGTCAGGGCAGATTCAAAGGTGGCGCGCTCAAGCTGAAAAGCAGGGTGGGGCGGAATATAAACCGTGCCTTGTTCGCTCATTTGCTCGATTGGCAGGCTGTGTTCCTTATTGTCGAAGAAAAAGCGCAGGGCATTTTTAGGCAACTGGTGACGGTATAAATAGTTGGCCAGTCCCAGCTTTTTCAAAAAGTAATGGCCGGTAATTTCTACCGTGGCTTCGCCGATTTTGGCTTTATATTCAGTCTCGGCTTCGAGCTGGATGATACGCAGATCGCCATTTTCTCTTTTAAGCTGACGCGCCAACGCCAGCCCCGCCCAACCGGCGCCGATAATAACGACGTCGTATTCCTGAGATATTACTTGCTTGTTTATCATGCCATTGTCCCTGCTATTCTTCTTCTTATCCTTTGCCTAAGGTTTTGGGTGTTTGCTATTTAAAACTTTTTACTATTTAAGCTCTTACCACTTAAAGCTCTTTACCATTTAAAGTAGTGGTTATCCATACCGCGGTAGCGGCTGTGGGGATATTTCAGCGTATCCCTGATCTGCTGGTAACCGGCGACTTTATTATCCCCGAGCAGATTCAGCGCCAGCTCATAACCCCGGATATCATCCGCCAATGAGTGTTGTTCAAAACTTGCCTGTGGCAGTTCGATCGCAGCGGCTGATTTTTCACTGTTATTACTGCCCAGTTGCAACAGGCCGACCCGGCCACCGCCTCCCAGAGTAAGTAACATTAAACTGTGCTGCGCTAGTTTTTCTTTATACAGCTGAAGCTCAAATAAGGGCTTGAGGCTTAAATAATGGCGCTGACAGGTTTCGATGCTGTCTAACCATTGAACCGACTGGCGCTTGCTTGCCAGGCGGATATTCACTCCCATTAATAAGGATCTGCCCCAGTTAGAGCAAATATCAAACGACACCGGTAATATCTCTTGCGGCAGGGCCTGCAGCTGCTGGGCTAACCGACCGATCAGCGCCTGTGTGCCTGCCATACCGCTTTGCTGGCTAAAGAGCTGGCATTTTTCCACGACCACTTGCCGTCTTGTCTGTTCATTTTTTTCCAAACCATCTTTCAATCGGCTTAGCGCGATAAACCCCACCCCGGGCACGACATCCAGGCCGTCCTGGTCGCGCTCATTGCCTATGCCCAGAGAATTCAGGCAGGCCTGCTGGAATGTTTTATCCAGCTCCAGCGAGATCACCACAGTGTTGTTTAAGTTGCTGTGATAAAAATCCAAAATACCGGCATGCAAGCTAGTGCAGGCGGCGCTGATAAAAGTCACTTTGCAGTACTGGCTTAACCACTGGTGGAACTCTGCCACCTGGGGATCGCGCAATATGCCGACTTCACCGGCACTGATCAAAGTGGCATGGCTTGGCAGTTTCTCCAGTGCCATTAACCGCTGCTTCAGTTCGGCAATCGCCGGACCGGGATCTGTAGCATCACCGGCCCAATATTGCGAAATGACCACAGGGGCAGCCATTAGCCGGCGACTCCTCTTTGTGCCAAGCATTCAATTAAAGGTTGCAGGGGATCATCAGCGGGCTCTTTTCCTGGCTCTTCACCTAACTCTTTACCCAGCTCTTCACCTAGCTCTTTACCTAGCTCTTTACCTAAGTAAAGGCGCAGGTGAATGCTGTTGTCGTTATTGTCTATTTCAACGCGGCTGAACCTGTCTTCGACCACCAGCAGCGGACTGGCGATATCAATAAGCTTTTGCTCCTCAAAGGTGATATCTTCGAGCAACAAGACATTGTCGGTCAGCAGCTTGGCGGGAATACGCATTCCGCCCGGCATGGAGAGCCTGATCAGGATAAAAACATCCGGCCAGCATACCTGGGCCTCATCCACTAAATCCGACAGCAACTGGTAATGCTCGCGTACATTCAACAATACCGGGCAAGTAGCACTGTTAAAGCTGGTAAATACCTCGAAATCACTGTCGCTACTCAGCGGCAACATCTGGGCTTCGGCAATCGAAGGTTTATTGGGAAACGGCCTGCGGGTGAGGGTGCCGGTGAACGGTTTCATCCTGGCCTGATTTGGCGTTTTGCTTGCGTCTTGAACTTGCTTAACCATGCTGCCACTCCTCATTTTTAATGAAAACGGTATCCGGCGTAAGCATCAGATCGGCAATGGCATAATAACCGTTTAAGGCCACCGAGCAGGCCATAAAGCGCTCCGGCTGCTCAATTTTATTGCTCAGGCCATGGGTTAGCAGGGATAACCAGGGATCCGAGCCGAAACAGTGTCCGTGCTCGGCATGCAAGTCCGGCAGTTGTGGCTGGCCGCGCAATAATTTTTCAAACATCTGTTGCACATTGACCGGGAAAAACGGCAGTGCGACTACGGCGCCGGGTTTCTTCATCATAGTACGGCGCACGACAGTGGCAAATTCGGCCACACTGTTGTGGGTGACGGCTGAGCCTATGGTCAGCTCGTCAGTTAAAGGTGCGGTGATTTCTAAAATTACGGTACTGATCCCAAAACCCGAGTGCTCCCAGTGATCGTTATAACACCAAAAATCAAAGTTATAGACATTGGCATCCAGGATACTGACGATCATGTAGCGGCTTTGTTTTTTTTGCTTAAGGCTTTCCTGTTTCAAATAGTGTCTAAGCGAATAGCCCCAGGAGGCGCATTCATAGGCGTTAACAAAGGTATCCGGCTGATGATCGCCATAAGCTTTAAGCTGCCCGGCGATGTCCGGCCATTTCACCGACTGGGTGGTAAAAGCCATCTCTATCATGGTCGAACATAAAAAATGCCGGCTAAATTCATTCACCGGGATC
This sequence comes from Thalassomonas actiniarum, assembly GCF_000948975.2. Classification (GTDB taxonomy): domain Bacteria; phylum Pseudomonadota; class Gammaproteobacteria; order Enterobacterales; family Alteromonadaceae; genus Thalassomonas; species Thalassomonas actiniarum. Next base: position 837,753 of record NZ_CP059736.1, read on the forward strand.
CCGGTTTGTTCGATCAGTTCGTTCACCTGCTTTGCAAGTTTTTGCGCCAGTAAAGACATTACTTCATTGATTGGCGGCAACTCTTTAAATAACGGTTGCGGTAGGGGCGTAAACGCTATGCCTTTAACCGTTAAACCCGGCTGTTCGCTAGCAGCTGTTTGCTCTGTTACTGCTGTGCTCATACCCGGCCCCGTTTGAATTTACTGTAAACTTCAAACAGACAGCGGTATGAACTGCCTTCCATTTTGGTAAAGCCGAGCAGATCCCTTTGGTCGTTAAGGTGCTTGAGGGCGCCTTTGCGCACCAGAGAAAGCAATAACTCGTTACTGGTAAATTTCAATGCCAGTACCTGATCAACCGAATGGATGGAGAAGGTATCCTTGGCGGTGCACCAGTTCGCCATATTGATAATAAAGTCGATGGCGCTGAGATCGTCCTGTTCCAGCGTCAGGCGATCTTGTTGCTGCAACCATAACAGGTGATGCATCAGCGATTTAACAAAACGTGGACGCACTAAAGTTAAAAAGCGGTTGACGCTGCCCAGGCCGCCCTTAGTGAAAAAATCCTCTTTGCTGACCTGCACCTGGCCTTTGACATTGCCCAGTTGCAGTCTGCCGTCAAGAAAAGTGCCGCCGCAGGCTTGTTGCTGCAAGGTTTGCGATTTTTCCGGTGATAGCAATACCGTTACCGGGAAAGGTTTGCCTTTTTGTTGACATACCACCATGCCGAAACCGACATTTTGCCCTTCGATGCCCCATTTTTTATCGACATTTAAGGTAAAGTTGCCGTCATCAATTGGGGTCAAAGTGGTATTCCAGTAGGCCAGGGTCGGGCCGCCGCCGTCGGTCATTAAAAAATTACCGAAATGTCCCTGCTCGAGCCATTTGTTCACTAACGCTTGCTGGTCCTCGGTGGCGCACAAACCCAGCATAATCGAGCCGAAAAGTCCGATAATCTGATGGAAATGCGGGCCGAAACCTTCATGTTTGACTTTGTCGGTCAGCTCATCAATGAATTCGGTCTGGGCAAAACTTTCCAGCGGCTGTGAAATACGCGGCTGCTGCAACGGGGTCATCGGGGTAAAGTTGTCCTCGATGATCATATCGCTGCCCATCAGGGTAATGACGGCATTGTTGACCAAGGCCTCAAGTTTTTCCGGTACAGCGCCGCTTTGTTCTAAATGGGAGGTGATACAGCGGCCAAAAATATCATGTACTTGATTGTTTTTATTATTAGATACGTTATCAGACAAGGGGGTCACCTATTCGACGATGTAAGTAGTGGCTTGGGGCAGCTGCAAAAACGGCGCTACCGTATAGCTGGCGTTATAGGCGCCGCAATAATCGAAAATGCAGATATCTCCCGGCTGAGGCAAAACAAACTCGTCGGATTGTTTACCGATGACATCGTCTTTGCTGCAGGAGCTGCCGACAAAGGTGCAGGCGGCTTTTTGCTCGTTTTCCTGTCCGCCCTGAGCCTGCCATAAGGCGGGGGTTTTCAGTTTACGCAGGGTGTTTTCTGTTTTTGCCAACAGGAAGTTTTGCGCGATACCGCCGTCGCAAATGGCGTAGTATTGATTTTCAATTTGTTTGACATAACGCACCCGCACGGCAAAGTGACCGATGCTGGCCATCAGGCCGCGGCCGGACTCGTGCGCCAGTGTGATGTGCTGCGGCAATTGTGCCAACTTTTCGCGGTAGGCGGCAAAGTCGAATTTGCTCTCCTGCCACTGTTCGCCAAAACCGCCGCCGAGGTTGGCAAAAGAGAGCGGCTGGCCGAAGCGCCTTTCCATTTCCGCGATAATGCCTTTAGCCGAGTCCACGGTGGCCATGGCGCTTTTTTCAAAACTGTAGGAGCCTTTAAATAAGTGAAAGCCCAGCAGCGGCAAGTTGTTTGCCTTACAGATATCGATGGCGATACAGGCGCTGTCCCAGTCCATACCGAACTGATCCGGGCGAACTTTCGGGTGATCATCGTTAAACTGCTTTAATACCACGGGGTTCAGTCGCAGGATAATACCCGCCGGCGGGCGTTTTTTCGCTAGTTCGGCGACAATTTCAAGTTGGACCAGGCTGTCGACGATCACCCGGGCTTTACCGGATACCGCTGCCCGTAAAAAGGTTTTATCGGCAGAGGGGTTATTGACGTAGCGGGCACGGTCGCCGCCGACGATGTTTTGCAGCTCCTTGATGGAGGCCACTTCTACGCCGTCGGTAAGGAAATGGCTGGCGCGGATCAGCAGATCGGTATTGCTGTTGGCTTTGACCGAAAGGATCACTTGCGTGCCCAGCGCCGCCTTTAACGCCTGAAAATTTTGCTGCAATTGGCTGACGCTGTAAAAATAACAGGGTGTAGAAATCTCTGCCGGGTTCTGTTCCAGCATGCTTTTGATCTGTTCCACTTTACTTCTCCGGTTCTAACTTGGCGACTAAGGACTTTTTGTCGACCTTGGAATTGGCGGTCAGCTGCATTTGCTGAATAAAGCGCACTTCTCGCGGGCGATAGTCGGGATCGGTATTGGCCTTGAGCCAGGTTTTAAATGCGTTCTGATCTTCTTTACTGTTGTCGTGTAATTGCACACACAAGCAGGCAATTTCATCACCGAACTTGTCTTCCGACTGAATGATGGCCGCCAGGTGTACCAGGTGGCATTTCTCTATCAGCGCTTCGCTTTCGGTGGGGTAGATACAGAAACCGGCTTGTTTGATCAGCTCCTTGGTGCGACCCTTGAAGTAGAAATAACCGTCTTCGTCCTGGCAGAAGAGATCGCCGGTGGCAAGCCAGTTATCGTCACGGTAATTACCCGGGATCAAATTGGCCCCGGCATTGGCCTGGCCGTAATAGCCCTGCATCACAGTAGCGCCGCGGACAAATAATTCGCCGACTTCGCCGGTGGCGACTTCCTGGTAATGGGGACCGGTTTCACACTGGACATTGTTAAATAATTTGGCTTCCAGGCCCGGGATGGCGATGCCGACCGAGCCCCGTTTTTTATGGGTTTTATCCGGCGGCAGGTACAGGGCGCGTTTACACTCGGTTAAACCGTACATGGCATAAACGTCCAGCTGCGGCACCAGGCTGATCAGGTCATCAATCACGGTTTCACCCAGGTGGCCGCCGGTATTGGTTAATTTACGCAGCTGCGGCAACTGGCGTTTTAATGCCCGGATAATTTTCGCCAGGGAAATGGCCATCGCAGGCACGACCGGCAGCAGGGTAATTTGCTGTTCGTCGAGGGCCTTGAGCACCTTGATCGGGTGGAAATTTTCTTCAAACAAGGTGAACTGGCAATCAAACGCCAGGCTGAACAGCAACTGGTAAAGGCCGTAATCAAAAGAGAGCGGAGAAAGGCCGAGAATATGTTCGTCGCCGTCAATTTTCAGGTAAGTGGCAATAGAATTCATGGCGGTGATGACATTGCTGTGGCTGAGCATGATGCCCTTGGGCTTGCCGGTACTGCCGGACGTATAAATCAGCAGGGCCAGGTCGGTGCCGCATACCTGGCGGGCACTTTTTTCCCGAAACAGCACCTGCGGCTGCGGCGACGGCTCAAGTTCGGTGATGGTTTGATCTTTGATCATGGCATGGGCATGGCAGTCGTCGGCAATTTTTGCAATCGCATCTGCTTCCATATCATGTTTTACCGGTACCACAACCGCACCTTTGTGCCACAGCCATAACAGCGTAGAGACAGTTTCTGGTGTTGGTGTGGTCACGACAATAATTTTATCACCAAAGGTAAACTGGAGGTTTTGCTCCAGGTGATTTTGATGCTCGGTCATCGACTCAAAGGTTAAGGTCTGCCCTGACGGATAAAAGTTAATCTGTCCGCGCCAGTTTTTTTGTTGTAATTTTACCTGGATATCGCTAAGAGAAAATAACATGATCTTATCTTTCCTTGAATGAAACTTCATGACAAACGCCGGTAAAATTTCAACGCCGACGACCTTGTCATACCACTTGGACCGACCACTCTATTGGAGACAAATCAAGAAAACAAGCATTTCACTGTACTTTTTTTAACAAATCAGTGTTGTTTTTGATCATAAAGAGACGGTTTATTAACAAAAAACTGCCCTTAGTAAGGAAAAATTTACATTTGGTAACATAAGAATACAAATTGATTACAAGTTAGAAAAAGCAGAATTTTCGCTATTTTCGCCGAATATTTGAATTTTGGCGGTGAAAGAGACTCAGAGGAAAATCCTTGTCAATTGTTAATAAAATGTATCAATTGAAAAAAGTACAAAATTTATCGAAAGACAGAGGTAATAAAACGATTGCCAATGAAGGTTTAGCCTTCTTTACTGCTGATAGCTGCTTGCCTTTTGTTCTTTATTTGTACGGTTTGCTTTCCCGGTTGCACTTTTACACAACCGGGAGTTGTATTTGCAGATAAGATTCATCAACCGATAAGGGTCGTCAATTGCCTGATAATCACTTTAGCTGCCAGTTGATGACCATCGATGGACCAGTGCAGACCATCTTCATCAAGCAAAGGACTGTCCTGTAAATCACCGAAGTGCGGACGCAAGTCAATCACGTTTTCTGCCTGCTGTTTAATAACATCTGCTACCCGGGCGATATGATCGTTACACCAGCTGGCCATTAAAGGTTTAAGAAACTCGTGCTCTGCGACCCGGGCAGGATCAACCCCTACCGGGGTGAGCCAAACCCAGGGGGCCTTGGTATGCTCCCGGCCAAAGTCGATTACGCTGGCGAGGTTGCGGCCAACTTCATCAATACTGGTGCAGGGCTTATAACGGCTGCCTCCCTGAATACGGGCATCATTGGTGCCGCTAAAGCATAAATACAGATCCGCTTTCATTTGCGCGGCGGGGATCACCGAGCCCAGCAATTGGGTGGTGGTGTCGCCTGATACGGCAAGGTTGGTAAAACGGATATTATCGTCGGGCCTGATAATAGCAAAGGAGCGCGCTATGATGGCAAGCCAGGACTGGCTGTCGTCGGTTAAACTGTCGCCGATCACCACCACCCTGGCTTTTGTCTTGCCCTTGGGGATAAGGGGCATAGATTTTATCGCTTCAACATAGTCGCTGTCCTGACAGAGTACTTCGGCAACCTCGTTAACCCGGTTAACAAAGGTTTCTTTAATGCTGTTATAAAACTGCTCGCGCAGACCAAAAAGCGCGGCATGGGCGGCACTGGAAAATCCACCGCGCAGAAACGAATATTTCTTTTCCGGGTGAAAAAATTGCACTTGTCGTTGTAATTGTTCCTTGATGCTCATCTTGTCCGTCCTGTTAATAAATCGCCGACAGCTTAGCCAGTTTTTTTGACGTTGCCAAGTTCTGCGGCAAATAACGGTTTATCTGCATTTTACGGTAAAGAAAACGCAAGCGGTCATTAATCCAGCACCAGGTTTGCCTTATATTGCTTGCCAATAGCAACCATTTTCCCGTCGGTTAATTTTAAGCTGTCACCTTCGACATAGTCGATCATTTGATAATTGACTATGGCGGATTTATGCACCCGGACAAATTGCGATGCCGGTAAACTCTGTTCAAAGCTGGTTAAGGTTTTCGGGGTCAGGAGCGCCTGCTGGTTACGCCAGACTTTTACATAGTTGCCATAGGCTTCAAAACAGCTGATCTCCGCCAGGTTTATGTGCACTTGCTTGCGGTCAACTTTAATAAAAATGTTTTGATTGTCGGCCAGGTCATTAACTTCAGGTGCTTTAATTTGTCTTTGTGGCGCTTGCTGAATGTGCTGTTTTACCTTATCAATTGCCTGTTTAAAGCGGTCAAAGCGAAAGGGTTTAAGCAGGTAATCGGTCACATCCATATTAAAACCTTCAAGGGCATATTCCTGGTAGGCCGAGGTGATCACTACCTGAGGTTTTTCCGGCAACAGGCTCAAGAAATCAAATCCGGTCAAGACCGGCATTTCTATGTCCAGCATAATCAAATCAACGGGGTTTTCTTTGACAAAAGCCAATGCTTGGCTGCCCGAATAACACTGGCCGACCAGCTGCAACCCCTGACATTCATTAATGTAGGTGATCACTACTTCGTGGGCCAGAGGTTCATCGTCGACGATCAAAATACGTAACATTTAACTTTTCTCCGTTACCTGGCGGCTCATCACCGGCTTGCCCGGCGCGCCGCCGGCATCATAAACTTTTGCTTCAAGCACCAGGCTCAGTTCAACCGAGTAGGTTTTGCCTGTTTCTTGTGCCTGTGTCGAAACGGCTAACTGATGGGCCTCAGGGTACATCAGGGCTAAGCGACGTTGTACATTTTTAAGTCCAATGCCCTGAAAATCATTTTCTCCCTGCGCCATGCCCGGTCTGTGATCATGACTTTGACTGCTTTGAGGTATAGTGTTCTGACAGCTAAATACCAGGCGCCGTGTTTGCACTGTCAATGACACCTGCAACCGGGACTTTTCTGCGCTGGGTTCTATGCCATGTTTAAAGGCATTTTCCAGAAACATGACCAGCAATAAGGGGCTGATCATTAAAGCTCCGGTTTCAGCTTCATCGGGCAAGTGAATTTCGAAATGACATTTATTTTCCACCCTGAGTTTTTGCAGGGCCAGGTAGTCATGCAAGTAAGCGATTTCTTCTGATAATGATACCCGATCACAACTTCCTTTATAGACCACAAACCTGAGCAGGTTTGCCAGCTGTAAAATGGCATCCGGCGCCCGTGGCGATTTAGACAGACACAGGGCGTAGAGGTTATTTAAGGTATTAAATAAAAAATGCGGATTGATTTGCTGTTGCAGCCATTTTAATTCCGTTTGCAGTTTTTCCTGTTGCAGCTCTGCCAGTTTGCGGTGATCTTTTTGCAACTGGAAGGCCATGATCACCGGCAGGCTGATGCCGACCACTAAGGTGGCGATATAGATGTTCCAAAAATCAAAAGGATTTTGATTGCCGCTGGCATTTAGCGGATGGACAACATCATTCATCGGCAGCCATAAGGCGATTTGCGCCAGTAGGGGATAACACACTAACAGCAGCAGACCGGTAAGGGTGAGATAGGCATAAACACCGTATTGGCTGAGTATGCGTTTGACCAGGAGATGATGGTTAACCAGGTAAATGACATATAAGCAGGTATATAAAATCACGGTTTGCAGCCAGTAGCTGAGTAATGCAAGCGGATAGGACACTATGCGTTTCACATCCAGCACCAGCGGAATGGGCTGATTATTTAAGGGATCATGATGGGAGGCCAGCAACAGGGCCCAGGCAAGGCTTAAAGCTAAGATAATTATCAACAAGACATTATCCAGGCTGGCCTTAAACTTGATCCCCTTTACCCTTTTTTGTGCCAGGGCGTAATTGATCAGGGCCGCCAGCTCTATCATCAGCAGCATCAGCCAGGTCTGGTAAGTGCTGAGCAACTGATAGCCAAAGCCGGTAAAAGCACCGGCAGCAAGTATCACACTCACCGGCAGCAAGACAAAGCCTGCCAGCCACCAGGCCAGCTTTTTAATGCCGCTGTTATTCACGCTGAAAAATTTGCAAAGAAAAACCGGGCTCAGCTCTATGGCCAGGCGCAGCAAGGCCGAAAAATACTCACCCCAGCTCGTTAACTGCAGCTCTTGCATATGAAGAAGCGCGGTAGCAAAGAGCGCAATCGCCAGCGGCAGCAGGGAGTTGGCCACTATCGCATCAAGCTGTTTGTCGGATAAAAACCTGCCGGAGCTTATTCTGGCAGACATTTTCATGAACAGGGAAGTAAGCACATTCACAACAACAAAAATTCTTTAGGAAAATAAGGGGTGAATTTACCGCAATGAAAGCAAAAGTCATCAGAAAAATGACAAACATGCCTTTTTTCATGATGAAAGTTCCACGGGGCTTTTTTATCCGTTGGTCATGAAAATCACGGACTTGGTCATTGAGCATTATTTTTTCCGCACGCAAGTTGTTCAAATGCCGCTATCAACATTTTTAAAAGAGCGGCGTTATGTTAGAAGTTCGAAATTTGGCAAAATGTTACAGCAATGGTGTCCAGGCATTAAAGGGCATAGATTTAAAGATATCGACAGGCATGTTTGGTTTATTGGGGCCAAACGGTGCCGGCAAGTCGTCGTTAATGCGGACCCTGGCCACCTTGCAACCAGCGGATAAAGGGGAGATTTATTTTTCCGGTAACAATATTTTGCAACAGCCGCAGTTATTACGTCCCGTGCTCGGTTATTTGCCGCAGGACTTTGGTGTTTATCCCGGGATGTCGGCATTTGCCCTGCTTGAACATTTTGCCCTGCTAAAAAGGTTAAGCGATAAAAAATCACGCCGCCGCCAGATAGAAACTTTGCTGGAGTTAACCAATTTAACCCGGGTCAGAGATAAAGCCGTCAGTGGTTTTTCCGGCGGCATGAGGCAAAGGTTTGGTATTGCACAAGCCTTACTCGGCTCGCCGAAGTTATTGATCCTTGACGAACCCACCGCCGGACTCGACCCCGAAGAGCGCAACCGCTTCCATAACCTGCTGAGCGATCTCAGTGAAAATACCGTAGTGATCTTATCCACCCATATTGTTGAAGATATCAATAACCTTTGTCCCGATATGGCGATTCTGGCGCAGGGGCAAATCATTGCCCGCGGCGCCCCGGGTGAACTTAGCGCCAAACTCAACGGCCAGTTATGGCATAGCCTGATAGAAAAAAAGCAGCTCAAGGCCTGCCAAACGCAACATCGGGTGATCAGCCACCGTTTAGTGGCCGGTCAGGTGGAAGTCAGGGTGCTGGCAGAGACTTGCCCGCAAGCCGGTTTTAATCCGGTCCAGGGCGAGCTTGAAGATGCCTATTTCACCCTGCTGGCACAACATGGACAACAAACTCCCGGGCAAGCGCAAAGCCAAGATTTAGCAACATTTACCCCGATGGAGGCAAAATAATGTCTGGCTATTCTACAAAGTCCCTGCCGACAGGCATGTTGCCTTTACTGATCCTGAATGAATGCCGCTATCAACTGCATCACTGGTTTTTCCCTCTGGTGTGTGTGCTGGCGGCTTTGTTTGGCTGTTTTATTATCCAGAACCTGTCAGCCGAGAAAGGGGTTTTGCTAAGCGGCCCTTATTATTTAACCAAGACCTTGCTGACCGTAGCTTTTGTGATCCCTTTTCTTCAGGCTTTTTTTATTACCCGGGCCAGCACCCGCGATGCCCAGTACCGTACACAAGAGCTGGTGTTTACCTCAGGTGTCGGTAAAGCAGATCTGCTGCTGTCCCGCTACTTGGCAGTGGTGATTGCCTCAATCTTGATCTATTGCAGCTTTTTAGCCGGTATTATCGGTGAATTATATGTAAACCAGGAGCCGGAGATTTCCTTAATACAACTGGTGGCAAACCTGGCTTTCTCCAGTCTGGTTTTTATGTTGCCGGCTATGCTGCTGTCAAGTTTAGTATTATTTGCCGCTGGTCTTTTTAGCGGCTCTTCATTGCTGGTTTACCTGGTAGCGGCCATGATGTTTTTTATTTATGCCCTGCTAAAGTCGGTAACAGGCTCTCCGGTGATGGCCAATCCTTTTATTCTAAACGAGACGCTGAAATGGCTGTTTGACTTGCTGGATCCCGTGGCCGGCGCCAATTTTTTTGAACAGGTAAAATTTTGGTCGGCGGCAGAGCGAAATCATCAGAAAATCTCCTTCACACAAGCTTTAACCCTTAACCGTGTCCTGGTAACTTGTGGCGTAGTAACCCTGATGCTTATTATCTTTTATCGCTATCAGCTGAGGTTAAGCCCGGGAGGGAAAGCCCGTTTATGGCGCTCTTTTTTCACCGGGAAAAAAGAGCAAGCAGCCGTAGGGGATAAAACGCCGCTTAGCTATACCCGTATTCCCCCCAGCGATACGAGACAAGCCTGGGCTGCGACTTGCTGGGCCTTGTGTCGCCGGGAATATATGACCACCCTGGCCAGCAAACCTTTTTTGCTGATCACCCTGATGTGGTCGGTGCTGCTGGCCGGTGAAGTGCTCTCGGGTTTTAGCTATTTGGAAAGTTTACATGTAACTCCTTTGCCGACGACTTCCGTGGCCATTAACCGCTTTATCTCCGACATCTTGCCAAATTTTACCGCGCTGTTCCTGGTGCTCTTTAGCGCAGAAATGGCATGGCGCGATAACAGGCTGAATATTTCAGCCCTGCTCCAGGTCATGCCGATCAGCAATGGCCAGCGCTTTTTGGCAAAATGGCTGGCGTTAACCTTTATCCCGTTAACCTTTATTTCGCTGGCGATATTGATCTCCATGCTGGTGGAAATAAGCTATGGCTCAACCCCGGATATACCGCTGTATTTGTCGTTATTTTATTACCTCGGCTTGCCATTTTTATGTCTCGCCACCTTATGTCTTTTTGTGCACTCGCTCTGCGCCAATAAACTCACTGCCATGTTGATCACCTTAGCAATAGTGGTCTTGTCGCAGTCGTCCCTGGGATACTATATCGGCATAGAGCACGGCCTGTTTAAATTTGCCAATACCGTGAAATTACAACATTCCGAACTGATAGGTTTTAGCGCCATTGCCGATGCCTTTAACGGCTACATCAGAGTATGGTTAAGTTTATCCCTGGTGATGGCCATTTTGAGTTTTGCCCTGACAACACGCATCAGCGGGCAGGGGCTAAGGCAACAAGCAGGAGTTGGCGGTATCTCCCGGCAGATATCGGCATTAAAACAAACCCTGGGCAAACCGGGGTTGGCTTTATTGCTGCTGGCAAGCCTGTCCACTGTGATAAATGCCGGTTACGTTTATTATCAAAGCAATATTGTCGGCCATTATGTCTCCAGTGAAGCGCGCAGCAAATGGCGTGCAGGCTATGAAAAGGCCTATGCCCGCTATCAGGGCTTGCCTGTGCCGAAAGTCATTGCCACCTCGACCGAGCTCGCCCTGTACCCGGAGCAAAGGCGCTTTACCTTATCCGCCCACTATCAACTGCAAAACCAGACCCGGGAAGTGATTTCGCACCTATTGATCAGTACCCACAAGGATGTCAGCTACCGCAATCTGGTACTGGCAAATGCAACACTGACAAATCATGACCCCCAATATGGCCAATACCTTTATACCTTAGAGACACCGCTACAGCCGGGAGATAAGCTCAGCTTTTCTTTTGATGCCGAGCGCAGCCACAACGGTTATAACGGCGTGCTTATCGACAGTTTCTTTACCCCGGATTTTATCTATTTCCGCGATTTGCGTTATATGCCCTTTTTTGGCTTTACTGAGCACTACACCCTTAAAGGTGATGACGAGCGGGCAGAGTACGGTCTTACTCCCTTACCCCGGGAGCCTCAGCTTGAAGAGGCGATAACCGCAAACCAAGGGGACTTTTCGGATGATTATTTCTGGGCCAGGGTCGAGACGAAAATATCCACCTCGGCGCAACATATTGCCGTGGCGCCGGGTGAGTTGTTGTCCCAATCCAGTAAAAATAACCGTAACTATTTCCACTACCAAACCCAAGCGCCGATCCGTAAAGTCTCGGTGATTATTTCCGCCAAACTGGACAAGTCTTCACGCCAGGTAGAGGGGACTTCGCTGGAGGTCTATCACAGCCCGGCGCATCAGGAGATTGCCCAGGAGCACCTTGATGCCATGGCCGCCACCTTAAGTTACGGCAACCGGCATTTTACCCGCTACCGGGCAAAGCAGTTACGCCTTTTTGAAGTCCCCAATAGTTTAGGTTACTCGGGTTATGCCATGCCGCAAATGATGCTGTTAGATGAAAACCTGGGGTTTTCGGTTAACCGCAATAATGCCGATGCCTTTGACCATTTATACCGGCGCACGGCACACGAAACCGCCCATCAGTGGTGGGGACACGGCCTGGACAGCGCCCTGGAAGAAGGTAATTTAATGCTGGTGGAAACGCTGGCGGTTTATACCCAGGCAAGATTGCTGGAGCAAAAATACGGCAAGCAGTATTTACATACCTTGCAGCAATATGCCCATGACAGGTATTTATTCGGCCGCGGGCAAAGCCAGTTTGAAGAAAAGCCCCTGTACCGGGCAGAGGAAAACCATTTAATCTATTCCAAGGGCACAATGGCAATGAACGCTTTGCAGGCAAGGCTGGGCGCCGATACCGTCAACCGGGCGCTGCAACAGCTGATAAGCCAACATAGTTATCCGGATAATCCGGCCACCTCACTGGATTTTATTGATGCCCTGAGCAAGTTTGCCGGCAAAAAGCATACAGGTTTTATCAATAAATGGCTCAAGCAGGTGGTTATTGACGACTGGGTCATTGAAAGCACCCGGCTGAGGCAAACGCTGGATAAACGCTTTGAACTTGAGCTGTGCTTATCAAACCAGGGATATATAGAAGAGAGCGGGGCAGGGCAATCAGCCATCACCGAACCTGGGCCTGTCGATATCGGCATCTTCACGGAAGCGCCCGTAAGCTTTTACCATCAAGCGCCGGATCACCGTACCTTGTTAAAAAGCTCGGTAACAGCCAACCTGCAAGTAAGATGTAGCCGTTATCTGCTAAACGAAAAGCCTGCATATGTAGTACTGGATCCCTATTACCAGAGCATAGATCACCGGCGGGAGAATAATATTGCCGAGCTTGAGCTTAACGAAATACACTAGAGCCAACGGCAGACATAGTATTAGCGGCTAAGGGCTGATATTTGAGCGGTCAAATTAAAAACCTCCGCTCACTGCTACCTTGGGATCAAGTTAAAATCATCATTACTGAGGATATATTGCACATTGGCGTCTATGGCCATTTGTGCCTGCTCCGGGGTATTTGGCAGATAGGCTAATACCCCGGCGCCGTATCGATGGTAACGGTTAACAATTTTTTCCCTGAACAGGGAGCGTCCGGCAATCGAAGGAATGATAGAGTAAATTTTGCCGGCCTTGAGCCCGCCGAGAAACGGCATGGCAAACAAAATCGAAAAACCCGCCCTGCGGCATTCATTTTCCCTGGCAAAACAATTGGCGCCGGGAAAAACTTCAAGCAGCGCCTTTTGATGGGCATCGGACCAGAGTAAAAAAATGGTTTTGTCCAGGTTGATTTTATAGCGGGGTAATAAGGCGATAACTTGCATCGCCGTTTCCGGCTTTATATCTAAAACATGCCCTTGTTGATGAAATTGTGCAAAGAATTCATCAAAAAACAGCAGCGGGCTGCCTTTGTTCAGTTTAACCTGGCTAAGGGCTTCACGGCTGCTGTTGGAGACATTGATCTGTGCTGTGGTGTCCGGGTGCAAAACTTCATCATGGCTCAGTACTATATGCCCGTCCCGGCTGGCCCGCAGATCTGTCTCTAAATAATGAAAACCGGCCTGCACCGCCGCCTCAAAAGATGCCCGGGTATTTTCATCGGCATGCTGACAAAGACCCCGGTGGCTGATCCATGTTACTGCTTCTGTTCTCATCTCTGCTCTCGCCTTGGCTATTGAGGGGGAAAACACTATTTGACGCTATTTAATCGTTTAGGTAAATATAAACAAGCCTTTTCGGACACCTTGCACGACTCTTTATAAGACTCTGTCTAAGACAGCTGGCTAAAAATTATCCCAGCGCCAGCTCAACGGCCTGTACCACCGAATCTACACAGGAAAACTGGCCGTTCACTAAGGTTTCATCGCCGCTTTGATACTTACCGGTTTTTACCAGGCAGGCGAACATACCCGACTTTATCGCCCCTTCGATATCACCAAAGACATCATCGCCGACCATTAAGATCTCACTGTTTTGTGCTCCGGTAGAGGCGGCGACCTGATTGAAGAAGTCTGCCGACGGTTTGCCCATAATAATAGCCTTAACCGAAGCGGCATATTCTATGGCGGTAATAAAGGGACCGGCATCAAGGTGTAACTTGCCATCGAGTTTAAAATAACGGTTGCGTCCTATGCCGACTAAGGGCGCACCCGCCCGGCAAAGCTGAAAGGCATAATCTAATTTTTGGTAGCAAAAGTCCTGTTCGGCATCGCCGATAATCACGGCATCGGGATCTTCCTGATTGATATCGGCAAATTCCTCCTTAAGATTGCGGTGCACCAGGCAGTAGGGGCGCCAGTTCCTGGTAAGCGCCAGGGTTTTGGCGGCAATGGGAGCGGAAAACAGTTGCCCGGCATCCAGTGCAAAGCCCATTTTTTTCAGTCCGAGTAACACTTTTTGGCCGGTCATTCTCGAGGTATTGGTAACAAACCTGACCTGCAAATGGCTTTGTTGTGCCCTGTTAATTGCCGCTACTGCGCCGGGTATCACCCGGGTGCCCTCATAAAGCACGCCGCTTAAATCAAAGAAGATCGCCTTGAACATGATATTGCTCCTACCAAGCCGTTGCCGATAAGTATAGGAAGAATACCAAGCTGGCAGCCTGGAATTAATCCAGTTGGTAGCGGAGCGTTACATAAAGCGAGCGGGGATGACCGACAAAATAGCGGTATGAACCAAAGGCAAAATCCGCCCTTTCGGCGTAATCCTTGTCTAGCAGGTTGAGTAAGCGTACTGAGAATTGGAATTTTTCACTCAGGTACATTTGTCCGCGCAAATGGAATAAATCATGGCCGGGGTAGCTGGCGGTATTTTCCGGGTTAAGGTAATACTCCCCCAAATGCAGCCATTCCAGCTGCCAGTTTATAACACCGGATGGGGTCCAGTTCAGCTTAACATTGGTCATGCGTTTGGGCGCGGTATCTATCTCGTTATCCTTAATGCTGCTATTGCTCAGCGTGAGATCATTGGCATATTTGTGCCTGGCAATTGTGCCGGTCGCCGATAAACGCCATTGCTTATTGAAAGGGTAAATCAGTGAAAGCTCAACGCCCCGGTGCCGGGTTTTACCGCTGCCGACATACTGACGGTTGGTATCGAGGAAGATAAACCGGTTTTTGTCCATCTGGTACAGGCTAAGATCATAACTGAGTTTTTTAGCCTCTCCACGGATGCCAAACTGGGCACTGTTTAATTTTTCCGTATCCAGATCGGCACTTTGCTGCCCCGCCTGTAAACGAAACAGTTCGCTGGTGTGCGGGGCCCGAAAGCCCTGGGTCAGTTCACTGTATAAGGTCAGCTGTTTATTTGCCCGATAAACCAGGCCCAGGCGCGGTGACCAGTGGCCGAAACTGCGTATTTGATCTGCCGGGCGCATAAAGCGGCAATTGGCCACAGATGCAGCACAGGCAGAGCCGTCGCTTAGCAAGTTATCATAGTCATAGCGGATATGATCATAACGCACACCGGCATTGACCGTCAGCTCCGGTAACGCCAGCCAGTTAACATCCATAAAGGGGGAAACACTGGTGCTTTTGACTTGATAGTCATAGTGGCTGCCACGAGAAATCGCTGCCGAAAAGTCATCGGCCTGGGTTTCGGTTAAATCGCCGCGGGAAATTTCCGTGTCCAGGCCGCCATGCCAGCTGATATTTTCGCCATTAAAGGAGTAAAGACTTTTCACCCCCAGGCTTTGATGGCTGTTTTTCTCCAGCGGCTGCCACGGCAGGTAATGCTGCAAAAATTTCATCCGGGTATGTCTCAGATACGGCGTAATTTTTACTTGAGAGCCGCTGTCTAAGGTCCAGTGCAACCGGCTGTACAGACGTAAGGACTGGCTGTCGCGAAAGGCTTCCGGGTTGGGGTTGCTGCGTCTTAGGCTTTCATCTTTATAGGCATCCTGTCCGCGAATAAAACCTGCTGTTTGCTGGTTGATATGACTGGCGCTGAGCATGGTTTTGGTTGAAAAATTATCGACTTGATACTGGTGCAGCAGATTGGCTTTTTGCTGTTCAAAACCACTTTGCGCCTGGTATCCGCCGTCATGGCTGAGATTGCCATATATGCCAACGGCATGGTTTTGTCCGGCGCGGGAGGCCCTGAAACTGCTGCGATAATAGTCATCGGGGCCGACTTCCTGACTGATATAACCCATTGGCTCTGCAAACAAATCCGGGCTGATAATGTTGATCATACCGTGCACGGCATTGGCGCCATAAAGCACGCTGCCCGGCCCCCTGATCACTTCGATCTGTCCCGCCTGCTCGGTGTTGGCATCAAACAGTTGATTGACATTGCAAAACCCGGGGGCTCGTAAACTGATGCCGTCTTCTGCCATAAAAAATGCGCCGCAGGCCCCGGCGCCGGTTAATACCGGGGAGCGCAGGGCAGTAAGATGCTCCTGACCATTACCCCGGCTGATCCAGGTGCCGGGAATAGCAGCCAACGTCTGGTTGATATGCTGATGACCCGCCAACTGCAACTCATTTTCCCCGAGCACACTCAGGCTCATGCCGGTATCTTTAAGCGCCGTCGCCTGACGGCTGGCGCTGATAGTGATAACTTCAAGGGGCTCTGCCACAGCCCCAATATTTTCGGATGATCGGGCATCATTTTCCCCGGCCGATACCGGCAAAACAGTCGCAGGCAAGAGTATGGAGAACAGCACATAACCACGGCGTAAAGGTGTCAGGTAAATACTCAAAACAACTTAATCGCCATAGGTTACCCGATAAATGGCATCGGCATAATCATCGGAAATCAGCAGGCTGCCATCTTCGAGCTCAGTGATCGCCGCCGGGCGGCCAAAGGTTTGTTCATTTTTCATAAAACCGGTGACAAAAGGTTCATATTTGATCACTTTTGACCCGGCTAAGGTCACCACACCGACCTTATAACCGGACTTTTTACTGCGGTTCCAGGAGCCGTGTTCCGCCACAAACAGCTGATGTTTGTATGAGGCCGGATATTGTTTCCCCTGATAAAAATGGATCCCCAGCGGCGCCACATGGGCACCGAGTTTTAATACCGGGTGTACATAATCCTCAGGCTTTTTTCCTTTGCCAAACTTAGGATCGGCTATGGTGCCGGCATGGAAATAGGGGTAGCCAAAGTGCGAGCCGGTTTTCACCAGGCGGTTGATTTCATCCGGCGGAACATCATCCCCCATCATATCGCCGCCGTTTTCACTGAACCATAATTCGCCGCTGACCGGGTGAAAATCAAAACCAACCGAGTTGCGCACGCCGCTGGCGATTTCCGTCAGGGCTTTGGTTTTCATATTCAGGGAGAAAATACGGGAATGTTTATCTGTTGGCGCTTCACAGATATTACAAGGTGCGCCTACCGGAATAATCAGTTCGCCGTTGGGGGCAAAGCGCAAAAACTTCCAGCCGTGATGCCTGTCGTCGGGCAGATCGGAGAAAAACACTTCGGATATCGGCTTTTCCAGGTTGGCGTCGATATTTTTAAACCTCAGAATACGTTCAATATCCGCCACATATAAATCGCCGTCTTTAAAGGCGATGCCCGAGGGACGTTTCAGTCCCTTGGCGATTAACCAGCGTTTATCGGCTTTACCGTCATTATCGGTATCTTTAAGGGCATACACCTTACCGGCATTCATAGACCCGGCATAAACCACTCCTGAGTCCGACAAAGCCATTTGCCTGGCACTGCCGACATCTTCGGCAAAGAAGCTGATCTTGAAACCGGAGGGAACGGATAATTGATCAAGAGTGATCGCTGCCGCTGTTTGGCAAGCGAGCAACATACTGGCAATAAGAAGTTTTTTCATTGTCCGGTTTCCGAATCATTAAATATGCTCTTAGTATGCCTTTGAAAAGTCAAAAGTTCCAGACTAGCGAACAACTGGCGGTGCTATATTTTAAGCTTTCATTTAAGCAAATTGGCCAACCTGTCGCGAGCGCTGCCCCCTCTCGGCTCATACAAAACTTAACATTAAAATCAATTACTTATTGAATGTCCTCGTTTTTTGGTGTGTGAGCTGAATTTTATCAAACATTTTTTCATCACGCAGGTGTGAGTTTTCCTCTCTAGCAGACACTATTAAATTCGGCGACAGCAGCTTTACTGCTTCCCCGCCAACAGTAACGTAACTGGTAAGCAGCAGTTCATAAGTATGGCAGTTACTTCACGTTAATGAGTATTCTTACAGAGATGTGAACATGAATATACAAAACAGATTAAACGATTATCATCAAACCGATGAGGCCTACCAGCCCGTTGGAGAAGATAATTCGCAGCAGGATACCAAACAGGAGGAATTGAGCTATTCCCCCGTAATAGACAAAATGACCAAAAGGATAACCTTTCTTTTTGCAGCAGAGTATATCGCCGACGCTGACTTTCCCAATAAAGACACCTTACCTACAACAAAACCTTGTCCCTTTACGAATTTTGGCCATCAACCGCTTTTTGATTTCGAACTCTTTTTGACCATCATCTGGACGACAATCAGTGAAATTAAAAATACAGTTAAAACATCGCATCAAAAAAGTATCAAAATCGACTTAGCCATCCTGGCTACTGCTGCAATCATTGCAATAGCAACAGCGCACCAATTTGATAATTATGCTGTCGGGATCCCGGCGTTGATCATTGCTGCTTTTATTGGTTTTATCATCAAGGCTTTTTGCTTTGAAGACTGTAATAAAGCCGTTGCAGCTATCAGAGCTGATGCTATCGATGGACTTTTGTATGGCTCCTGGCACAAAGAGCCGAATATGGAAGTTAAAAAGAAGGTCCTTGAAAAATCAAAATACCAGGGGGATGGCAAACTGTCTGCTCATGAACTCCCCGTGTTGATTATCGAAGAAGATAACCATCCGTTTCCCGGGTATGGACGCTTACAGGCTGAAGTATCTTATGCTTGCCCGCCCAAAGAAAAGGCCACATCCCAATTATCAGAACTTGATGAAATAACTGAAAAAATCTTCAATACCATCCGACAAAGCGTAAGCAATATGGGGATCAGCAATATCAGTTTTGGTGAGATACTGGCGGTACACGGCAATTCACTGTCAATAGATAGTCCTTTACTGGATAAAAATAAAACCCCTCATTTGCGGCTCGGCAAAAACGATATTCAGGCTATTTTAAAAGATACAGATAATTGCGGATCCGCAAGAGTCTATAAGGCGGTACAAGTCTTTTTTCCTGACTGTATGACTTTGGCTACTTTTTTTGTTCGAACATTTATGGCAGGTAATGTTGCATCATCAAGTGTAACCGTGACCACTTTGGGGCCTCCTATTGTAGGTACCGATTATTTCAAGAAACGCTTGCTCAGGTACCAGTACGAAAAAAATGAAAAGTGGGGAAATGCCGAGCAAGAGCAAAGCTATGATAAAAATGAAGATGCTGATATTGAAGGTTTTTTCTCTTTATTGAGGTGGGTGAGACTGTTCAGCAAGGATTATGATTTATTTCAAAAAAATATCGACGCCAAAAAAATCAGGGATCTGGCATTAAAAGATCTCAGCGATATGACGGATACCGAAAGAGAAGCCTACGAAGATGAATTGAATAAGATCATCAAAGAGAATGTTAACTGGCCGGGTGCCTACATACATTCCCAAAACTTAAGGGAAGATAGTTCATTTACTTTTACAACCGACTTTTTCGGGCGGGGGGAGTCAATAGCGACGATAAAAGCCATTTACAATCAGATATCCAAGGCCATTATTGACGGCATGGACGACATTGGTTTTGACATTTCCGATTATCAGGACAGCGAGGGACATTACACCATAAATGCTGAAAAAATCGATCAATTAATTGTCGGAGAGAAAATAGCGGTTACCGGTGAAAAACAAAAGAGTAGTACAGATCCCGACAAGGCAGGCGAGTAATAATCAGTGAGTCTTCTCAAATCAGGAGCATAAATCATGAGAGATCTAAATATGAACACGGCAAGTGTCGGTTCAAGCGTAATCGGAGAAAATGTCACCGTAAATGACGGCATCAGCAGCGAGTTTCATCAGCATGATAAAGCTGCTGTAGCAGAACTTACAGCTCAAATTGAACAGTTAAGCAGAGAATTCATCGCCAGCGGAGGAGTACAAGAGGAAAAACTACAACTGGCCATCAAAACAATCCAGCATGCAATGCAGCAGGTCGCCGAGAGTCAGGATTTTGCAAGCCAAAAGAGGCAAATTTCTGGTACGTTAAATGATGTCAATAACTTAACGGGCGGAGCTTGTGAAATATTCAAAAAACTCATGAAATTAGCTGTAGTACTCGGCATCAGTAATGTTTAACCTATGATATTTCACCCCTCAATACTCCTTTGGAATCTCTGGCACAGGTATTTATTGTCGGCCATTTTTTCAGGACAATAAAACCGCTGTCTTAATTAGGATAAGGACCCCCGAATTAACCGGGGTTTTCCTTATCCTTAAGGCATCAGGCAAGTTTTATATTGTTACCGTCAAGAGAATACAAGCCCTCAACCTTACCGGCAATCGTCCCTAAACCGTGACAATCGACAGACTTAAGTACAAAGGTAAGCCATACACAATTTGTTGCTGTTCTGCCGTGTAATCATCCCGGGAAATTTGGGTAATACCGTTCCAAAAGCTAATAGTCTCTTCTTCATCAAAAAAGACTACTGGCTGCAGGCTTTCGATATCCGCAGGTTGATTCCAGTGTAGATAACCAAGATATTTCTTACCGCCACCGCCGGTAAACTCGGCCCTGACAAGCACTTGGGAATCATGATATTGGCTGTCGAAGGTGACAGGCCTAACCGTTAATTCATCTTCAGCAGAATCGTCCATTGGAAAATATCACGCAGGATACTTTTCAAGGTCGCTTTTTGTTAAATCATATATTTGCTTATCATTCATTTGCCATCACCCTTGGGCACTTTATCAAATGACTTAACGAGTTAAATAGTTCACGCCGGGCAATATCGTTATAACCATTAAAAAGGGAGCAATAAAATTGCCCCCCTTAAGTTATTTTATAAATATTGTCGAATCATTAGAAGTGGTTATAAACACTTGCATATCTACGTTTAAGGCCGGGATTACCCAAATGCTCGTTCATAACAGATTTGGCTTTTTCAGGCTCTGATTTTAATAAATATGCAGCTGATACAAATACATACCAATGCTGTTGCTTTAACAGCCTGGTATCGGAAGCTTCATATGCGGCCAGCAGGTCATCAAGACTCTCAAGTGAGTCAATAAACGGATATAACCATTTTTCCAGAAAAGCACGGATTGCAGTCCCGACAGCAACATAATCATCAGGTTTTCTGATAAACCACCTTTGATGCTCTTCTTTAGGGGCGCACATATCAATGGATTGCTTAAGGATAATTTCTGCCGCATTTGCCAGCAGCATTTTATTCTCATCAACTAATCTCAATGCTTCTGCCGAAACCTGGGGAAGTTTCAGGATAAAAGCAGGCTGTATATGTGCCTGAGCATCCGGTTGGTATTTGGGAGATACAGAGGCCACAAAGTCGATCTCCTGAATCCCTTCCGGTAATGTTCTCTTGTATAGCATCGAGCCTTTTCTTCGTTTAAAGCCTTTTGCTAAAAGGGGGCCGTCAATAAACTCCATGAGCATATCAAGCAGATTATTTTTTATTTCTTTTCTGTCATTCATAACATTCATCATCAAATAAAATTATGGTACCCGAATTTCTATCGTGCGTCCTATGCTGATACCGCTGCTTTTACCTACTCCTGTTGCCGGATTAAAGGTATTGACGCTGCTATCAAAGTTTCGTTGCGCCGCAGTTTTTCTGGCGGAACCCGATTTAACTTCCAGGCCGATTGTTCTGCCTCTGGGACTGACAGCGGCGCCGTCATATACGCGCAGCTGTCCGCTGGAGTTTCTCACGGAAACACGTCCTTCAATGACATTCCATCCCGGCTTTTGCTTGATCGCATCCCATACCGCCTGCTCTTGCGCAGCACCTGCCGTGCCGGAACCATTAGGACTGGCGAACTTCCCGTCCGGGGTTCTCCAGCCATTGTTCCATTTGACATTGTCTTTCAGGGCAGCCTTGCCTAATCCTTTGCCGGCAGCAACAATCAAGCCTTTAGGGTTAATCTGGGCGGCAACGCCCCCAATACTATATTCAACCGAAGTTTTGTCAACGCCTAGGTAATCAGTGATCCCCGAGGTAAGCCCGAAGGTAAACTCATCGGCTGCGCCGCCTAACACATCAAGCGACCCCTGGGCATACAGACCCTGGGGATCAACAAAGTTCATCGGATCGTTAGCGACATAGGCATAGGTGTTCATGCCGTCGGCGTAACCTAAAGGATCCGACTGGATAAAACGGCCCTGCTCAGGATCATAGTAGCGAGCCCGGTAGAAATAGAGGTTGGCGTCACTGTCCAGCCGGCGGGCGGTATAACGCAGCGGATTACCCAGGGCACTAATATCGCTGCTTTCGCCAAACGGGCCATAACTGTATTGTTCAACCAGCTGACCACTACTATTACTTAGACCAACAACCGAGCCGCGTTCATCTTCATGATAATAATAGGTGTTGCTACCACTGATAAAAGCTATCGGTTGGTCTATGCCCGGGCTATAGATAATTTTATGTTGCAGGTTGAGCTGGGCGTCATATTCAGCAATGATATTACTGCCATCGTTCAGATATTGGCTGATCTGCCCGTAGCTGTCCTTGCTGATGCGGCGGCCAATTGCATCATAGCGGTAACTGATACGCGAACTCATGCCTATGGGCTGAACGCCAGTCAACTGGTTGAGGCCATTATGGCTATAACTATAATTTTGCCCACGCTGACTGAGGTTACCGTTGGCGTCAAAACTCAGGGTTTCGCTGCCCGCCTGCTGATATTGGTTCAGGGAGTTAATCACATAACTGGTTTGCTGGCTCACCCCGGGCAACCAGGGAGTGGCAAGACCGAGATAAGTTTTTCCAGTGATCTGTCCGCTGGCATTATGGCTATAGCTGTATCCCAGCAGCTGACTGCCCAGCTGGTGCGATAATGCGGCCAGATCGCCGTCCTGAGTATACTGGTAACTGGTTTGAGAGCCGTTGCCGAGTGTTAATGCGGTGCGTTGCGATAAACTGTTATAGCTAAAACTGGCAAGGTTGTTATTGGCATAGGCTACCGTTGCCAGTCGGGCCGCACTATCATAACCATAAGTTACCTTTTGGTTATCAGGGTAAGTGACCGACAATTTTTGCCCCAGATTATTATAGCTATAGCTTAACTGCTGGTTATTGGCATTGGTCACGCTTGTCAGCTGCCCCAGGCTGTCATAAGCCATGTTCAGGGTGTGCGCCTGACTGCTGCTGGCCGGCATATATTGGTTAACGGTTTGCTGCTGGCCTAACGCGGTATAGCTGTAGGTCAATCGCTGCTCCTGGCCCACCTGCATCTCGGTGAGGCGGTTCAGGGCATCATACTGGTAACTACTGGTTAGCCCTTTTCTGTCTGTGGTGCTGGCGATGACTCCGCTCGGCGAGTATCGGGTATTGCTAGTGCTACTGTCCGGGTATGTGGTTAACTCCAGGCGATCAAAACCGTCATACTGGTAACTGGTCAGGTTATTGTTGCCGTCTTTGAGCCAGATATTTTTGCCATTGGCGCTGTAACCATAACTGCTTTGCACTAACCAGCTATTGCTAAACCACTTTTCTTCTTTGCTTATTCGCCCTAAGGCATCGTAGCTGAAGCGGGTCAAGCGGTTATCGGCATCGGCGCTTTGAAGCAGGTTGCCCTGAATATCATAGCTATTGGTGGCAATATCTCCGGACGGCTCAGTGCTGGTGAGCAGCTTATCGTCTCGGGTATAGGTAAAGTTTGATATTGCCCAGCCACCGGGATGCAGCTGGGTATCATCGCTTTTTTTCCGGCTTTGTACCAGGCGATCATTGTCGTCATAGACATAATCCGTGCGTATGCCCAAAGGACCGGTTTCGCTGATCAGCCTTCGGGCATTGTCATAACTGTACTGGCTGAGCTGGCCGGCAGCATTGGTACGGCTGATAACGTCGCCAACATTGTTGTAAGTAAAGCGGGAGATCAAAGCTTTGCCGCTGCTGTCCAGGGTTTGGGTCAACAATTGTCCCTTGGCATCATAGGTAAAATCGGTATGTGTGCCCTGCGCATTGGTTTTACGGCTTACCAGGCCGTTTGCCAGGTATTGGCTGGTGTCTGTCAGACGGACATTCTGGCCGTTTAATTCAACCGCGGGCAAACTTGTGCTGAGTAAGTTGCCATTGGCGTCATAGCCGAAATCAACCCGGTTGCCTGCGGGATCTTGCTTCCAAAGGGGTAAATTAAAGTCCTGACTGAATCCTGTGGTCGCCACCAGATCTGCCAGGCCGCTGCCGGGCTTGGCCTGGCGGATCAGGGTAACGGGGTTGGATCTGCCATCATAGGCGATCACATCCTTGTTACCTTCGGGGTATAACACCTGGGTGCGGCGGTTAAGGCCGTCGTATTCAAAACGGGTAATATGGCCCAGGCCATCAATGCGCCTGCTGGGGTGGCCGCCGCTGTTAAAGTACAGGCTATAGCCGTAGCCAAGCGGTCCCACTTCTTCCGCCCGGTATCCCGGTACCAGGTAATAATAGTGCAGGCCGCCGATGTTGGAGGTCTGCTCGGTAACTTTGCCTAAGCTGTTGTAAATATTATAAACCGCGGCATCATTCGGGTACTGGGGCGTGAACACCTTATTGAGGCGGTCCAGGGCGTCGTAGTGATAGGAGGTGGTTTTCCCGAGCGGATTTACGGCACTGCTCAGTTGTTGTCCCTGATAGCCGAAACTGGCCTGGTGGCCGGCATCATTGCTGACACTGGCCAGGTGGTTGCCGCTGTAGCCCAGGTTAAGATAACGGCCGAAAGAATTGCTGATTTGGGTTAAGGCATCGCCGCTGTAGTGGTAATTGACCTGATTTTGGTTACGGTCGATGATCTGGCTGATTTGTCCGTTGCCGTTAAAGTGATAGTTCAAGCCATGTTTGTCGGTCACCTGGAATAAACCATTGCCGTGCTTGATTAAAGTATCGGCCTGTCCCTGCGGCGGCTGATAACTGCCGTCTGCCATTTTGATAAATTGCTGCCCGGCATCCGGGCGGTTGAAATACACCACATTGTGATCCAACTCGTCCATCAGCCAGTTATAGGTCACAGCAGCGCCGACGATACTGGTGTCCATATTGGTGGCCATATCATCAAGAAATTGCCGGGCAACGTATTGCGCCACAATTGCCGGAGCGGCGTCTATGGATGAACGCTGGCCGAAGGCACGGTTGATATCTGTGTCTGCACGCACGGAAATATCGTGATTGTGGCGCCAGCCCAGACCCAGGCCTTTATCTTGCCTGTGGTGAGATGAGTTATAGCTGCGGCTGAAACTTAATTCGCCTATGCCTGAGCCTGTGCTCAGATCATCGCCGTAAAACAGGAAGTCACCGGTGTTCATATTAATAGGGTCGTAGCTTTTTACCGCCTCCCAGGTATTGTCCAGGGCCTGAAAAACACTGCCGGCAAAGGAGTCATCAACCGGCGCCGGGGTACTGGAGAAGCCGCCGTTGAGGCCGCCGCTGATCAGATAACCGGCGCTCATGCTGTTGCCGTTCTGGATAAAGGTGAAATAACCGGAACCGCGCCAGTTATCCAGGGTGAGGTCACCGCGCTGCGGCGCTACCAGGGTATAGCCGGCATTGATATATTGCTGCATCAGGTTAAGCTGGCCGCTGCTGTAGGCGACTAACTGGCCTTGAACCGACGACCAGTTGCTGCTGTTGGCCTGGTAAAAAGGCTGGCCGCTTTCTGCCGCCATGGTCATCAAACGTGCGGTGGAAACGCCGTCGAGATCTTGGGTATGCTGTAAAACCCCGTGCTCAAAAGCACTGCTGAGCATGCCGGAGGAGACAAAGTTGGCGGCATTGCCGCTTTGGGCAACGTAGCCGCCGCCGACATCTATGTAGGGACCGCCGGTGGCGCCGGTAATATCCCGGGTACCGGTAATACCGACATTATGCAGCGCCGTGGTGATATGGGTTAGAATGCGGTTATTGAGGCGTTTGCTGATGTTGGTATCGTAAAGCCAGCTCATGCCCATGACCGCCAGGGTCGAGATGCTGATCTCTTCTGCACCTGCTCCCTGGAACTGGAATTCGGTTAATTGCTGCTGGTAATGGCGGATCATATCGCCGCCGACATTCCCCCAGATATTGATAATGTTATAGGCACCGCCTGCGGCGACTTGCTGCTGCCAGCTCTGATCGCCAAAGCCCGAGTTATAGGCCTGGTTAACGGTGAAGTTGATATTGCCGCTGGCCCCTTTGCTTTGGGCACTGCCGGTGGCCAGTAAAGTATCGTCCAGGTACAGTAAAGGCCTGACGCTGCTGTCATAGAGGATATGCAGGCGTTTGCCGTAAATATCCCGGCTTTGCAGGGTGACGTTAATGCCGGCATATTGCACTTGCAAGGTGACGGCATGGCTGTCGGGGATCTCGCTCCAGGATGCCTGGCTACTGGCAATGGCCGTATTGGGCAGGGTGGTATCTTCAAACGGAATGATTTGCCAGCCACCCAGGGTTTCATCGCTGGATTTATCGGCGTAATTCGTCTGCAGCGTTGTCTGCAGATTCTGTGTCATGGCAGTCAGTTGCTGGGCTAAGGCCGCCGGCTGGACATTGCCTGAAGGGGCCACGGTATTTAAGAAAGAGGACTTGTTAAACGCTATGGCCGAGGCGATATCCAGGGTAGCGGGCAGCTGTTCGCTGGCTTTAAAGCTGGGATCTAACCGGTATAGCTGACCGTCAATGGTCACTTCCACCAGCGCATGGGTAAAACGAATCTTGCTGCCGACCCGGGCCAGCTGGTTTAAACCGTTGGCCATAGATAACAGCTGCACCATGTCGTTGAAGGCATTGGCGCGGCCGGCATCCACCTGTAACCAGTTAAAAATTTCCGCATCGGGTTTGTCCACCTGCACTTTCAGCACTTTGGCGCTATAACCCGAGAGGTTAAGCAATTCTGCCAACAATGCCGACTGATCGAAGCTGTTACCGCTTTTGTCAATCACAGTGCCTAAACTGCCTTTTAACGCCCCGTAAGTGGGTTCGTGGGCAATTTGATCGTAGACATACTGGAAAATCAGCCTGGGATCGTGTTTTAGGCTTTGTGCCAGATCCTTGATCTGCTGAGGGCTGTCGCCGGCCACTTGTATGCTTTGGCCAGAAAGCAACTGTTGTGACATAAGTTCATCGCCAAAACCTGAGTAAAAAGGTTCAAGCTTGGACACATCCTGGTTCAGGGTGTCCGGGATCTCGACACTTTGCCATTTCGGCAGGGTATCAACAGCCGGCGTGATTTGAGGTAAGCCGGGGTTTTCCGGTCTTTTGGCAAAAGCCGTTGCTGTGTTGATAGCAGCCAGCAGCATCAGGCCTAAGATAAACAGGTGGCTGTGAAACCGGGTTTGCTTGCTTGTGGCGGTATTTTTGCTGATAAAATACCTTTTTTTCATTGTACTGAGTATTCGCATGAGATCAATTCCATGAGTTGCGAAGTAAAAACTCGGCATGTTTGCAATGTTCAGCGCTGGCACCTTGACTCCACCCGGCTTGCCCGAGTGACAGTGTCGATATTGGACCGCAACGAAAGCAACGACGGTTTAATCCGTTAAAGCGGAAGCGTCGTACGTTTAAATATGAGTTACTGTGACGTCATCATGCACTGACTGTTAAGCCATGCCGGACGAATTAACCATTATTGGTGGTGTTGTTTCTGGGTACGGTTACCCGCAGCGTCATACTGATATTCGGTCACCAGCTTACCATTGACGCTGATCCGGGACAGACGACCAAGCTCGTCGTAGCTGTAGGTGGCATTATTTTGTGTTAATGCCGCCAGCGGCTCTGAAATTGCCGCTGCTTTGCTCGACGTTAATTGGCTATCACTTACCGGACTTTGCTTGGCAGCAGATGGCGCCTGGCTATTATCAGCAGCCGTTGCCCAGAGGGGGCTGCTAAGGGTTAGGCTCAAGGTAATGGCCAGGGTGGCAGTGGCTTGTGACAGCCATTGCCGGAACGGATTTTTTTTCAACATGTAAACTCTCCGTGTTTAATACTCAAGATACGGCATAAATGCCGGCGTATGTTATCGATGGCATGAGGCACGCATGCGCATATGCTTTGCCTGATAAACTAAGTTAACGGGTGATTGTGACAGTTTTATGGTTAACAACCATTTAACGTCACCATTTCCAGGCAAGGCTTGATGATCATTCTTGGCCAACAGCGACTTGCACCTTTCACCTGCACTCCCTGCAATAGTTAAAAAGATATGGATTATCATATAGATAACAAAGGAAAGTATAAAAGTGTTGTTCCCATCCATGGTCATAACAACTTATTGCCAGAGCATGCTAGCATAGAATAAAAAATGATCAAGCAACATTTTGTTAACTTTATTGCCAAGTATGAAGTTTTTAGTAGATCTTTTGTCAATCGATGGCGAAAACCGGTTTGCCTGTGGTTTTCGCCCGGCAATTTCACGTGTCAGCCATATGACTGATTGCAGGCTGGCAGCAGGTGGAGCACATTTTTTCTTAACAATTATTCTGGCTGATTGGCTAAGGTATTAAAGGGAACCAAACGCAATAACAGATAGCCGACGATAAAGTACACCATCACCACCAAGAGGGCATTATGCCGTCCCACGGCATCGGAAATAGGGCCGAAGATCATGCCAAGTACGATGGCAAATTTACCGAATACTCCCCACAGGCCGTAACTTAACGAGGCATCTTCTTTTTTGGTGATCAGCCCGACAACAGCCCGGCTGGCACTTTGGGTGGCTCCTAATGCAGAGCCGGCTATAAAGGCAATAACAATAAACATATGTTTAATGTCCATGGCAAAAAAAGCGGCGACATATTCGAGAAAGTACACCCCGGAAATCCCCAGCAACCACCATATCAGTGAGGCTTTCAGGGTAAAGGACGCACCTTTTTTATCCTGGATCACGCCAAAGGTGATCGCCCCTATCATAGAAGCAAGCTGCAGTATCGCCCCGGTGATGATCAAAAAAGTGCCGCTGATGTTGAGCTCTTCACTGGCATAAATTCCGAAAAACTTAACAATCACCGCGATGCCCGCCGAATAAACGGTAAAAGGAATGAAGAAACGAAACAGCACAGGATATTCCCGGATCAGGACCATCATATCGCCAACCCTTTGGGCACTGGTTTTAAACACCAAAGCAATACCGGCATCCCGGTATTGCTCCTTGACCACAGCCCGCTCTTTTAACAGCAAATAGGTGGGCAGGGCGGCCAGCAGGTAAAAGATTGCCACCACGACCATGGCGACCTGGTTTTGACTGATATATAACTGCGGCGTTTCTTCTGCGCTGGCGGTGATCAGGCCTATCATCAACACCAAAGAAAGCAGACCGCCGATATACCCGATGCCCCAGCCGATCCCGGAAATTTTGCCGATATTTTCCGGCGTGGTAATTTCCGGCAAAAAGCTGGCGATGAAGTTTTCCGATAACATCCAGGCGGTATTGCTAAAGATCAGCAGACCTATGCCTAACCACACCTGGCCGGGGTCGACAAAAAACAAAGCGGCGGTAAAGACCACGCTGGTAAAGGTTAACACCGTTAAATATTTCTTTTTCTGTCCGCTTAAGTCCGCCATAGCGCCGAGCACTGGGGCGAGAATAACCGAGAGCAGGGTCGAGATCACTATGGCAATTGCCCAGTAACTGTCACGCAAGCCGGAGTCCGCCGGTACTATCTGGCTGACAAAAAAAGCACTGTAAATATAGGTGATGACCACTGTGGTATAGCTGGAATTGGCAAAGTCATACATGGCCCAGCCAAAAATTTCCCGCTTGCTAACCTGATTATTAATGTCCGGCTTGGAAGTCATCTTCATTTCCTTTGCATTATCAAAGTGATGCATTATTAAACACTGCGCTGCCCAGTATGGAGACATTCAAATGAAAAAGCAAAACCGGCACAAATCATCAATGCCGCCGACAATAACCGGGGAAGTTGTTTACTCACTCGGTCAGCATCTCGATAAAGGCCAGGCTAAAGCCATACAAATCACCGGGCCAGCGGGCCGACAGGTAATTGCGGTCTTTAACAAAAAAACCTCTGTTTAAATGCTCTGCATCATCCCTTAACAAAGGAAAAGGCCCTTCAAGGAATTGCCCGGGACGTGCCAAAACCGTTAACAGTTCGTCCTCGGTGGTGGTGCCGGGGTAGGTGAGGTAATAATCGCCGAGCCAAAGCCTGGTTAAACTATATGCCGTCAGCTCCTGCGTTTTTAACAACCCGGTACAGTTATAATCATAAATAACGGATTTCCCGGTGGCCGGATCTATGCTTCTTGCCGCTAACAGCACCCCGTGGCAAATGGCGGCAACGGGTTTACGGGCTCGAAAAAAATCAACCACCAGCTGCTGCAGCACATCGGATTCTAAATATTCCTTCACCCCTTTGTCATGGCCGCCGGGCAATAACAATGCATCAAAGTCATCGGCACATACCCCGGCATAGGTTAACGGCTGCTGAAAACTTTCTTCCGCTTGCATCGCTTGATAGGCCTGAACCGCATCGGCTCGCGCCATTAACAAAGGTTTTAGCAGGCCTAATTTTTTCCCCGTCAACATGATGTCATCAGCGCGGGCGGCTTGTCCGTTTGGGGTGATAAAAGTGACTTTATGTTGCTGCTCCGTCAATAGCCGCCATGGGATCGCCACTTCTGACGGATCACAGCCATATCCGGGTAAAGGTATTAATATCCTTTTCGTTGTCATTGTTTTTTAATCCTATTTTCCCATATGTGAACGGATGCCAGTGGTCATTGCCCTTCGCGAAAAACAGCCAGGGCAACAAGGCCAAAAGCAAACACTTGGCGCTTTCTGTTATTGTCCTGTCTATTTTAATAACAGAATATGGTGCAAGATCAAACAATTAATATTGGTCATTAAATATACTGCCCCTATAGCCAACCATGAGACCCCAGTATGAAAAGGACAGCAGCCTACCTGGTAAGGTATGCCCTGGAGCAATTGAACATCAGCCATACCTTTGGCATTCCCGGCGTACATAATACCGAAATTTACGATGAGCTGGACAAATCTGAGCTGATCGAACCTGTGCTGGTGACCCATGAAGGCTATGGCGCCTTTATGGCAGATGCCGTCTCCCGCAGCAGTGACAGCACAGGCACCCTGGTGATAGTGCCGGCGGCAGGGGCAACACATGCCGCCAGCGGCATAGGTGAAGCCTCGCTGGACGGTATCCCCATGCTGGTGATCAGCGGCGGTGTCAGATCAGACTCCCGGTTTGCCTACCAACTGCATGATATGGATCAGCATGCCCTGATGAAGCCGATCACCAAGAAAACCTATAAGATCAGCCGCCATGATCAGGTGGTCAGCACAATTTTTCAAGCTCACCAAATTGCCAATCAAGGTGAACCGGGGCCCGTGTTTATTGAGATCCCGGTTAACCTGCAGCTCGATAAAGGCGAAGTGGGTGAATTGCCCGAATATATTGTACCGGCGCCGGATGTGCCAGCAGATCAAAGTGAAGCCATCACCCGGGCAGCAAAGCTGTTGGCCGAAGCGAAAAACCCGGGCATTTTTCTCGGCTGGGGCGCGGTGGATGCCAGTCAATACAGCGAAAAAATCGCTGAAATGCTTAATGCGCCGGTAGCCACCAGCTTACAGGGACTCAGTGCCTTTAACGCCAGGCACCCGCTCCATACCGGCATGGGCTTTGGCCCGGCAGCCGTACCGGCAGCGGTGAATGCCTTTAAAAACTGCGACTGTTTATTAGCCGTAGGCACACGCTTTGCTGAAATTGCCACCGGCAGCTTTGGCGTGACGGTACCGGACAACCTTATTCATCTCGATATCAACCCTGAGGTATTTAGTGCCAATTACCCCGCCAAGGTTACCCTGGCAGGCGATGCCGGTTTGTTGCTGCCAGCGCTGGAAAAAGCGCTGGCCAAGCAGACCATTTGCCCGAAAATCATCGATATTGCCGGGAAAATAGCCCAGGACAAGGCTGCTTATATCAGGCAATGGTTAGCCCATGACAGCGGCGACAAAGTCAATCCCGCGCTGTTTTTTCAGCAGCTCAGGGCAAGTCTGGATGACGATGCCTATATTATCGCCGATGACGGCAATCATACATTTTTAACCGCCGAACTGATGCCCTGTTACCGGGTAAAACATTTTTTTAGCCCCACCGATTTTAACTGTATGGGTTATGCCACGCCTGCGGTGATAGGGACTAAATTAGCCAATCCCGACAACCAGGTGGTGGGCATTATCGGCGACGGCGCCTTTTTAATGAGCTACACCGAGCTTTTCACCGCAGCCGCCAGAGCGCTGGGGGCCATTTTTACCGTGTTCAGCGATGGCGAGTTGGCGCAAATCTCCCAGGCCCAGACCACGCCGTACAATAAAAAAACCTGCAGCCAATTGCCGAATATCAAGATAAAAGCCATGGTAGAGGCCAGCGGCTGCCAGTATTTGCGCATTGATAATAACCGTCAGGTGCGCTGGGGGTTAAGCCAGGCACTGGCACTTGCCAAAGAAAATATTCCCGTGGTCCTGGATGTGAATATCGATTATTCCAAAAAAACCTGTTTTACCCGGGGGATCATAAAAACCAATTTAAAGCGGATGCCATTGCCAACCAAGGCGCGCATGATCAGCCGCGCCCTTTGGCGGCGGGTATGATGCTGACAGAAATACCCCCAGGTAACAACGACTAATGCAAACAAAGCATTCGTCTAATGAATCAATATGTTTTAGAATCAACGCGTTTTATACAACGGCCTTAACGGATAAGGCTGACATTAAATTTCGGCACGAGCCCGCATTTATTCCGGTGAAGATGAAAGCAAAGCCTTTGATGATAACATTAACAGCAAATGGCTGGACAATGCCGGGGCTCCAAGCAGGCGTTCGCCTGCCTGGATACAGCTTGATTTACCAACAGCACAAACCGTCAACAGCATCACCATGACCAGCACCAACAACGCCGCAGAAAGATCCGCAAGACTTTACTGTGCTCGGCTCAAATGACAACGGCGCCAGCTGGAACGAACCGGGCAGTTGGACAAATATCTTTTGGCAAAGCCGGTTTGAACAACAAAACTTTGAGTTTACCAACACAAGCAGATATCAAACATATCGGGTTAACATCACAAAAAATCAGGGAAATTCTTCCATGACCCAGCTGGCGGAAATTGAGCTTCTCGGCCCGCTATTTTAGTGCTTTATCCCGATGCGGCAACCTGCCTTGGTAAAATAAATGTTGCATAACATTGTATTTTCAGTAAACCATATGTACATTTAATGAGCAGTCGACGTTTACCTCATCATTAACCAATAAAAATAAAAAGGAAGAAAAATGAATAATAAATTTAAAAAAATCATTTTAGCACTAGGAGTGGCTGCCGGAGTTTCCGCCGGCAATATCTCGGCTCAACCGGCAGATTGTAATATTTGTTTCGAAAGACTGATTGCCTGTGAAACCGGTGAACTTAGCGGCAGCATTTGCGGAGTCTGGTTAAATGCTTGTTTTGCGGCTTGTGTGCCCGATTAATTAAGTGCCCGAGTATAATAACATTAATGAGAAGTGATTTTTCTGCTTAACAGGAAAAAGCCAGATCGCTACTCTTTAAAGCCCCATTTTTTTGGGGCTTATTTATTTTCGCTGGTGCAGCAACAAGCCGTAAAAAGCATGATTTTCTGCTTAGTCGTTTTTCAGCCCGCTATTGGTGAGCGGATGAAAATTCATTGAACAGATGGCTGAATCGCTTGGGTATTTGCCCGTAGGTATTGGCAGCACTGCGCCTCCTTTGGCCATGGGTATCGAACATTTTTACCCTCAGCTTAAACCTCTGCGAGCTAACAGCCGGGTCTCGTGCCCGAAGCACCTGTAAGGTGACAATTCTTTTAAAGGCAAATTGCTCAAATAAGTCCCCCAAAAACTGATGGCTGAGCTCACGATTCTCTTCCCCGAGCACAGTAACCAAATCATCAATCAATTTATTTTTAACGCCCTGAGCCTCTTCTGCTGCGACAGGGATTTCGTAGACGATTTTTTTGTCGTCCTTAGTGAGCAAGTAAGCATTGAGTATTTCCCAGTCTTGAATGCTGAGCAAAGCATTTGCGCTCACTTCCTTTATTGCCTGTTCCTGTTCGGGGCTTAATTGAAAAAACTCGAAAAACATGTCATTTGCCTGAAAATTTTCCAGGATACGCGGCCCGCGAAAATAGCCCTTATCCCCAAGTGCCGCCATCATAACTTGATAGCGCTCACCAAGGGTTTGCATTGCCAAGAGTGCTTGCTGCTGCGAGTCCAGCTGTTGCTCTTTTTCATTGAGCAGCTGTTGTAGTCTGGCCAGCTGCTCTTTATCTGCACTGCATTGCCCGTCAGCAAGATCGCCGGCTACCATCACCTGCCCGGTTACGGCAGTTGCGGGCCGGGCAGGTTTTACCGCGACAAGTTCGACATTGAACTTACCGGCAAAAAAATAGCCCGTTAAGAATGCAGTTAATACCGCGGCACAGGCAAGAAAATATTTCTTCATGATAATGCTATTAAAGCTTTTGACTTGTTAAAACTGATCCCATCAATACAGATGAATTCCGGCTATGCCCCTCAAGCTGACACCGGGTTCGATGCCTGCTCATGCCGGCTTGGCTGTAAAACTCAGCACTGTTTTTTAATGGCATCAGAGGTTAAATTACCCGGGGAAGCTCACCACAAATGACGCAATTTCGTCCCTCATGTTTGGCCTGATATAACGCCTTGTCTGCGGCACTGATAGATGAATCTATGGTGTCCTCTATCAGGGGGCATTCGATAATGCCGATACTGATAGTGACCAGCAGCCTCTTGGGTTTTATTTTCGCCCCTTCATCTACCTTGAAATTATGGCTGGCCACTTTGTGGCGGATACGCTCGCATACTTCTTTGGCGACTTTTAAAGGAGTCTGCGGCATAAGGATTGCAAATTCCTCGCCCCCTAAACGCACCACGCTATCGATCTCGTGACGGATTTCCCTCAGGAGAATTTGCGCCAGCTCCACCAGCACGGAATCGCCGGTCGGATGACCATAGGTATCGTTGATGGTCTTAAAATAATCAATATCGAGCATGCACAAAGACACAGGTTCATTATTGCGTTGCCCGCGGATCAAATCCCGGGCAGCCAGCTCGGCAAAGTAGCGGCGGTTGTAGAGTTTGGTCAGGGGATCGATACGGGCAAGGGCTTCCATTTTTAAGGCAATCTCTTTTTTTTCCGAGACTTCCCGCGACAGCTCTGCGGTACGCTCTTTGACGCGAATTTCCAACTGACGCCTTTCATCCGCCAACTTATTGATTAATTTGCCGCGTTCAACACGGACACTGTGCAAAATCAAGCCACACACCAGTACGATTGTCAGATAAAGTTGCACGGTGCGCAAACCGACATTGTCTTCGGTATTGCCTCCTAAGGTCACCGTCATCATCAGGGCGGCAACGGTAAAGAGGAAAAAACACAGGCAAACACGGGCACTGGCGCCACGGGTCGACATAAAGATGGCGCCGGGAAGCCCGAGAAACATAGGGCTGAAAGTCCCGTAATTTTTCATAATACCTGACAGGAAAACCAGGGTGATAAGTGCCAATAATAAAAAAGATAAGGTAATTTCAACCAGGGAAATGCGCCACTCGGTGATCACCTGTTTATAAAATAAAGGCAGCACTAGGAGCAAGGGAGCCAGCATGATACCGCCGGTATAATCGGCAAGAAACCAGTTCCAAACCCCGATGCCGTATGCACTCCAGGGCACAGCAAATTGCACGCTGATCAGAATGTTGCCGATAATGGCCGAACTGAGGGAAAAGCCGCCGATACCGACGGTCAAAAATATCAACATATTATGGGAGCCGTCGAAGATGTAACCGCGCGGATTAAAGTGACGCTCCAGAATAACGGCGCCCCAGGCACAGAGCGAACTGCTCAGGGGGATAAGCAGATTAAAAAGCGGAAAATTAAGCCAGGCATAGCTGTGTATGCAACCGGCCAGAGCGGTTCCGATAAAGCCAGACAGACCGAAATGCCTTATTGCCCAATATATTACCGCGGTCGCCGGCCAGATGGTGACCACATTATTGACGATATAGCCGACTTCATAAGCCGACAGGATCGCAACTAAAGTCACGGCAAAGATATAACTGATTTGCAAGAAAGAATTATTGCTCATTATTGTTATCTTTTAAACCCGGCTGATGATTTGAAGACTTCGAAGACGGCACTTTTTTATCCCAAATGATATCAACACTATAGTCCCCAATAAATGTGTTTGGCTCTGAGGCTTTTTTCAGAAAAAACGTGTTAATAAGTTTAGCTTAATTTTTATATTTAAGGCCAAACACCTGCCCGGTTGTTTCCCTCTGCCTTTATCCGGGTAGTAGAAGTCCACTTTCTTACTATACTTACACTGGCTCAAGCTTACAGTCTAACGCACTAATAATTTGAAGGATTTATTTGAGTTTATGGCGCAATAACCTGAAGCCAGGCGGCAATAAAAAATACGGGGAACCCGGTTAAGGCACTTGTCTGCTTCAGGAAGTTAAACCTGTCATCAAGATGACAAATAAGTGATGAAATTTACTCTAGATATCATAAAAATGGCTATCGTCAAAAAGCTCTGTAACCTAGTTAAGCAAAATATCCTCTTCATCATCTTGCTGCTTAATACTCTAGTGGTGCCGGTGCAGGGCAAAGAACTGACTAAAGTGACCCTGGATTTATTCTGGCAACATCAATTTGAGTTCGCGGGCTTTTATGCAGCGGTAGACCAGGGATATTTCCGCCAGGCCGGAATCGAGGTAAGCTTTAATGAACTCAGCAGCCATGACGATACCCTGCAACGGGTGCTCAGCGGTGAAGCACAGTTTGGTATTGCCGGAATTGAGTTATTAGAAGGTTATCATAACGGCAAAGAGGTCAAATTACTTGCCAGCTATTTCAGGCGTAGTCCGCTGATGCTGATCACCCAACCGGAAATCACCTCGTTAAAGCAACTTTCGGGTAAAGCTGTGCTGGGGGCGAAAAAAAGCTGGCACTTTGGCGGTATCCGGGAAATGTTAAAATTTCACCGGGTCAAACCTGACTCCCTCACTGCCAAGCAGGCAGAGAACCACTTTGATGCCTTTAAAAACAAAGAGGCAGTGGCCATGATTGCCTTTATTTCCAATGAACCTTATGAGCTTAACCGCTTAAAAATACCTTACCGCATTTATGATCCAAACCAGTACGCCAACATTACCCTGGACTTTAACCTGTTCACATCAAGCCAGTTTGCCCGGTTAAATCCCGAGTTAGTGATAAAGTTTACCGAGGCCGTTAATTTAGGCTGGCACTATGCATTATCCCACCGGGAGGAAATTGTTGATCTGATCATACAGCGTTATAACAGCCAGCATAAAACCAAAGCGGCGCTGCAATTTGAAGCCGATGAAACCAGCAAATTGATCATGCGGGATTTATATGACATTGGCAGTATAGACCACAGCCAGCTGGCGATGATTTCCGAGCAGTTACTGGCCAATGATCTTGTCGATAAATTGCATAACATCGATGGTTTATTGATCAATAGTGAGCCAGCTATAGCGACAGACCCGCCAGACTCCCAAAGCCGTTTGCAAAGTGACAGCTCAAGTCATTCAGCACATTTGGCATTATGGAGTCAACTGAGTACAGAGGAAAAACAATTCCTAAAGGCACACCCCAGGCTGAAGGTGCAAAGCGAGAAAAACTTCCCGCCTTATAACTTTGTCAGTCAGGGCAAGCCCGTCGGTTACAGCATAGATTATCTAACCTTGCTTGAGGATATTATCAAGATCAAATTTGACTATGTCAGCGGTTTTTCCTGGACAGAATATTTGGAAATGTTGCAAAACAATAAGCTGGATCTGATGGTCAATATCGCCGCCACCCCCAAACGCAAAAAATTTGCCAGCTTTTCTCCACCGATTGTTCAAACCCTGTCATCTATTATTGTTAAACAAGCGCAGGTTAAACAATTAAACTCGCTGGAACAATTTAGCGGTAAAAAAGTTGCAGTGATCAAAAACTTTTTAATGGAAGAAATGCTGCAACTCTTTTACCCGGACATCAAACTTTTACCGGTCGATACCACGCTTGAAGGACTGACCTTAGTGGCAAACGATGTGGTAGACGGCTATGTCGGTAATATAGGTGTGAATAACTTTTTTATTACCCAATACCATTTACCCCACTTAGTGCCGGTGGTGATCATCGACAATCCTCATTTTCAAACGGTCGCTCATCGCATTGCGACCAATAGAAACAACCATTTACTAACCAGTATCATTAACAAAGCGGTTCGGTTAGTACCCGAAGCAGATATACTGCCAATCTCACAAAAATGGTTCGGCAGCAGCACGCATATTGAGTTCGGCAATGTTTTGGAGCTTACCGACAAAGAGCTGGCGTATTTACGTAAGCACCCGGTAATGACAGTGCAAAATGAAAGTAATTACCCGCCGTTTAACTTTACCTCTGGCGGTAAAGCGCTCGGGTACAGTATTGATTTTATCAAATTAATTGCCAGTAAACTTGGTATCAAGGCTGAATTTATTCAAAAGAAACACTGGCATGAATATATTGAGATGTTAAAAAACAAAGAGCTCGATGTCATGGCGAATATCATAGACAACGAAGCAAGGCGGGAGTTTGCCATTTTCACCACCCCTTATATCGACAGCCGGCATTTACTGGTATCGCGTAAAGGTGAATTAAATCATATCAGCCGGTTGAGCGCTTTGGCTAAAAAACGTATCGCGATTGTCAGCGGTTTCGCCATCAGTGAAAGAATCCAGCAAAATCTGCCTGGCGCGACTTTTATTGAATTGCCTGATACGCAAAAAGCCCTGGAAGCAGTAGCCGATGGCCATGCCGATGTGATGATTGAAATGGGGGCGGTTGTTAATTATCTGATAGAAAAGAGCTTTCTTGCAAATTTAGAAGTGACGACTGTCCCTGCCACGCCAAATGAGACCGTTTTTCAAGCCACGCCTTTGAGTATGGCAACCCACAAAGATAATCCGTTGTTGCTGGGATTACTGCAAAAAGCCATAGATGCGATCTCTGAAACTGAATTGATCCATTTAAGAAAGGCCTGGATCGGCGTGAGTAAACCGGCAATGGTACAAGTACCGTTAACGGCACAGGAGCGCTTGTATCTGAAACATAAAAATACCTGGAAAGTCATGAGTAAAGACTTACCTCCGGTGAGTTTTATAAACAATAATATCAACCAGGGCTTTAGTATCGACCTGATGAACATTATCGGCAAACTGCTCAATATCAAACTGGAATTTAGCCAAGGGCAGGGACCTGCCAAATTGAAACAATTAATGAACAAGGAAGTGGATATTTTGCTTAATGTCGTCAATACCGGAAAGGGGCCAAAAGTGGCTCGCTTTACCCAGCCTTATATAGAAGCACGGGATGTTTTCATCATCAAAACCAACCAGCGGCAAATTGAAGCCAGGCTCGGCAGTTTTAACGGTAAAACCCTGGCGGTCATTAAAGGAGATGCCAACACTTATCATATCAGGGAAAACTATCCCGAAATCATGCTGCTTGAAGTGAGCTCAACCCATAAGGCGCTGCTGGCGGTATCAGAAGGGCGTGCCGACGGTCATGTTGCCAATGAATTAGTGGCCAGCTATTTTATCCAGAAAA
The DNA here is from genome assembly GCF_000948975.2 of Thalassomonas actiniarum. Lineage (GTDB taxonomy): Bacteria > Pseudomonadota > Gammaproteobacteria > Enterobacterales > Alteromonadaceae > Thalassomonas > Thalassomonas actiniarum. Next base: position 877,247 of record NZ_CP059736.1, read on the forward strand.
GTTTCATCACCAATTTGCAAACCTTACCGGTAATTGACGCAGAGCTATTCGGCAATGCCTCGCTGTCGATGGCAGTACATGAAAACAGCCGCGTTTTAGGCAACATTATTAATAAAACTTTATTGGCGATACCGGAAGAGCAATTAATTGCCCTGAGAAAAAAATGGTTTGGTCAGCTAAGCGGCGCCAGTAAGAACATTATCACCACTTCAAGGCAACAAAAGGCCTGGCTGGTGAGCCATGATCAGCAAACCTTATATTTACCCGAATTGGGCTTACCGCTAAGCCATAAAACCAAGCAGGGCTATCAGGGGATAGTCCCGGACTTTGTCAATTATTTCAAACAACAACTTGCCGTTAACTGGCATGAGTTTGATGAAGATGAAAACACCGGCCAGGAAAACCCCGCCCTGGGCAGCGATATTACCATTGCCCACAGCCAGGAAGCAGCAATCATGGCTGACTTTTTGTTCTCCGAGCCCATTACCAGCATGCCTGTAGTAGCCGTAAGCGGTAACCCCCAGTTTATTTATGTGGCAGACTTAAATAAACTCGATAGCAAAACCACAGGCATAGTGCAGGGGGCCAGCTATCGGCAGCAAATTGAAATAAGTTATCCCGAGCTTAATTTAGTACCGTTCGAGTCGATGTCGGCCGCGGTGCTGGCGGTGAACCGGGGAGATGTCGATTTGCTATTGTGCCCGCTGGCGCACTGCACTTATATCATGAACGAGTTAGGCGCCAATCAGCTGCGTATCATTAATCAAACCGAGATCAAAGATCAACTGCACTTTGCCGTCAGGGCAGACTGGCCTGAGCTGGTAGAGATCATCAACAATGTGTTAGCCAATATGCCGCCGCAGTTAAAAAATAGTATTTACCAGCGCTGGAGCAGCCGGGAAGATGTCATCATTAAAGTCGATTATTCACTTCTCTGGTATTTATTGACGGTCGCGCTGGTGATCATTGGTGTTGTGGTGGTATGGAATCGAAAAATTACCAACTATGCGCAGAAAATTGCCAAAGCCCACCAAGAACTTAAAAATACCCAACAGCAATTAGTGCAATCAGAAAAAATGGCTTCTTTAGGCACCTTATCTTCCGGGGTCGCCCATGAAATCAATAATCCAACCAGTTTCACCTATGCCTCGGTTTATATGATGAAAGATGAAATTAAGGAAATCAAAACCTTCCTGACCGAACTTGCCGGCGGTGAAAAAGCCGACCCGAAAGTGATACAAGCTTTCGATGAAAAGTTTGCCAAGTTGATAGAGTTGACAGAAACAGCCACCGAGGGGACAAAACGCATCAAAACCATAGTGAATAACCTGCGCACCTTTACCCGCCTCGACAGTGCCGAGCACCAAACCACCACCATCACCGAATTAATTGCCACAACGGTAAATTTAGTACGCACCCAGTATGATGACATTGAAATTACCACACAGTTTAACGCCGAGCCATTAGTAAACTGTTATCCATCGAAACTGGCGCAAGTGTTTATGAACCTGACCGTTAATGCCTGCCAGGCCATTGAAACCCAAAAGCAGCAGACACCGCTAAAAGGTGTGGTGAGTATCACCACCAGAGAAGAACAGCAAAAACTGCTGATTTGCTTTAGCGATAACGGCTGCGGCATGGATGAAAAAACTCAGCAGCGCATTTTCGAACCGTTTTTTACCACCAAAGATGTCGGCAGCGGCACCGGACTGGGAATGTCTATTTCTTTTGGCATTATCGAAGAGCATCAGGGACATTTTGAAATAGACTCAACCCCGGGGCAGGGCACCAGGATCACCATTTTTTTACCCTTGCCCTAGATAAGATATTGATAAATATCAAAAGTAAACCAGCTGACGGTTGACATATTATGTCTTAAGGCATACCCTATCCGCGATATAATTTCTCAAGCTGTGGTTATATTTTAACAAAATTTTTTAAGATTCATTGGATAGGAAGCAAGCATGAAAATAAGAAATATTGCGCTACTGGTGCTGTTATCAGGCGCGGCAACATCGGCGTTAGCAAGTGCACCACATTGGGAATATAAGGGAAAGCACGGGGCAGAGCATTGGGGAGATTTAACCTCAGATTTTTCCACCTGCAAAAACGGTGTCAATCAGTCGCCGATCGATATTTCATCCACCATAGATGCCATGCTGCCTGAGCTCGATATCAACTATGGCGCCAGTAAAGTTTCTCTGGTGAACAACGGCCATACCATACAAGCCAATATTGCCGGGAAAAATACCTTTAAAAATGACGCCGGTCAGTTTGACTTAAAGCAATTCCACTTCCACTCTCCCAGTGAAAATACCATCAACGGCAAGTCATATCCGCTGGAGATGCACTTTGTCCATGCAGATCCCTCCGGCAACCTGGCGGTGATCGGGGTAATGTTCGAACAGGGCAATGAAAACCAGGCGCTGTCAGGGCTGTGGCAGAGGATGCCGGCAGAGAAAAACACACCAGTACCGTTAGCAACCCGTTTTGAAAGCACAGAATTACTGCCTGAAAATAAAGACTATTTCCGTTTTAACGGTTCATTGACGACACCGCCATGCTCTGAAGGTGTGCGCTGGTTTGTGATGCAAGAACCATTGCAGGCCTCACATGGGCAAATCGAAAAATTCAGAAAGATGATGCCGGGGGACACTAACCGTCCGCTGCAATCAGTGAATGCACGCGTGGTATTAAGATAGTTTTATCCGGCATAGATACTCACTTATAGCAGATTTCTGATGATAAGTGAGATCCCGCAAAAGTTGCGGCAGTAAATATGATCTGTTTGCTGCCGCCATAATCTCGGGAAATATTTTAAAAAATCTAATGCTCGCGGGTGGCTTTTGTGCCCTTAGATCTGTCTTATCCGATATCTCAACCTGACTATATGATAGAAGATGCCGGTATTGAGGTTATTTTATCCTATAAAGGGCCGCAGCATATATTTGAACAAGTGGCGGTTATCGACTTGGATACTATTGACAGAGCTGTTGTTGAATATGCCCCTGCAATTTCGCCATATTCGCGTATGATCAGCCGCTTGCTTATATGATTTATGTCTAGGCACCACAGCTAATCCTAAAGGTGTCATAATAAGTCACTGCAATATCAAAACTTCTATAAAGCAAGGGACGATAGTTTTTACAGCCAAGTCCTTCAGCCAGCTTCCTGGCTGGCGATAACCAAAATGTCGTTTGATATCTCCATCTTGGGGTTATTATGGACGCTTAGCCGTGTCGACCGGATAGTGATCTACGGCAAAACCGATGAAGAAAAAGCTGGAGGTGGCCAAGCAAGTATTAGTGCTGAAAAAGCGCTTGATTTTAGCTTGTTCGATTTTACCGTCGATGCTCCCACCTTCTACAAAAAAACTTACTCGTTGACCTTTCCGCAAAAAATATACCAGTAAAAACAACTTTAAAACGGTTTGGATGCCGGAGCGTAATTTCCATGCTGGCAGGGCTCTCCGACAAGCTTGAGTTAAGGGCTGTTAGTGTGGTTTTACCTTTGAATGATCCCATCCGAATTGTCGAGAAATGGTCCATGATGGATAATTTTTCCAATGACCGGATTGGGTTGGCAGGCCTATGGCTTTGTTATAAAACAGAAAACCACCAGGCTTGTAAAGAAATGTTTACTAGTGGTGTCGAAGCCGTGGACCGGTTATCGCGGGGAAAAAACATCTCACGCGTGAATGATCAAGGCGCCGAAACGCAAATCAGTATCAGGCCACAGCCGGTGCAATCAGCTTTACCTGTGTGGATTACCGCCGCCTCCAATACCGACACTTTTGTGCAGCGGGTTAAATCGGTGCGAATCTGCTCACCCATATGCCGGGATAAAATACCCGTGAGTTAAAAGATAAAATCGGAGGTACTGGGAAGTGTGCAGTGAAAATGGCCATTTATGTCGTTAAAAAACAAGAAACGGATCAGAAACCTCAGATCACAGGAGGGCAAAGATGAACAATCAGCATAACGAGGTGGACATGGATCAGATAGCCATCATCGGGCTTTCCGGACGCTTCCCGGGGCCGCCAATGTCGATGAATTCTGGACTAATCTGGTTAACGGAGTCGAGTCTGTATCTCGTTTTAGCGATGAAGAACTGTTGGCCAGCGGCGTCAGCCCTGAAATATTTAATGATGAAAACTTTGTCCGAGCGGCTTCGGTATTGGATGATGTTGAACGATTTGATGCCAATTTCTTTGAGCTTTCTCCCAAAAGAAACAAAGCACCGATCCCCAGCACCGGAGCTTACTGGAATGCACTTATGAAGCCATGGAAAATAACGGTTATGCTGTCAGTGATTATGATGCCAGCATAGGTATTTATGCCGGGGCATTAACCAGTTCATACGAGCTAATATTGCATTAATTTTTGTCTGCTGTAAGTTTGTAGTTAACAAAATTAACAAGTTTTGTTTATTTTGTTTGTTTAAATAAACATCTTGTTATCCAAAATTAAACATAATAGTATATTTATTCTTAGTATTATTTATATGAATGGATATCCCATGGACGCGGTATATAAAAAAATAAAAAATGAAATAGCGTATGCCCATAGTAAAACTGGTTTTTTTAGAAAGCATCTTGAGCAGGCGGGTCTAACCCTCAACGACATTTCAGAGCCTAGTGATTTACTCAAAATCCCACCTACTGTTAAGCGGAATTACCGCCAAGGTTTTCCAGCCGCTGTTATTGCTTCCGGCTACAATCTAAAAAGTCCCTATGTAATGCGTTTTCAAAGCTCGGGAACGGAAGGGGATAGATTGGTTAGTGTTGTTTTGTCTTATGATCTTGCAAGGCGTCAGGCCAGTTGTATCTCTGTCAACCCAACATTTTCATCACTGTGGCGGCCAGGTTTGAAATTGCGTACCTGCAGATTCGCTGCTCCAAACTGTTCAGATGTAGAGTGTGCTAATCCAAACAGTACCATGGAAAGTCGAATGTTAGCCGATGGTACATTAGTGTTGCCTGTCTACCATGATCTGTTAACTACACCAGAACATATGGTTAATAGAGCTTTGGATGAAATAGAAGAGTACGATCCACATTTGCTATTTGTTGACCCTACCCATTTTGCATTTTTAATCAGAGCGATGAAAAAGGCAGGACGAGTTCCTCATAAAACGGATGGCTTTTGTATTATTTCTGCTTACACACTCTGTACACAAGTAGCCCGCCGTCAAATTAAGGAATGTTTTGGTGACAAGGTTGCATTTGCAGATATGCTTGGTATGTCAGAACTCGGATACATAGGTTTTGAATGTCTCGCCGGGCAGCAGCACATTAATGTTAAAGACTACCACATTGAGTTTATTCGAGATGGTCGCCCAGCCAAGCCTGGTGAGTTGGCGGAGATGCTTATTACGACTATCGGTGATCGCTTGTCTCCCCATATTCGCTATGCCACTGGCGATCTTTATCGCTTAAGTGCTGAAAAATGTTCATGTGGCGACCCTGCGCCAGTGGTACGCCATGAAGGTCGAGTTAAAAATGTGCTCTGGCTACATGACGGTACGTTAGTGACACCGAAAGAGTTGGACGAACTGATCGGGCCTGCAGCCTGGATAGACATGTATCAAATGAATCAAACAGATGATGATCAGTTTACTTTTCAATACATGGGTAATGAAGCCTGGACTCAACAGCTTGAAAATGAGCTGCTCGAAAAGCTAAAAGAAACTTTAAAAACAAAAAATATCAATTGCTCCACTACCAACTATTTACCCGCCGATCGGGGAGGTAAATTTATGTCTTGTGTTTCAAGTGTTGCAATGAGAGCAGATAAAAGGAGTTTAATATCATGGGTTTAGAAAATTGCCAAGCAGATTTCCCGGTTCTGGAACGCCTTATAGATGGGCAACGCGTCACTTACTTAGATAGTGCAGCGACATCTCTAAAGCCTCGCTCCGTTATCGACGCAATGTCAAATTTTTATTCGCAAAATGGCGTCAATATTCATAGAGGTAAATATTATCTTTCAGAAGAAGCCTCTGACTCCTACGAGCGGGTAAGATACTCTATAGCTCAATATTTAGGAGCATACGGAAATGAAATTGTTTTCACTAAAGGAACTACTGAATCATTAAACCTGGTGGCCTATGGCCTGGGTTTGCAGCAAGATGATATCGTTGTCGGTTTCCTTGATTCTCATCATGCTCAACTACTGCCATGGCGAAGAGCTGCAAACTTAAAATTGGTCAACCTTAATAGTGACGGGGGGATTGACCTTGATCATTACCATGAACTACTTAAGTTAAAGCCCAAAGTGGTTGTGCTCACGCATTGCTCAAATGTGAGTGGAAATATTGCCCCCATTGAAGAGATGACCATTGCGGCAAAAGAGGCCTGTGATGCAATTGTGGTGGTGGATGCCGCTCAATCAATGCCTCACCCGCATCTGCGCATTGATGTTTCTAAAATAGACGTTGATTTTGTTGCTTTTTCTGCCCACAAAATGTTAGGTCCAACGGGCGTGGGCTGTTTGTATGGCAAAAGCTCCCGGCTCAATGAATTACGCCCGCTGATGCTTGGTGGAGGCATGGTGGACTGGGTCGATACGGAAGGTTCCCAAGAGCGAAAAATCCCGCACCGCTTCGAAGCTGGAACACCGGCAATTGCCTCTACTTTGGGCTTCGGTGAGGCCATCAATTACCTTAAGCGGTTCGGTGAAAAAAAGTCGCTGGAGCATACCGAAGAATTGACTGAGGCCATTATTAAAGGGGCCATGGAGAGAGATTACATTCAGTTATTAGGTACAAAAAGTACAGAAAACCGCTGTGCTATAGGCAGCCTTAGAATTAAAAATTGTGATGACCTGTCTGATATCGCCAGATCTTTGAGTGATTCTTACGGCATTATGTGTCGAACTGGGCATATGTGTGCTCAGCCTATTGTGGATGAGCAGATGGGCGACGAGGTATTGCGAATCTCTGCTTACATTTACAACACTACCGAAGAGATCGAAAGATTCTATCAGTCACTGGATGAATTGGTTTCTTTTCTCGGACTCGTATAACGGTACTTGGAATTTATTTGAGTTTGTCTCTCCTTCAAGATTGAAGGAGAGTATACACAAGAGCATATAAGGAAAATAATAAATGCTATTGCGCTCCCACCCTATTTTATCTCGCTTTTTAATTTGGGTTGTTACTCCCTTCATATTGTTACTGGCTTACAGTTATAGTTTTCTGTTGCAAAGCCTGCCCCAGAAAGAGGGAACTGTGCGCTTGCAGGGGCTGGACTCTGCAGTAAAGGTCATTCGTGATGAAAATGCGATTCCTCACATACTTGCTGATAACGATCTTGATGCATTTTTCGCACTAGGCTACGTGCACGCGCAAGATCGATTATGGCAAATGAATTTTTCGATCCGCTTAGCTACAGGGCGCTTAAGCGAAATCTTAGGCAGGGATTCCCTTAACAGCGATAAGTTTATGAGAACGCTTGGTATCTATCGGGCGTCGGAGCAAGCCCTGCTGTCCTTGGATGAGCGTTCTCGTCGTACGTTAGAGGCTTATGCGAAAGGGATTAATGCTTGGATTAAAGAAGGGCACACACTCCCCTTAGAGTTTCAAATTTTAGATGCCGAACCGGAGTTATGGGAACCTGTTAATTCAATTGCACTGATAAAGCTGATGGCTTACAACTTGGGGGGGCTTAATTCTGGTCGTGAATTAACCCTCAGTGCATTAATAAAGGAGCTTGGCGTAGACAATGCAAACGAACTTATGCCAAATGTTAATGCTCAAAGCTTTCCCGATACCGAGACGGCAGGGTTAATAGATAAAGATATAATACTAGGTTTATTGGCTCAGAATGAGCAGGTGCAACCACAATTTAATGTCGGCGGAGAAGGCTTGGGCAGCAATGCTTGGGTGGTTTCTGGAGAGTATACACAAAGTGGTCTACCTCTGTTAGCCAGTGATCCTCACTTGGGGGTAGAGATCCCGGCAGTGTGGTATCTTGCTGAAATCCAGGGAGATGAGCTACATGTGACTGGTGCAACCTACCCTGGAGCACCTATTGTTCTCATGGGGCAAAATGAATCGATTGCCTGGGGTACTACCAATATGCTTGCAGATGCTCAGGATCTGTATGTGGTGCGTACCAATGATTTAAATGAGGATCAGTACAAGGTAGATGGCCAGTGGCTAGATATGGAAGTCGAAGAGGAGCTTATTCATGTTAAATCAGACTTTCCTCAGTTTTTAACCGACCCCATTCCCCCAGTAAAATGGCAAGTTAGAAGCACACGTCATGGTCCGTTGATCAGTGACGCAATAGGTCGTTCTGAGCGGCCATTAGCATTACGCTGGAGCGCATTAGACGAGCAAGACAAGACCTTTCAAAGTTTCCTTGATATCAACTATGCAGATGACTGGACCAGTTTTAAGTCTGCATTTGAAGGTTACGCTGCACCAGCCCTAAATTTCATTTACGCCGACAATAAAGGCGATATAGGTTTATTTGCTGCGGGTAACATTCCTATTCGCCATCACAGTAACGGCAGGATCCCTGTACCTGGTTGGAACTCAAAGTATGAATGGGATGGCTATATCCCAACGGATTCCTTACCCCACATATTAAATCCAGAACAAGGATATATCGCTAATGCAAATAATAAAAACCACACTGCAGATTACCCTTATTTAATTTCAAATATTTGGGCTGCACCTTTTCGAGTTGAGCGAATTAACAAGACCATTGAAAGTTACATTGATAAAGGTAAAAAAATAACAGTACAGGACTTTATAGACTTACAAGGGGATGAGGGCAGTCTGCAAGTGCAACAGTTATTGCCATTCTTACTAAGTTTAGCGCCTCAAAGCGCCCGGCAGGAAAGTGTTATTAGCAAACTTAAAGGTTGGGATGGTGTGTTGTCTGGTGATAGTGAAGAAGCTGTTGTTTATCAGGTGTGGTTGCGACATTTTAACACCTTATTGCTTAGTGATGATATGAGAGGCAGCGCATTACATGAAGAGAGAGCAAATGGCTTGCAAGGATTTTTGTCAGTCCTAAAGCCTACATTTATCAATAATGCTGTTAATCAAAGTGACTCTTTACAATTTGATTGGTGCGATCAGATCACCACTGAGAAACCGGAAACCTGTGAAGAGTTGGCCTTGATTGCGTTGAATGGGGCAATTGATGAAATTGACCGTCAAATTGGTGGCAATAAAAAGTGGGGGGACGTCCATGAAACTTATTATCCTCATCTGGTGTTTACTAACTCGCAGCTCTTGAGTTCCATATTTGACCGGGGCATTGAGGGTAGCGGTGATCGATACACGGTAAATAGTGGCAACTGGCGGTATACAGAAGATGGTGAATATCGAACAGGCTCCTCGGCTAACTATCGCCAGATTGTTGATTTAAGTGACCGGACAAAGGGCGGCTTTATTAACAATACCGGGCAAAGCGGTAATGTCATAAGTGGACACTATGATGACAATATCAAACCTTTCAAACAATTAAAGCTATGGCCTATGCAGCTAAACACAGTGCATGGTGCTGAATCAGCATCAACACTGACACTAGAGCCTATCAAATAGCAGCGTGAGCAAAAGGATCATTGAAAATGAAAGAAAATAATGAAAACTCACCTACAGGATTGTTCAAGCTTTTACCTGCGACTGCGCCTAATAAAGTATTTTTAGCTATCTTGCTAGGCTCTTTGGCGGGGATAGCGTATGCCATTGTTGTGCCTTTAGTTTTACTGTCCTTGCAGCCTTCGTTAAGTCGACTTATGCAGCCTGAATTTGAATCATCTTATTGGTTACTGGGAACATTTGAAATATCGTCCCCTACTCAGGCGTTTTTCTACTTTTCCATTGTGCTGTTAATTCTGCTATGTAGGGTGATATCCGAAACTATGGTTGCACAAACCTCGATAGATGCAACGGTAGGATTAAGAAAGAAGCTGTATAAAAGAATTTCCCAGCTACCTATTCAAAGTTTAGAGCAGATTGGCCAGTCACGTATATTGACCGCATTGAATAACGATATTGGACGAGTGACTGAAGGTGCGGCGGTGCTGCCAAATATTTTGGTTGCTGCAAGTACATTGGTCGGCATGCTTGCCTTCCTAATGTATTTAAAGCTCGAAGTCTTCTTATTCATCATAGGCATTATTGTATTTGGTGTAGTGACTTATCGTATCCCACTGTTTTTTGGTCAGAAACATTTAGTCAAAGCCCGTAATAGTTTCGATGGCATACAGGAAGGAATTAGGGGGCTCATATACGGCGCCAAAGAGTTAAAGTTAAATCAACAAAAAAAGCATGCATATTTGACCGAAAACCTTCATGCATATGAAGAAAACTTCGCAGCGGCTCAAAAGCGCGGTCGGTTTTTCTTAAGTGTTGGTTTGAATTACGGGACGCTGATTAGCTTCTTTGCTATTGGGATAGTGACCTACATAATGGCCAATTATTATACCTTGTCTCAGGCGAACTTGATGGGGGTGGTAATGGTACTGCTTTACATTACCGGCCCTATGTCAGCGCTCATCAATTTAATGAACGGCGTCATAATGGCCCGTGTTGCTGCAAAAAAATTAGATCATTTGCTCAATGAGATGCCTATAGAAGCTTCGGGAGATATCGCTGACCCCGTTGATTGTCAGCAGTTGCGAGTTGAAGGCTTAGAGTATATTTACCCTGCTTTAAACAGTGCAGACTCAGCATTTCACCTGGGTCCTGTTGATTTGACACTTAAGCGTGGCGAAGTCACTTTTTTAGTTGGGGGAAATGGTTCCGGAAAAACGACATTATCAAAATTGCTATCGCTTCACTATATTCCCGGTAAAGGCCAGATTAGCTTTGATGATCAAGCTATCAATGATAATAATCGCGAAGCCTGCCGTCAAAGTGTGTCGGCAATTTACTCTGACTTTTACCTTTTTACTAAGTTACATGGTTTGTCGTCAGAGAATATTGACCAACGTGCTATGCAATACATAAAAGATCTGGGGCTAGAAGGAAAGGTGACGATTAAGAACGGTCAATTTTCTAGCACAGACTTGTCTGATGGACAAAAAAAACGTTTAGCCTTACTGGTTACTTACCTTGAAGATCGTTCAATCTATGTCTTTGACGAATGGGCTGCGGATCAGGATCCCGGCTTTAAAGAAATTTTCTATCATCGGATTTTGCCCGAGTTAAAACTGCTTAACAAGATGGTCATAGTGATCACTCATGATGATCGATATTTTTATCTTGCCGACAAGTTAGTGAAAATGGAAAACGGCAAGGTTGCAGAAGAAATAAATAAAGACAACTTAGCAATAGCGGCATTGAAGCCCGAGCTGCAAATGAAGGGTTTTGAAAACGTTAGCGATGAGAAGGAAAGGTTGGAGGCAGATAATGCTGGCAGATAAAAAAAGTTTACCAAGTGATAGAAGCTTGAAAAAGTTTTTCAGGGCATTTGAGCTTTCTACAGAATATAGAGAGCGTAAATATTTCGGCAAGTCGCTATTTCATAAGCCATCACAGTTGATACTGGGGTTTATAGAATATCAGTTTCTTAGTTATTATTTTGCTAGGGTTCCCGGTTGGCGTTTGTTTTTACGACGCCTTTACTCAAAAGATCGCATTGCGCCAAATTATGTGGTTATTGGCCCCATGAAAAATGGTTCAAGTGATCTGGTAACACACCTGCAAATGCATCCAAATGTCATGCACCCCTTGGCTAAGGAAATTGCTAGCAGGAATGTTGAGCAAGTAAAATTGCATTATCCAACAATAAAGGAAAAACAGCGTCTAGAGGAACAAAGCCAACATCCTGTCAGATGTGGCTACCTCAAGCCTGAATTAAACAACATGGGGTTGATGGATCATCTTTATGAATTAAATCCTCAATCTAAAATCATCATCACATTAAGAGATCCGGTCTCCAGAGCCTATACACATTGGAAATGGGAGGTTTTTCTAGGAGGCGAGTTCTTAAGGAGTGATCCTCATTTTGAGACTTTTGAGCAGTATGCTGAGCGTGCGCTTGATTTGTTTCCTAGCCTGCCGATGAAAACAGCCTGTGGGTTTCCTCCGTTGCAAACCGGAATTTACTACCAGGCAGTGGAGAAATGGATAAACCGTTTTGGCAGGGAAAATGTCTTAATTTTAGATTCGGCTGAGTACTTTTTAAACAGGCAACCGACCCTTGAAAGGGTTCAGGAATTCCTGGAACTGCCCATTGTTGATATTCCTGAATATGGTGATAAAGCCAATGAAAACCCGATAAAGCTTCCGCCGGCAAACCAAAAAACAAAATCAATGCTTGCTGAGTTTTACAAACCCTACAACCAAAAACTATTTGACTTATTAGGTCAAGAGTTTGATTGGCAATAAAAAAGTTAGCGCACTTAATAGCTTCCAATAGTTTTTTTAATAGAGAATAATAAGAATGCAGAAAGAGTTACTATACCTAAAACCAGACGTTTATTTTGAGCCATTATTAAACCACTGGTACGCATGGCCCTATCTTATCCCCCCGGTTACTTTTGCACGACACACAGTGAATACCCATCGTCGGATCATGCAATCTTTCGTTAAGAACTATAAATTGCACATCATAGCGTCAAAAGAGTCAGTATTAACCGGTGGTGAGTTCTTAAATTGTACAGAAGAGCAGGTTGATGATATCAAGGCGCTGATAGCCGAGCTGGATGAAAGGTGCGGTGATCTCATTGAGTTATCAGATGCTGTTAAGCATTTAGATGATCTGCTATATGAGCACACCAGCGGTGAAAGTATTGAATATCTTTATGCCAAAGTTCCAGACCCTTTAAAAGGGTGTGTAGAACTGTTTTTGGATATGGAGCATCGTCCTTCTTATCGCATTATTGAGCCTTTGATGTATAGAAGCTCCTATTATAAGCCTTCGCTGCAAAGCCTGTCCTTTGGCTTGCTTTCTAAAGTCGGTGAACGTCCATTTGTCTTAAGCACCCCACGCTTGCCTGATGAAAATCATTTACAAATCAATGCAGAGTTTAATGCAGCCATTGTTGATGCCATTTTCCAGGCCAGAGAAAAACCTTTATCTTCTGAGCAGGTAGATGAGTTGTTTAAAGATTATCAGTCAATTGGTGGCGTGTCTTATCGCGAGTTGTTTACCAGCGAAAAGCCAGCAATCAACCACGTCCCTGTAGAAGAAGGCGTAAGATTAAACTATACGGGACACGCAGGCTTTCTGATCGAAACCAAAGATGTTTCCATATTGGTTGATCCCATCATTGCTTCTAGAGAGACCAATGATGACGACACTATGATCGGCTACAGCGAGTTGCCAGAAACCATAGACTATATTCTCCTGACGCATACCCATATGGATCATGCCAACATAGAGACACTGCTGCAGTTACGCTATAAAACGAAAAAAGTCGTTGTGCCGAAAAATAATGGTGGCAGCCTTGCTGACCCGTCGTTACGACTGATGTTACAGCAGTTGAACTTTGATGTGATGGAGGTGGACGACTTAGAAGAGATTGTTATCCCTGATGGCCGCATCGTTAGTTTACCTTTCCTTGGCGAACACGGAGACTTAAATATTCGCTCAAAAGCTGCCTGGTACATTGAAGCTTATGGTAAGAAGTGCTTTTTTGGTGCTGACTCCTCCAACCCAGACCGTAACTTGTATGAGCAACTTGGCAAAATATTCACTGACCTGGATGTGTTGGCTATCGGTATGGAGTGTGTCGGTGCGCCTTATACTTGGGCTTACGGCGCCTTGCATACCAAAAAAGTCCCCAAAGCGATTAAGAACTCAAGGCGTTTAGATGGCTCAGACTGCGAGCAGGCACTCCCCATGGTCAAGGCGTTTAATGCCAAGCAAGTCTGTGTTTACGCCATAGGGTTAGAAACCTGTTTTAAATACTTTAATGGTCTTGAGCACGAAGAAGATTCAAAACAGGTGCAAGAGTCGACTAAATTCCTTGAAGCTTGTAAAGAAATCGATGTTCCGGCAGAAATGTTATTTTGCAAAAAAAGCATCCACCTCAAGTAACAACAATAAAAACAAGAAATAGAAAATAAAGCCGTATGTGGTAAGGATTACTAATGGAAACTATTCATGACTTTTTGGCAGCTCATGCCTTTTCAAAAGCAGATAACAAAGCTTTCACTTTCATTGAGGATAACGGAGAACAATCACAGCTAAGCTTTGATGAACTTCATCAAAGGGCGCAATCCATTGCTCAATATTTAACGACTGAGGTTGAAGCCGGGGCACGAGTCGTTCTGTTATACCCTCCAGGTCTTGAATATATTCAGGCCTTTTTAGGCTGTTTGTATGCAGGTGTTGTTGCGGTGCCTTTATACCCGCCACAAAGTAAAAAGCATACTGGTCGCGTATTAACTGTAATTGATGATTGCCAAGCGAGTTTGATACTCACCAATAGCCGACTAAAAGAGCAATTGGAAGCCGAGTTATCGCCAATGCCAGTGAAAGGTTTTAATGAGCTAACACATTCAAAAACAACGAATATACTCACTTTTCCTGCCTCTGATCAGGTTGCCTTTTTGCAATATACTTCCGGCTCAACCGGCACGCCGAAAGGTGTGGTTATCACACACGAAAATATAGTGGCAAACCTAAAAACGCTTCAGCAGGCTACGCATTGTGCTGAGCAAGATGTCTTTTGTAACTGGCTGCCTTTATTCCATGATTTAGGTTTGGTTAACACCCTGTTATTACCTATTTTCCTCGGCGCTCATTCCGTTTTAATGTCTCCTGTTCGATTTATTAAGAGCCCATTGGCTTGGTTTAAGGCTATCACTGAATTCAAAGCCAGTATTTGTGGCGCACCCAACTTCGCATTTGATCACTGCCTTGAACGTATTAAACCGCACCAGTTAACAGGGATTGATCTGTCTTCTTGGCGTATTGCCTTTAATGCAGCAGAGCCTGTGGATGCAGAAACCTTAATGAGATTCTGTGACCGTTTTGCCAGAGCCGGATTTAAAGAATCGGCAATATTCCCGGCTTACGGTATGGCGGAAGCGACAGTGTTTATTTGTGGCGGCGTTCATACTGCGCCATACACAGCTTTACCGTTTAGCAGCGAAGCATTGCAAGAAGGCAAGGCACAACTGCCTGGGGATGATGATAAACAGCAAGTTCTGATTGCCCATGGTCATATACAGGCTGAGCACCATCTTAAGATAGTGTCTCCAAAAACGTTGACAGAATTGCCTGATGGTCAGGTGGGTGAAATTTGGTTTGCAGGACCGAGTCTTGCGCAGGGCTATTGGAATGATCCAGAAAAAACCGCAGCGAGTTTTGGTGCATGCATAGAAGGTGATGAGCAGAGCTACCTGCGCACCGGTGATTTAGGTTTTCTTCATGAAGGTGAATTGTATATTTCGGGCCGCATTAAAGATGTCATGATCATCAAAGGACGAAATTATTATCCACAAGATTTTGAGAAACTGGCCTACACCGTATATCCGGGGTTGAGTCAAAACGGGGCAGCTGCCTTTGAAGTCAATGGCAATGCGGTATTACTACTGGAAGTCAGCCGTAACAAGATAAGAGGGTTTGATTACGCACTCGCTTGCGAAACTATAAAAGCGGCCGTATTCGAGCAATTTGAAGTTGTATTAGCTGATATTCTTTTCCTGAAAGCGGGAAGAGTAAACAGAACCTCCAGCGGTAAAATCCAGCGCTCCTTGTCGAATAAGCGTTATTTGGCTGACGATATTGACTACTTGTATAGCGCTTCAAAAGGTGGTTCTGCACCAGAAAACCAGCAAGATAGTGAAAAGGCTGCTGAGCTTGTTTCTGAGCTAGAGGCGAATCTTTGTGCTTTATGGCAGGACGTTTTTGGCCTTGACAGTATCGGGGTAGAAGATAACTTCCTGAATCTGGGGGGCCACTCACTGTTGGCTAGCACATTGATTTCTCAAATCCAGAAAAAATGGAACGTAGAAGTTTCTATCAGGGACTTCTTCACAGCGAACACTATTCGTCAATTGGCTAAAGTCATTGAATCCGCATCGGCTAGCCAGTTGCCTGCAATTGAGGCCGTTGCCAATACCGATAAGGTATTACCTTCTTTCGCGCAGGAGCGGATGTGGTTTGTGAATCAAATCGAATCGGCACTTGCACAATACAACCTCTCTTTTTCTTTGAAGTTGTATGGTGAGCTCAATGAAAGTTACCTGCAGCAAGCCTTTACCACGATTATAACGCGACACCAAGCGCTGCGAACGACCCTACACGAAGCTGCGGGTCAGGTGTATCAAAAGGTTCAGGAAACGTTTCAATTTGACCTTACCAGGATTGACTTAACTGAACTGAGCAAAGTTGAACAAGACAGCCGGGTTGGAGAATTAAGCCAGGAAGAAGCCGAAAAAGCGTTTAACCTTGCTAGTGATTTGATGTTAAGAGTCACGCTAGTGAAATTAAATGCCCAGTCTCACATTATGTTGCTTACTGTGCATCACATTGCAGCAGATGGCTGGTCTTTAGGACTATTGACCAAAGAGCTTAACGCCTTGTATGCTGCCAAGGTACATGGTTCACAAAGCGTGCTTCCTGCGCTCGATATCCAATACACTGATTACGCGAATTGGCAGCGTGACTGGCTTAAAAAAGATGTTTTACAAAAACACTTAAGTTATTGGAAAACACATTTAAGTGATTTACCGGTAATACACGCTTTGCCTCTGGACCATGCCAGGCCTTCGCTGCAGAGCTTCAAAGGAGCATCTGTTCAGCGCACTCTTGGCAAGGCAATCCAAGAAGGGCTGCACAAACTTGCCAGAGAAAATGAAGCAACCCTATTCATGACGCTAAATGCGGCATTCGCTAGTTTCCTGAGCCGTTATTCCGGCGAAACGGATATTGTTTTTGGTTCACCCATTGCTAACAGAGAACAGGCAGAAGTTGCACCTTTGATTGGTCTGTTTATTAACAATCTGGTGTTCCGTTCTGATTTATCTGCAGATCCTACGTTTGTTGAATTACTGCAGCAAAGCAAAGAGCGCACTTTTGCTGCTTATGAACATCAGCAAATGCCATTTGAAAAACTCGTGGATGAGTTACAGCCAGAACGTAATCTTAGCCATAGTCCGTTGTTCCAAGTGATGCTGATCCTACAGAATCAGGAAATGGATGCTTTGAATTTACCCGGACTGGAAGCCAAGCAGCTGCAACCGGCTAATAACTTTGCTCAATACGATCTCACCTTAACACTTAATGAAAGTGATAATGGAGTGGAGATGCAATGGCAATATGCTTCGGATTTATTCGAACAAGCGACTATTGAGCGGATGGTTGAAAGTTTTGAAATCCTGTTGGCTGGCATCATCAAATCTCCGGGCACTAAAGTAAGTCAATTACCTCTGCTCAGCCAGGCACAATCAACACAGTTATTGAATCATTGCCATGATAACGTCAGAGAGTATCCGCAGGATAAGTGTATCCATGAATTATTTGAGCAGCAGGCGCAGCTTTGCCCTGATGCTGTTGCGGCGGTATTCAACAAGGAAACGTTAACTTACCAGCAGTTAAACCAACGTGCTAATCAATTGGCTCACTACCTTGTTAAGCAGGGCGTAAAACCAGACTCTGTGGTCGGCATCTGCATTGACCGCTCACTGGAGATGTTAGTGGCTACGCTGGCCGTTATGAAAGCCGGTGGTGCTTATCTTCCGATGGACCCTTCTTATCCGCAGGCTCGCCTGGCATACATGTTGGAAGATTCTAAAGTGCAATGGCTTGTGACTCACAAGCACTTGAGCGAGCGCCTGTCTTTTGCACCAAGTATCTGTTTAGACGATGAAAGTGTTTGCTGTGAACTGGCGCAATTGGAACATAACAACCTGGATAAAGAAAGTTTAGGGCTCACTGCTAATAACCTGGCTTATCTGATCTACACCTCGGGTTCTACCGGCAAGCCTAAAGGGGTGATGTTGGAACATCGCAATGCGACCAATTTCCTGACGTCCATGCAGGATGCTCCAGGTATGACGCAAGACGATACTTTACTGGCGGTCACCTCTCTTTCATTTGATATCCATGTACTGGAGCTGTACTTACCCTTGAGTGTCGGTGCCAGTGTGGTCATTGCTTCTTCTGAAAACGTACTTTCTCCTGATGATCTGGCGAAGCTCATTGATGAAAACCAGATCACAGTCATGCAAGCCACTCCTGCTACCTGGAAAATGTTAGTGAGTAATGACTGGCAACCACAAGGTACAGTGAAAGCGCTGTGTGGTGGTGAAGCATTAAGTGAAGATCTGAAAAATGCCTTGTTATCCCGTAGTTCACTTGAACTTTGGAACATGTACGGTCCGACTGAAACAGCAGTCTGGTCTGCCATTTGTAAAATTGAAAGTGCTATTTCTCTGGGAGCACCAATTGCCAATACTCAGTTCTATGTATTAGATAACCATTTAAATCCAGTGCCTGTTGGCGTAGCCGGTGAGTTGTATATTGGTGGTGAAGGTGTTGCCAGAGGCTATTTCGAGCGACCGGAGCTAACAGCAGAAAGCTTTATTCAAAGTCCATTTTCGGATGCACGCCTTTATAAAACCGGTGACCTTGTATGCTGGTTAGCAGACGGCACTTTACAATACCTGCGTCGTGCGGACTTCCAGGTAAAAGTTCGTGGGCACCGTATCGAATTAGGAGAAATTGAGTCTGGGCTACGACAACACTCAGAAATTAAAGACGCGGTTGCACATGTATGGAATGAAGGAGGAGACGCAAACTTAGTCGCTTATGTTACTAGTCAATCTTCAGACATAGAAAATGGATTGCAGCAAAAGTTAACCGGGCACCTTGAAGCATTTTTACCTGCCTACATGGTACCCAATGCATTTGTGTGCTTAGAGCAGATGCCACTGACGCCAAATGGCAAAATAAACCACAATGCGCTACCTAAGCCGCAGCTTATGGATGAGTTGGAATATATTGCTCCTGAAACGGCAACCGAAAAGCAACTTTGTCAGCTGTGGCAACAGTTGTTGAACATCGAGCCGAAAGGCGGTGAGTGGATCAGTGTTAACAGTAATTTCTTCAGCTTAGGCGGACATTCATTGCTTGCCGCCCGCTTAGTTGCGCAGATCCGCAGTCACTGGAACGTGGAAGTAGCAATCAGAACGCTGTTTTCTGAACAAACGGTGCGCAAATTAGCAAGCGTTATTGATCACAGTTCTGCCAGTAAAAAAACGGAAATCCTTCCTGCTTCAGACAATGAGCTAACACCACTGTCTTTTGCCCAACAACGACTTTGGCTGATTGAGCAGATCGAACGAGGCACGAATCAATACAACATGTGTCAGGCGTTTACATTATCCGGTGAGTTGGATGTGGCCGCGATGACTTCTGCTTTTGAAGCGATTATAAAACGTCATCTGGTGTTACGCACGACAATTGAGACAACGGACTCTGGTGAAGCAATTCAAGTAGTGTCCTCGGACTGGGATTTTTCAATACCCTTGTTAGATTTGACTGACATGACAGAGACTGATCAAGAGCAGGCAATAGCTAACAATATCAAGGAAGAATCGTCTCGGCTTTTTGAGCTTAACAGCGACCTGATGATACGTGTCAAGTTATTAAAGTTAACAGAAAGCTCACATGTGTTATTGATAACCATGCATCACATTGCCATAGATGGATGGTCGGTTAGTATTATTTTTGATGAATTTAACCGCTTGTATCGTGAGCCAAAGCTGCAATTACCAGAAATCGCAATTCAGTACGGTGATTATGCCCATTGGCAAAAAACTTGGTTGCAAGATCAGGTATTGGATCATCACCTGACCTTCTGGAAAAGTCGCTTACAGGATTTACCTGAAGTACATAATTTAGCGTTGGACCGCCCAAGGCCACCGGTGCAAAACTATGAGGGTGCACACTATATTCAGACAATAAGCGCCGATGTTCAGGAAGGCTTGAATAAACTGGCACAAGCTTCAAATACCACCATGTTTATGGTGCTGCATGCCGCGCTTTCTATTCTGTTAGCCAGACATGCTAATAAAGACGGTAATTCGGCTGATGCTGAAAATATTGTTATCGGCTCACCCGTTGCAAACCGTGAGCAGAGTGAATTAGCCCCCTTGGTTGGTTTTTTCACCAATAGTGTTGTATTACAGCTAAACCTCAGTGAAAACCCTTGTTTTGCTGATTTATTGCAACGCAGTAAAGAAGATTTGTTAGCTGTTTATGAGTATAGCCAATTACCTTTTGAGAAATTGGTGGATGAGTTAAAACATGAACGTAATCTGGCATATTCACCTTTATTCCAGGTGAAACTAGCGCTGCAAAACAATGAACAAGGTTGGTTTGACTTGCCTGGAATCTCGGCAGGAAAAATTGAACAATCTCATTCTGTTGCCTTGCATGATCTGAGTTTAGATATATTTGAATTAGAGAAAAACGGCCATGCAGATGGGCTAAAACTCGATTGGGAATATGCGACGGCATTATTTGATGGCGCAACCATTGAGCGTATGTCTGCACATTTTGAGATATTACTTAAAGGCATTATCGAGGCGCCACAGGCTCGCATTAATGAATTGCCGTTTTTATCCTCTACCGAAACGGAGCAACTGTTATCTTGGTCGAAATGGTCTTCGCAGGATGGAGGCTCAGCCAAGTCAGCATCGGTTGTTAGACAAGGAAAATCTGTTCTGGATTTATTTGAAGAACAGGTTGCTAATAATCCAAATAATATTGCCGCGGTATTTAGGCAATCGGCTCAATTGAGTGAAAAAATCAGTTACCAAGAGTTAAACGCTAAGGCGAACCAGGTCGCACATTATCTTGTGGATGAAGGTGTAAAACCCGATACTTTAGTCGGGCTGTGTGTTGAGCGCTCGTTGGAAATGATCATCGGTATTTGGGGGATCTTAAAAGCTGGTGCGGCCTATGTGCCTATTGACCCAGATTACCCGGATAAGCACATAGAACATATCCTGGATGACTCTGGACTGGAAATTATACTCACCAGTGCAGAGCTGCTTTCAGAGTTGCCATTTGAAGATCTGCAAATCCTTCCTTTAGACGATGAAATGTGGGACAGCTTTTTAGGTGATTACGATGAGGGAAATCCGGATAGAGATAAATTGGGGCTCAAATTAAATAACCTTGCTTATGTCATTTATACATCCGGTTCCACAGGATCACCAAAAGGGGTAACCGTTGAGCATGGTGCTTTGGCGCAGTCAACGCTCGCCCGATTTGAGGCGTATCAGGAGTCTCCAGAGAGCTTTGCCTTGTTTTCATCTTATGCATTTGACAGTTCAATTGTTGGTATTTTCTGGACCCAGGTCTCGGGTGGAAAACTATGCATTGTCGATATCAAGCAAGGGTTAGATCTGAAAGCTTTTGAAACCCTGATGGCAGAAGAGCAAATCAGTCATTTCCTTACTTTGCCTAGTCTGTATCAGACAATGTTGTCAGCCGACTTACAGCCGAGCTCATCCCTTAAAACAGTTATCGTAGCGGGTGAAGCCTGCGATCTGAACCTGGTACAACAGCATCAGTCTCATGAGTTGTGGCAAAGTTGTCGCCTGGTTAATGAATATGGACCTACAGAAGCTTGTGTGTGGAGCAGCTTTTATGACTGTACTTCTCACAATGGCAGCCTTGTTCCTATTGGCACAACGGCTCCTCATTCTACGCTTTTTGTCCTGGGTAACGAACTTCAGCTTTGTCCTCCCGGCGTTACCGGGGAACTTTATGTCGGTGGAGAGAACCTGGCTCGCGGTTATCTCAATGCCCCGGAGTTGACTGATGAAAAGTTCATTGAAAGTCCTTTCCAAAAGGGACAACGATTATACAAAACAGGTGATTTGGTGCGCTGTCTACCAGAAAAAGACGGTAAGCCCGGCAATCTGGAGTTTGTTGGACGTATTGATCATCAAATTAAAATTCGTGGTTTTAGAATCGAGTTAGGTGAAATTGAGGCGGCAATTGTTGCTAATGAGCTGGTATCTGAGGTGGTTGTGTTGGCCAAGTCGCTTGATCCGTCTCAAGATTCAAAACAGTTAGTGGCGTATGTTGTCGCCAATAAAGACAACAGTGAAGATTTCCAAGGCGATAACGGTTTCAACGAAGCCAATTTCCGTGAAGCACTAAAAGTTTACCTGGAAAAGTTGCTACTAAGTCACAAGATCCCTTCCGTATTTGTGATGCTGGACAATCTTCCCCATACGCCAAATGGCAAGGTTGACCGTAAAGCGTTACAGGCCAAAGAAGTGCCTGTGCAATTAATGCAAAAGTATGTGGCACCAAAAACCGACGTTGAAAAACAATTATGTGAGATTTGGCAAAAACTGTTAAAGCTTAACAAAGTTGGTATTACAGATAACTTCTTCGCAATCGGCGGTGACTCCATTCTGGCAATCCAGGCCGTGACCCAGGCTGCCAAGCAAGGTTTAGTGATCACCACTCGCCAAATTTTTGAGTGTCAAATCATTGAAAAACTGGCTTTGCTGGTGGGCTCTGAATCTCAGGTTGAGGCACCACAAGAAAGTATTTCAGGCGAGCAGATCTTAATTCCGATTCAGCGTGAGTTCCTGGCTAGCGACCTCGTTGAGCAACACCATTACAATCAATCTGTGCTACTGACATTGCCGGAAGATTTTTCTATCGATGCTTTGCAGCAGATCATTGTCGCCATGTATCAGCGTCATGACATCTTGCGTTTGTCTGTCAATGACAACAAGGCAACTTATGTCCCATTTACAGAGCAACTTGCTGAACGTGCTGTCAAGCTATTGGATTTAGGCCATTTAGAAGGAGAAAGCTGGCAGTTCGAACTCGGCAAACTAGGTGCCGAGATAAAAGCGGGCTTATCTTTAGCTGATGGCGATATTTTCCGGGCTGTTTTATTTGAAGGTGCTGTCGACCAGCGCCGATTATTGTTAACCCTTCACCATATGGCCGTTGATGGCGTGTCATGGCGAATCTTGCTGCAAGATATGGCCAGCGCATTTGAACAGTGGCAGCAGCAGAGTGAGATTTCGCCGGCAGCTAAAACTTCATCTTTCCAACAGTGGGGCGAGTACCTGCTAAGTTATGCCAATAGCGATGACTTACAGTCGGAAAAAGCCTTCTGGTTGGCACAGGCTTTTGAGCAGGTAAACAACTTACCTGTCGATCATCATGGCGTTGAAGATAATCGCATTGCCGTGAGCGAAACCGTCTCATTCGAGCTTAAAGAAACAGAAACTCAGGCACTATTGAATCAATGCACGGCTGCGTATCGAACCCAGATAAACGACTTGTTGCTATCGGCGCTCTACTTGGCCATGCACAGGTGGACAGGTCAAGAAAGCTTCCGTATTGATCTGGAAAGCCACGGGCGAGAAGCCTTGAGTGAATCGTTAGATTTGACTCAGACCATGGGGTGGTTCACCAGTGTGTTCCCCGTGACGTTAATGGCTGCATCAGCATCTTCAATGGCAGATGTGATTAAAGCCATCAAAGAGCAATTAAGAAGTGTGCCGCAAAATGGCATTGGTTTCGCTCTGATGCAACACATGCTCACGGATGAAAGCCAAAGAGCAGCCTTTACACAGGCAGCAGGCGGAGCATCGGAAATTCTATTTAATTATCTGGGGCAATTTGATCAGGTCGTAAACAATGAAAGCCCATTCCAAGAAGCGGTTGAATTTGCCGGTGATGATGTTAGTTCGCAACGTCAACGCGGCCATATGCTCGAGCTAAATGGTATGGTATCTGGCGGTAAGCTGAGGTTTACTTTGAGATTTAACGGCTTGCAATATCAGCAAGAGACGATGACAACTCTTGCGCAAGGTATTGAATCGGCGCTATATGAGGTTATTGAGCACTGTCAAAGCAAAGATGCAGGTGGCGTTACCCCTTCTGATTTCCCGCTTAGCCGTGTTAACCAGGCACAGTTGGATGCGTGGTATCAAAGCTATCCCAATATGGAAAAGCTCTATGCGACTACCGGTATGCAGCAAGGTTTGCTTTTCCATAGCAGCTTAGAACAGTCGGCGTACTTAACGCAATTATCAGTCGAACTTGCAGGCCCGTTGGACGCTGCGGCGATGAAACACGCGTGGCAAGAAGTGGTTAGGCGTCATGACGTCTTCCGTACAACTTTCTCTGATGATCACTCTCATCAATTGGTGTTGTCGGATATTGATCTTCCTTATACCTGGTTAGATTGGTCTCAATTGGGTGAATTAGCACAGCAGCAACAGCTAGAGCAATTTTTACAAAACGATAGAGCACAAGGTTTTGATTTAAAAATGGCACCGTTGATGCGAGTGGCTTTGATCACCTTAAGCGAGCAGCGTCATTGCTTAATTTGGTCAAACCATCACGCATTGTCGGACGGCTGGTCGCTGCCGCTGGTATTAAAAGAAGTGATTTCCATTTACAAGGAAACTCATCACCGCGTCGGCGAGCACTCTGCTGAACTTGTATCGTCCTCAGCTTTGTCAAATACGCCTCAATATGAACACTACATTGCTTGGCTTCAACAGCAGGACGAAGAGAAGGCACGGGCCTTCTGGAAGGATATGCTGGCAAGTGTTGAATCTCCTACGCAAATTTACATCGACAGTGTGTCACAGAGTGGTACCGGGGAGGCTGGCAAACAGAAACTGAGTCTGACTCAAGAAATGAGCGCACAATTGCAGTCTCTGGCAAGACAGCATCAGGTCACCTTAAATACACTGGTTCAGGCTGCTTGGGCATTTGCTATTCATAGGTATAGCGGTGAGCAACAGGTGATCTTTGGTGAAACGGTTTCTGGCCGTCCTCCAGAGTTACCAGGCGTTGAGCAAATAGTAGGACTGTTTATCAATAGTCTGCCTGTTGTGGTAAATATTGACCCGGAGCAGGATATTGGTTCATGGCTGCGAAGTTTGCATCAGGCAAGTATTGATCGCGTTGACAATGGCTATTTGCCATTATCTGAAATACAAACCTTGAGCCCTATGGGTAATACCGGCGGGCAAGACCGTAAGCTCTTCGATACCCTGGTAGTGTTTGAGAACTACCCGGTAGATCAGGAAATACATAAAATCATTGCAGGTTCAGGTTTAACTGTCACGGATATTGGCAATGAAGAACAAACTAACTATGCGCTAACGTTAATGGTGTTGCCAGAAGGCACCGACTTACAAGGCAAGTTAAGTTTTGAACTAGGCTATCAAACTGAACAATTTGCAGCAGAGACAATTGCTCAATTCTTGGCGCAGTTTGAATTGATTCTAACCGGGTTGTTGGAGCAGTCTTGTAAAGCGGTTGGTGAGTTGTCTGTGCTCAGTGCTCAACAAGAGCGCCAATTATTAGCATGGAATAATACGGCATCAGAGTATCAGCAAGATAAATGTATCCATGAATTATTTGAGCAACAGGTAGCACAAACGCCAGAAGCGCTCGCCGTTACTTTTGATGGCGATGCTATCGCAACCTTAACTTATGCTGAGCTTAATGCCAAAGCTAACCAGCTGGCCCATTATCTTATAGAACAAGGAGTGAAACCGGATGCCTTAGTGGGCTTGAGTGTGGAGCGCTCTGTGGAAATGGTGATAGGTTTACTCGGGATCATTAAAGCGGGTGGCGCTTATGTGCCACTCGATCCTGGCTTACCTGCAGCTCGCCTGGACTATATGGTACAAGATTCCGGTGTTGATATTGTCTTAACACAAGAAAAGTTTGCAACTCTGTTCCCGTCTGATCAGCAATCAACCGTTTGTTTAGATCAATTTGAAATTTTTGCAAACTACGCCAATGACAATATAGATAAAGTGGCATTAGGTCTGACGCCAGAGCATTTGGCTTATGTGATCTACACTTCAGGTAGCACCGGTAAACCCAAAGGGGTGGAGTCTATTCATCGTGGAATGATGAACCGACTTGACTGGATGCACTCAGAGTATCAGCTTAAAGCTGATGATCGCGTGCTGCAAAAAACGCCGTACAGCTTTGACGTATCGGTTTGGGAGTTCTTCTGGACCTTAGGTTACGGTGCTCAGCTAGTTGTTGCTAAACCTGAAGGACATAAAGATCCAGAGTATTTGCATGACTTGATCCAAACACAGCAAGTGTCGGTGATGCATTTTGTGCCTTCTATGTTGGCAAACATGGTCTCAGCCGTGAGCTTCTCTGAGCTGTCATCGCTTCGCTACGTTTTCTGTAGTGGTGAAGCGCTGCCTAAGAAACTAGTAGATGATTTCCTTGCTGCCAAAGCTTCGAATACACAATTATTCAACCTTTATGGGCCTACTGAAGCATCAATTGATGTCACTCACTGGACGTGTGAACACAGCTGCCAGTTAGACATCATTCCGATTGGCCGTGCAATCAATAATACCCAGCTATACGTACTGGATAAACAGCTAAAACCTTTACCTGTTGGTGTGCCGGGTGAACTGTACATCGGGGGGCATAACTTAGCGCGAGGTTATCTAAATCGCCCGGAGTTAACGGCTGAACGCTTTATTGAAAACCCATTTTATAATGCTAATACTGCAAACAGCTCTGAGCGCTTATATCGCACAGGGGATTTAGTGCGTTATTTACCTGATGGCAATGTAGCCTTCATCGGGCGTATAGATGACCAAGTTAAAATACGTGGTTTTAGGATCGAATTGGGCGAGGTGGAGTCACAGCTATCAGCACAAGCTGGGATTGATTCAGCGTTAGTGATAGCCAAGGAACTTGCCGGCAATCTGCAGCTTGTTGGTTACATCAAGGCTAATCATGAACTCGACAAAGACGCACAAGTGACTTTGGCGGCACAAGTTAAAGCGGGGTTATCTACTCAGTTACCCGATTACATGGTGCCAAGTATCTTGATGGTGGTGAATGAGTGGCCATTGACCCCCAATGGCAAGGTGGACAGAAAAGCCTTACCTGCACCTGATGGCAGTGCCTTGCAAGGTGAGTATGTAGCGCCTCAGACGGATACGGAAAAAGCCTTGGTGGAGATTTTCTCAAAGCTGCTGACGATAGCGGCGGATAAAATCAGCACTACGGCGAATTTCTTTGAGCTGGGCGGGCATTCGTTATTGAGCATCCGTTTGATATCGAGCATTCGTACGTATTTTGAGGTTGAACTGCCGGTTCAGGCGGTGTTTGAGGCCAAGAGCTTGTCAGCGTTATCGCTGGCCATTGAATCTCACCGTGGTGGCATGCTGCGGGCACCGTTAGAGGTGATAGCACGTACCAAAGACAGTTATGCCGTTTCATTCGCCCAACAACGCTTGTGGTTTATTGATCAATTACAAGGCGGGTCTGCGCAATACAACATGCCGATGGCGTTTGATGTGCAGGGCAACTTGGATGTGTCATTAATTGATGATGTCTTTACCCAGATCCTGGCACGTCATGAAGTGTTGAGAACCGTGTATGTTGAAGCAGACGGCGAGGCGAAGCAGCGTATCCGGCCGATGTCGGCGCTTGACTTTGCCATTGGCGTTGAGGATATGCGCCACCTCACCGGTGAGATGCAGGCACAGGCAGTCCAAGAGAGAGTCGAAGCGGATATCACCACAGCATTTGACCTGTCAAGCGATGTGATGCTGCGGGTGCGTTACCTGCGAACCGCGGATGAGGCTGGGGTGCTGGTCTTTAACATGCACCATATTGCCTCGGACGGCTGGTCGATGGAAGTGCTCACCAAGGAATTCTTTGCGCTGTATGATGCTTTCAGTCATGGCTTGGCCAACCCATTACCCGCGTTAGCAATACAGTATGCGGACTATGCCCATTGGCAACGTACGCATTTAGCAGGTGAAGTGCTGGACAGGCAGCTGGAGTACTGGGAAAAGCAGCTGGAAGAAGCCCCGGCGGTACACAGTTTACCGTTGAGCAAGCCAAGGCCAGAGGTGAAGCAATATGCTGGTGCGGAGATAAAAGGCCACCTGCCGGCTAAGGTAAGCGAACAACTGCAGGCATTGGCCAGGCAGCATCAACTGACGCCATTTATGTTATTGCATGCTGCCTTGTCTCTGGTGTTATCCAGGCACAGTAATAGCGCAGATATTGTGATTGGTACGCCGGTGGCGAACAGGCAGCAAGAAGAGCTGGCGCCATTAATCGGCTTTTTTGTCAATACGCTGGTACTTAGAACTGACACCGCTCATGCCACGCTATCCGATTACTTTAAACACATCAGGCAAGTGCACTTAGAAGCGCAAGCAAACCAGGATGTGCCGTTTGAGCAATTGGTTGATAGATTAAAGGTGCCAAGAAGCACCAGTCACAGTCCGTTATTCCAAATTATCATGAACATGAATACGGATTACGGGATTAGTAACGATGATGTAACTGCGACACAGCTGGCCGGTTTAGCTATCACGCCTTATCAATCAGAGACGGTGCAAGAGAAATTTGATTTAAATATCTCTTTGAATTTGCACCATGAGGGGATAGATCTCAACTGGGCTTATGATGTTAACCTGTTCAGTGAGCAAGCGATAACCAGGTTGAATGACCACTTATGTCGTTTACTGACAGGGCTCAGTGAAGTCACCGAGGCAAGTATTGCGCCACAGCGCTTGCCGATGCTGTCGGAAGCCGAAACGCATCACCTGGTCAGTGAGCTTAATGAGACGGCGATGGACTATCCGCAGGATAAGTGCATTCATGAATTGTTTGAGCAACAAGCCAAAGACAATCCGGACAAGGTGGCGGTGGTCTTTGAAGATACGCAGCTGACTTACCAAGCGCTCAATGAGCAAGCGAACCAATTCGCGCATTACCTGGTTGAGGAGCATGGCGTCAAGGCGGACACTTTAGTGGGGGTGTGTGTTGAGCGTTCACTGGAGATGGTGGTTGGGATACTGGGTATACTAAAAGCCGGCGGGGCGTATGTGCCACTGGATCCCAAGTACCCGCAAGAGAGGCTGAATCATATATTGGCTGATTCAGGTGTACAGCTTGTGTTTACACAAGCTCATATTCGCACGGCGATACAAAGCGCCAATACTTCTTACGGCAGTGATTGGCTGGTGGTAGACGGATTAGGACTGGCTGATAGCGAGCACCTTTGCTCTGACTATAAAACGTCTAATTTGAGTAGCAACGAACTCGGACTTACGACCAACAATCTTGCTTACGTTATTTATACATCCGGCTCTACCGGACAACCCAAAGGGGTTATGCTTGAGCATCAAAGTGTCAGCAACTATCTCACGAATGTTCAGCATTATCCTCATGATGACATTCGTTGCACCGTTATGAGTACGTCATTGAACTTTGATGCCACGGTAACTCCTCTTTTCGGCGCCTGGATGAGGGGAGGTTACCTCAAGGTACTTTCTGAAAATCACAATATTTTTAATGAGTTGAGTGAGGTGATGCAAACAGAGCCCAGTGCTATGTTTAAATTGACACCTGCACACTTACAAGGCTTGGAGTTGCAACAAAAAGTGTTAGGCAGGCATGTTGTGGTCGTTGGCGGTGAAGCCTTCTCTTATGATTTGGCTCGCAAAATAGCGACCATGATGCCAAACAGTTATTTTATTAATGAATACGGTCCAACCGAAGCAACAGTAGGCTCTAGCGCTGAGGTATTTGCTCTTAATGATTTGGCAGAGCTGGCGGGGGCAACCGATATCAGTATTGGTCGGCCCATACTCAATACTCAACTATTGGTATTAGATTCAGATAACGAACTCTTGCCGGCAGGAGTTACTGGAGAGCTTTACATTGGTGGTGCGGGCTTAGCGCGGGGGTATATAAACCGCCCCGAATTGACGGCAGAGCGTTTTATAAATAATCCGTATTATGATGCCAATAACCCGGTTAGCTCTGCGCGTTTATATCGTACAGGGGATTTGGTGCGTTATTTATCTGATGGCAGGCTTGAATTTGTTGGCCGTGCCGATGACCAGGTTAAGATCAGAGGTTTTAGAATCGAGCTCGGAGAAATCGAGCATCAACTGAACCAGAGTGAGGCGATTGATTCTGCCTTGGTCGTGGCGAGTGAGATTGCCGGCATGCAACAGTTGGTCGCCTACATTAAGGGGGCAGGGCCGTTGTCTCTTAGCGGGCAAGCTGAGCTTTTTGAGCGCCTTAAAGAGGCTTTGGCATTACATCTGCCTGACTACATGATCCCAGATCTCTATGTGTTAGTAGATGCTTGGCCATTGACGCCAAATGGAAAAATCGACAAGCGAGCGCTGCCTCATCCTGAAAGTCGCAATAGTAAGCATACATACACCTTACCTGAAACCGATAGCGAGAAAAAAATGGTTGCTATCTGGGCTGAGCTTTTGGCTCTCGACGAAGAGCAAATAGGTACTACAACCAGTTTCTTTGAGTTAGGAGGAAACTCGCTGCTGACCATGCGCATGATGGTGCGGATCAAGAGTGCTTTCAATCAGATGATGAATGTTGAGCAGTTATTTGAGGAACCGACGATATCGAGTATTGCAAATAAGCTTGATTGTTTGACGGCTATGGAAGAAACGACTGAAGCGGAAAGCAATAAAATTCCGCCAATTGAGTCTGTCAGTAGAGTACTAGAGAATGGTACATCTATTGCTTCATTCCCATTGAGCTTCTCTCAGGAGCGACTATGGTTCGTTGATCAGTTTTCATCTGATGGCGCCGTATATAATGTGCCTGAGGCTCTTACTATTAGTGGTGAGCTTGATATAGAGCTTCTGGAGCAAGCTTTTAACCACATTATAGAGCGCCATGAAAATTTGCGAACCATCTTCCCAAGCCAAGATGGAGTGGCCCAGCAAATTATCCTTGATGAGCTGAGTTTTGCGCTGGAGCGCGTTGATCTCAGCCATTACGACAACGATGAAATGCGCCACCAGAAAGCGAAAGAGTTGTGTCAAAAAGAAGCTGAAAAACCTTTTGACTTAACCACCGGACCGCTGTTCAGAGCCAAGTGTCTAAGACTTTCTGAACAAGAACATATCCTGATATTGAATATGCATCACATTATCACTGATGGCTGGTCTACAGGCATTATGATAAAGGAATTTAGCCAGATCATGGATTGTCTGAAAAAAGGTCAGAATCCAGACTTACCGCCATTGCCGATACAATATCTGGATTACAGTGTTTGGCAGAGAAAGTTATTGCAGGAAGGGGGCCTACTGGAAAAACAACTCGGATATTGGCAGGAAAAGCTCGCAGGTGTGCCTGAGAGTCTCAATTTGGCTGCCGATTACCCTAGACAAAATGTGCAAACATCTGCAGGTACTAGATATGCCTTCAACTTAGATGCACAGCTCTCTGCTGACTTAAAAGACCTAGCCGATCAACAGGGTTGCACATTGTTTATGACCCTGCTTGCCGCATTTAATGCTTTACTGTATCGCTATACAGGGCAGGATGATATTTGTCTTGGTAGCCCGATCGCCAACCGACAATATGAAGAGACACAAAACTTGATTGGTATGTTTGTGAATCATATTGCCTTGCGAAACCAGGTAGATGGGAAAGCATCTTTTAACACACTATTAGAACAGGTGAAAACTACGTGTTTAGGGGCCTACGAACATCAGGATAGCCCATTTGATAAAGTGGTTGACCTAGTGCAGCCGGAGCGTAATACCAGCGTTAGTGCACTATTTCAGATTGCGTTTATTCTGCAAAATGTACCGATGGAATCGCTTGGTGAGAATATTCGTTCTTACCCGTTGGATTACAGCTTTAGTAAATTCGATCAGGTGGTTACATTTGTTGAATCCGCTGAAGGATTGAGTGGCGTTATTGAATATAAGACATCGCTGTATAAACCAGAGACAATTGAACGTATTGCTTCACATTTTGTGGCGTTATGTCGCGCTATTACCAAAACCCCAACGGCTCAAATCAATGCGCTGGAGTATATTGGTGAAGCTGAGAAGCAGCAGTTGCTCGTAGACTATAACCAGACACAAGCAAGTTACCCACAAGATAAGTGTATTCATCAGCTATTTGCTGAGCAGGTAACCGCTCATCCAGATAAAGTTGCCCTTGTTGAAGCACTGTCATCAGGTACATCGGATGCTTCAAAACAATTGACATACCAGCAACTCCACGACCAAAGTTATGAGCTTGCCTTATACCTGCAATCGCAGGGTGTACAGCCAGACAGTCTGGTTGGACTTTGTGTGGGGCGTTCATTGGCAATGATGATAGGAATATTAGGTATATTCCAAGCAGGTGGCGCCTACGTACCACTGGATCCTGATTATCCAGAAGACCGGTTGACTTATATGCTGGAAGACAGCCAGACCGATATTGTTATCACTCAGGCTTGTTTTGCAGAGAAAGTACGTACATTGGTATCGAATGAGACACAGGTGATCGTACTGGAAGAGAATGGCCGACTTTCTGAAAATTGTCTTGCTACAGTGAGAAACAGCGCACTTCAGCTAAAAGAAGAGGTGAAGCCTGATAATCTGGCTTATGTCATCTACACTTCCGGCTCTACCGGTAAGCCTAAAGGGGTTATGGTAGAGCACAAAATGGTGGTTGATTATTGCTATTCAGTGGTAGATAAGATGGCTCTACAGCGTTGCGATACCTTTGCCTCTGTCTCGACCTTCTCTTCTGATTTAGGAAATATCGCGCTATACGTGCCGATCATGTTTAGCAAAACCTTGTATTTGTTCTCTAACGATTTTGTAAATAATCCGATTGAACTACATAAATACATTGCAACTCACCCGATTGACTGTATGAAGATCACACCGTCTCACTTTGAAATGTTCAAAGTGTCAGAGGCGGAAATTATTAGGGTATCTAAAGTACTCATCTTTGCGGGTGAACCACTAACGAGACAAATGGTGGAGCTCGTTAATACCCTAAACCCAGAGTGTGAGGTGTATAACAACTATGGACCGACAGAGACCACAATTTCTAAACTTTCGACGTCCGCATTAGTGAGCAGTGAGATTTCTGAGATAACCCTTGGTAAGCCACTGAATAACGCCCAAGTGTACGTGCTTGATGAAAACCAAAATGTACAGCCCGTTGGTGTGCCCGGGGAGTTGCACATTGCCGGTAATGGGGTGGTTCGAGGTTACCTTAATCGCCCTGACCTGACTGAAGAGAAGTTCATTATTAACCCGTTTGTTGAAGGGGAGTTGATGTACAAGACCGGCGATCAGGTTCGTTGGTTAACTGATGGCAATATTGAATTTTTAGGACGAGTGGATAATCAGGTTAAAATTCGCGGGTTCCGTATTGAGCCGGGTGAGATTGAATCCTGCCTTAACCAACACCCTGACATTAAAGAAAGCACTGTCGTGGCTCAGGGAGAAGGAGCCGGAAAACAACTGATTGCCTTCTATGTTGCTGAAGAGCCGGTAGAGAATAATGTTGCCAGTGATGTGCTAAAAGAGCACCTGTTACAAACCTTGCCTGACTATATGTTGCCGGCAGCATTTGTTTGTCTGGAAGCTACTCCATTAACCTTAAATGGTAAAGTTGATCGTCTTGCTCTTGAGCGAATGGATGTAACCCTAGAATCAGGCGAAACCTATGTGGCGCCACGTAATGACATGGAAAGACAGCTTGTTGCCATCTGGGCTGAAATCTTAGAATTAGATTCAGAGAAAATAGGTGTTTATGACAGCTTTTTTGAATTGGGCGGGCATTCATTACTCGCGGTTCTACTTGTATCTAAAGTAGGCAAGCAGCTTGGCATGGAATTGCCTTTATATGTACTTTTCGATTCACCAACCATCAATGACATTGCCGAAGAGCTGAGCGCTGCACAAGCTCAGTTTGAACAGCCGTGGGAAGAAGATCTTGAAGAAAGTGAGTTTGAGGAAGGGACACTATAAAAAATGGTGTGTAACTAACACTTAACCGAAGCAGCTTCTGCCTGAATATCTCGGGCAGAAGCTGACACCTTAAGTCAGGGAAATAATGGCTAAAGCTCAAATTAGAAATATGGAAATATTTTCAGATGGGTGGTGCGTGGTATTGCGCAACTGATTGCATGTAGTAGAGCGCTGTCAGATAGCGAAACACAGCCATTGAAACAACTAACAAGAAATGATTTTTCAGCTGCAAATGAGCAGCTGAATATAGGACTTAAAATATGTCAATAATAACAAGTATTTACAGCGAAAAGGCTGATGCCCCTTTTTTAGTGGAGAGAAAGCGAGATGGTGGCAATGCTTCCAGCAATGATAGCGGCTTGGATGAATTGTTAGACTGGAAGTCAGACAACGTTGAACTTTTGCAAGACAAGCTGTCGACGCATGGCGCTATTTTGTTCAGAAACTTTGACGTAAACACCGTTTTACTTTTTGATCGATTCCTTGAACACTTCAAAGAAGCGTCTTTGCTTGATTATGTTGGTGGAAACTCTCCAAGAACAAAAATGTCACAGGGAATTTATACCTCTACTGAATATCCGGCGGATCAGTTTATTTCATTACACAATGAACTTTCATACGGCGAACAATGGCCGGCACAACTGTTTTTTTGCTGCGTCACCGCACCGAATGCAGACGGTAATACACTGATTGCCGATGGTCGTAAAGTACTGCAATGGTTGGATCCCGAACTTGTAGATATGTTTGAGACCCGCAAAGTTAAATATATCCGAAATCTTCACGGGGGCCGCGGCTTGGGTCCGTCGTGGCAAGACACCTTTGAATCTCAAGATCGGGATGAGGTAACTGAAATCTGTAAGAATTCCAATATTGACTTTCAGTGGAAAAAAGATGGCAGTCTCAGAACCTGCCAGATTGGCTCTGGTGTGGAAGAGCATCCGATCACAAAAGAAAAAGTTTGGTTTAATCAGGCCGATCAGTTTCATCCCTCTAATCACCCGCCAAAATTTTACGAAGCACTAATGCATATGTACGCAGGGCGGCTGCATGACTGCCCCACGCATGCCTGTTTTGGCGATGACAGCCCGATTGAGGATGCAATGTTAGCTAGCGTGAGAAATGCTTTTAAAAAGCAAACCATTTATTTCCCTTGGCAGCAAGGTGATGTTTTACTCATTGATAATATGTTGATGTCCCACGGACGTGCCGCCTTTTCTGGCCCGCGAAAAATCTTAGTTGCGATGTCCTGATCAGGCACTGTGCTGTTTCAGCACAGTGCCTGTTAGACGGTAAGTCATATTTAAAAACACAATATATTTTGTTAGACAAGTGAGTTTGAAAAGGAAGTACTATGGTTATAGCCAAGTTCATTAATGAGATAAATGCTAAAGGCATTAAACTGTGGCAAGAAAATGGACAGCTAAAATTTAAAGCTGCAAAAGGTGCCTGGACTGACGAAGTTCGTGAAAAAGTTATTGCAAATAAAAAAGAGATAATCGAATTTTTGTGCCAAAGGTCACAAAAAGCTGATGTGCCAGCTATCCTCCCTGTCACTAGAATAAAGGAGGATGGCAGTCCCATCGAATCATTCCCTTTAAGCTTTGCCCAAGAACGACTATGGTTTATTGATCAACTGGAACCCGGCAGCACAGGTTATAGCCTTCCTGTAGCGGTGACTGTCAGTGGTGAGCTCAACATTGAACTATTAGAACAGGCCTTTAACCTTCTGATTGCACGTCATGAAAGTCTTCGTACGGTATTCGCCACTTATGAAGGTACGGCGCAACAAGTAATCCTAGAGCACATAGCGTTTAAGTTGGAACATGTTGACCTGAGTAATCATAAAAACGATGAAGTGCTTCACCAGGAAGTTCAACAGCTTTGTCAGGCCGAAGCTGCGACGCCTTTTGATTTAAGCAAAGGACCTTTGATTAGAGGTAAGTTGTTCAAGCTCAGTGAAAAAGAGCATGTTCTTATGCTGATTAAACATCATATTATCAGTGATGGATGGTCAATGGGGATCATGATAAAAGAGCTTGGACTGATGATGCGTAGCCTGCAACTGGGTCAAAGTCCAAATTTGCCTCCGTTACCTGTTCAATATGTTGATTACAGTGCCTGGCAAAGAAAATGGTTAGGTGATGGGGGATTACTTGAAAAACAACTTGCTTACTGGAGTGAAAAACTCGCTGGTGTGCCTGAAAGTCTCAATTTGGCGACCGATTACCCTAGGCTGAGTGTGCAAAGTGTTGAGGGAGACAAGCATAGCTTCAGTTTAGATACCAGGCTAACCTCCAAATTGAAAAGTATGGCAGAGCAAAACGGTTGCACACTTTATATGGTTCTGGTGGCTGCTTTTAACGCTTTGTTGTATCGCTATACCGGCCAGGAAGATATTTGTGTTGGCAGCCCTGTCGCCAATAGACATTATGGAGAAACCGAGGGATTAATAGGCCTGTTTATCAATACGTTGGCGATAAGAAACCAAGTAAAGGGAGATGCGTCGTTTATCGCTCTTTTGGCACAGGTTAAATCAACTTGCCTGGCAGCCTATAAACATCAAGATACGCCTTTTGAGAAAATCGTCGATACTGTACAGCCTCAGCGTAGCACAGCAATTAACCCCATATTTCAAATTATGATAGGCCTGCACAATGAGCGAATGGAAGAGTTAGCAGAGAATATTAGAAGATACCCTATCGATGTTGATAGCAGCAAGTTGGACTTAACCCTCTCCTTTACAGAGCACCCCACAGGGATCAATGGCGCTGTTTCATACAAAACTTCCCTTTTCAAACCGCAGACTATTGAGCGGCTGACGAAGCACTTTGTGAATATATGTCAAGCCATTACGTGCGCCCCTGAAGTTAACATCAGTAGTCTGGAGTTTATAAGTGAAGCTGAAAAGCAACTGCTGTTAACAGAGTACAATCAAACTCAGACTAGCTACCCTAATGATAAATGTATTCATCAGTTGTTTTCCGAACAGGTGAAGAGTAACCCTGGTAAGAAAGCAGTTGTTTTCCATGATGAAACAATGAGTTACCAACAACTCTATGACAAGAGTCATGCGTTGGCATTGTACCTTCAATCATTGGGTGTTAAACCAGACACACTGGTAGGATTATGTGTGGAAAGGTCTTCAGATATGATGGTGGGGATCTTAGGGATATTACAAGCTGGCGCAGCTTATCTGCCTCTGGATCCCGATCTTCCAGATGACCGGTTAACCTTTATGCTCGAAGACAGTGAAGCCGCTATCATTCTGACTCAGGAAAAATTACGGAACAAGCTCTCCGGTTTAGCCAGCAAAGATACAAAACTTATCGCTCTGGATCAGCAATGGTCAGAGATTAGTCTCTTTGCGGACGAGCTAAAGCGTAAGCAAGTCAAGTTACAACAACTTGTTAAACCTCATCATTTGGCTTATGTCATTTACACTTCGGGTTCTACAGGACAGCCTAAGGGGGTAATGATCGAGCACCGGATGGTAATTGACTATTGTTATGCCGTATTTAATAAATTAGACCTGCAACACTGTGAAACTTTTGGCGCTGTGTCTACATTTTCAGCGGATCTTGGCAACATATCGCTCTTTGTTCCTGTTATGTTTAGTAAAACCATCGTTATGTTTTCTAAAGGCTATGTCAATAATCCTCCCAAGTTGAAGCATTACCTCGATAATAACCTTGTTGATTTCATGAAAATTACACCGTCTCATTTTGAAATGTTCAAAATATCTGACTCGGAGATTGTGGCTCCTGCTAAGGTTCTTATTTTTGCGGGAGAGCCTTTAAGTAAAGAAATGGTTGAGGTGGTTAATTCTTTAAAACCTGGATGTAGGGTTTTCAATAACTACGGACCTACAGAAACAACCATTTCAAAATTATCAACCGATGAATTAATAAGCGATGAGATTTCGAGCATTAACTTAGGAAAACCCTTATCTAATACACAAGTTTACATCCTCGACAAATACAAAAACCTTGTGCCAACAGGGGTTCCGGGAGAGCTTTATATCGCGGGTGAAGGGGTTGCCAGAGGTTATCTCAATCGCCCTGAACTTACTGAAGAAAACTTTCTTGTTAATCCCTTCAATACGGAAGCTGCTGACAGTTATTCCCGTATGTATAAAACCGGTGATTTAGTTCGTTGGCTAGATGATGGCAACATCGAGTATTTAGGTCGAGTGGACACGCAAGTTAAAATCCGCGGGTTCCGTATTGAAGTAGGTGAGATCGAAGCACAACTTAATCAACATCCTGAGATCAAAGAAAGTATCGTCACTGTCAGTGGCCAGGATAGCCAGAAAAAACTTATCGCCTACTATGTGGCCAAAGAAACTAAAGAAGGGCATGTAATAAACCTGGTTAATGAAACACTCCGCTCTTGGCTGCAACAAAGCTTGCCGGATTATATGCTGCCTACGACATTTGTCAGCCTTGAGTCGATGCCCTTAACCCCAAGTGGTAAAGCAGATCGCCGTGCTCTGCAATACATTGATGTTAGCTTGGAGTCAAGCAATGCCTACGTAGCGCCGCGTAACTCAACGGAAAAGCAACTCGTTGTTATTTGGGCTGACGTGCTTAATGTTGAGGAAGAAAAAGTTGGCATCAAGGACAATTTTTTTGAACTCGGTGGCGATTCCATTAAGATCATTCAGGTTGTTTACTCTGCGTCAAAGTATGATATTCATTTTGATGCGAACGATGTGTTTGATTATCAAAGTATTCAGGAACTTGTGGAGAATTGTGACACAACAAAATCCAAAGATATTGTCAGGGAAGAAGGTAGCTTACAAGGCGATGTCAAGTTAAGCCCCATTCAGTCTCGCTTCTTTGAGCACGCCGATAAAGACGTTCATCATTATAATCAAGCCGTTTTGTTAAACCTTAACGTAAGTCTCTCTACTACAGACTTACAGGAAATTGCTAAGACTTTGATTCAGCAACATGATGCTTTAAGGCTGCGATATTCTAAAGGCGACAGCGGCTGGAAGCAGTATTATTCAGGCTCTATTGATGAGACTCTGGCTCCGGAATTCCATACTTACGATATTTCAGAACTTGAAGGCGAGCAGCTTGCTGATTACGTCGAAGCTATCTGCAATCAATGGCAGGTCAGTTTAAATTTGGAAAAAGGTCCCATTATGAAATGGGTTTGCTTTGAGGCCAAAGATAATGGTTGTGATCAGTTAGCCATTATCATTCATCATTTGGCAATTGACGGCGTATCTTGGCGTATTTTATTCGACGATTTTAACCGTTTGATAGAGCAACAATTAGCAAATGAATCTTTAGACTTAGATCAAAAAGGAAGCTCCTATAGGGACTGGGTTGATTCTTTGGCTGGATATAAAGAGTCTCAGCAAGGAAAAATGGATCTGAAATTTTGGCTTGAGCAAAGTGAAAGAGCGACTTCTTCTAAAAGCTTTTTTGAAGAGAATACTCTTGCTGATAAACCTTATAAAGTTCATGACATTGAGCATACAAGTGTACAGTTGTCAAAATTTGATACAGAAAGATTGCTAAAGCACTGCCATCAGGCCTATGGAACAAACATCAATGATCTGTTATTAACCGCACTGATGACGAGTTATTACCATGCGACGGGCAATCAAAACCTGACGGTTGACTTAGAGGGGCACGGTAGGGAGCTGCTTAATCCTGATATTGATATCACAAAAACATTGGGTTGGTTTACCAGCATTTACCCGGTTTATTTTGATCTATCAAACCCTGAAAACATAGGGCAGTGCATTAAGGATGTTAAATCTACTTTGCATTCGATTCCCAGCAAAGGCGTTGGTTATTCAATTTTTCGTTATATTGACCAGCACAAAGCCATTAAAAAAATCTCAGATGCACAAGTTGTTTTTAACTTTTTAGGAGACTTTAGTACAAACGAGAATAAACCGTCCAATAACTTCTTTACATTAAGTAAAAACTCGGTGGGTAATACGATTTCCCAGCAGCGAAATGTGAAATCAGCCGTGACAATTAATGGTTTTGTGGCTTTTGACCAATTGTCTTTTACTTTTCAGTATCCTAAAGAGTGGCAGGGACAAAAAATTAGCCAATGGCAAACTTGTTTTATTTCTGCATTGGAGACACTAATAGAGCAATGTTACGGTAGCCCAAGGCTAGGATTTACGCCTGATGACTTTTCATTGTTATCTGCTTCGCCAATTCAAGTAGATAACATAGTACAAAGTTTGAAACAGCAAGGGAAAACCCAACTGGATAATATTCAGGATATCTACCCTTTGACTCCGCTGCAGTCTGGGATCTTGTTTGAAACCTTATATGCACAGGTAGACGATAATAAAGGTATGTATCTGACACAGTCTGTCATCGGCATTAACGACAGAGTAGATATTAATGTACTGCAGCGTGCATGGAAGTTAATTGCGAACCATTATGATGCCCTGCGGATGATGGTTTTCACTGATGACGTCGCTAATATGAATACCGGTCTTCAAGTTATTCTTAAGCAGGTGGACATAAAGATAGAGAATTTTGACTGGCCTGAGAAAACAGATGCGCAACTTAAGCTTGCTTGTGAACAATGGCAGCAAAAAAGTAAACTGTCAGGTATTAGACTTGACGAATGGCCTTTGACGCGTCTTAGCGTTTTCCAGGGTTGTGAATCCAGCTATTTACTCTTTGAACAGCACCATATTGTTATGGATGGCTGGGCAAAGAACATTGTTTTTTCCAATTTTTTTAAACTTTACCAAGCACTTATAAAGAATAAGGGCTATCAGCTTCCTACCACAGCTCGTTACGGTGATTATGTGAAAGTATTACTCGAGCGAGATCGTGAACAGGAAAGCTTGTATTGGCAAGGTTACCTAAATCATTATGAAGAGAAGACACCTCTGCCGATGCAGCACTTGGTTGCAAAGCACAAGGATGCAAAGGCCGTATTTAAGACAGCAAGCTTTAGCTTTTCAAAAGAGAATACAAATAGACTTGAGAAGTTGAATAAATCACATAGATTGACAATGAATACCTTATTGCAATTTATCTGGGGGGCGTTATTACATCTACACAGCGGCAAGAAAGCGGTCACTTTCGGAAGCGTCAGTTCCGGACGTGCGGGCATACATCATATACAGCACAGTGATCAACTTGTTGGTCTATGTATAAACACGACGCCAACATGTATCTCCTTTGATTCAGAGCTTAATTTGTTGGACCACTTAAAGCATATGCAAGAAAGGGAGTTAGGAAAATTAAACTTTGAATCTACGCCTTTGGTTGATATTCAAAATATGCTTGGGATTAAAACCAACGAAGACTTTTTCCAAACTTTGTTTGTCTATGAAAATTACCCGGTCGAGAAAATCTCTGAAGCAGAGGGAATGATTAAAGGCATTTTCGGTGATGATGCACCTAATTATCCTTTATCTATTAAAGGTGTTTTGCTAGAAAGTCTTTCAATGACCTTTGCTTGGGATAGCGACTACTTTGATGAAAAAACAATCAATAGTTTGATGCAGCAGTTTGAAAGGTTAACGCTGCAACTGTTAGCTGACCCTGAACAGACGATACAAACAGTCAGCTTAATTTCCGAAACAGAAAAACAATTGCAGACCAGCTATGGTAAACAGCAAACTCATTATCCAGAGGATAAGTGTATCCATGAGCTCTTCCAACAACAAGTAGCTTGCTACCCTAACAATACAGCGGTGGTATGTCAGAATGAAGCATTGAGTTATCAACAACTTTATGAGAGAAGTCAGGCGCTGGCCCTATACTTGCGATCACAAGGTGTAAAACCAGATACCTTGGTAGGGTTATGTGTTGAAAGGTCATTAGATATGCTCGTGGGGATCATGGGAATACTGCAGGCTGGTGGGGCTTATGTACCTATGGACCCTGCAACCCCAGATGACAGGCTTGCGTATATACTACAAGACAGTCAAACATCCATAGTTCTAACCCAAGAAAAACTCAGAGGTAAATTAAGTACTTTTGCCGCTAAAGATACTCAACTTATTGCTTTGGATGACCAATGGTCAGAAATTAGCGATAGTGTTGCGACTTTAAATAGTCAGCAACTAGCACTTCAGCAAGCGGTTAAACCTGAGCATCTAGCTTATGTGATTTATACCTCAGGTAGTACGGGCAAGCCTAAAGGGGTGATGGTAACGCATCACAATGTGTGTCGTTTGTTTGACAGTTCACGCTTCGGTTTTGAATTTGGCTCCGATGATGTTTGGACATTATTCCACTCTTTTTCCTTTGACTTCTCTGTGTGGGAAATCTGGGGAGCTTTATTCCACGGTGGTCGATTAGTGATCGTCCCGTCAGAAGTGACCCGCGCTACGGAAGACTTCTATAAACTTGTTCAAGAAGAGCAAGTGACGGTGTTAAACCAAACACCAAGTGCATTCAAGGAGTTTATTAACGTAGATCAGGCTAAGAGTGCGCCTCTATCCTTACGCTATGTGATATTTGGTGGCGAAGCGTTAAATTTCGCGTCTTTGGCTCCCTGGATGCAACGCCATGGAGATGTTAGTCCACAACTGGTTAATATGTATGGTATTACAGAAACTACGGTGCATGTTACCTATCAGAAGATTAACCAGTCTGTTATTCACAAGGATAAGGCTAGCAGTGTAATTGGCAGACCTCTGACTGACTTGGGCATAGCTGTGTTGGATCACAGAGGTGAACTGGCACCTGTTGGAGTGCCGGGTGAATTACATGTTTGGGGTGGCGGTGTAACCAGAGGCTACTTAAATCGTCCAGAACTGACCAAAGAGAGATTTGTACCTAAATTGCTTACATCTGATACTTCAGAAAAGCACCCTTGTATGTATAAAACCGGGGATCTGGTGTGCTGGAGAGACGATGGTAACCTTGAGTATTTAGGAAGAATAGATACTCAGGTTAAAATTCGCGGTTTCCGTATTGAGTTGGGAGAGATTGAAGCGCAGCTTAATCAACACCCTGACATCAAAGACAGCACAGTTATTGTGAGGGAGCACAATGGCAATAAACATCTGGTTGCCTACTATGTAGCTGAGAATAGTCGAGAAGAACAAGGTCTCTCTTTACTTCAAGATGATTTGCACAAGTGGCTTCATCAAAGCTTACCTGGCTACATGCTGCCAGCAGCATTTGTTAGTCTTGAGACGATTCCCCTGACCACTAACGGTAAAGTTGACCGCCGCAGGCTAGAGCGGATGGATGTAAACCTGGAATCAAGCCAGGCTTATCTCGCGCCACGTAACGAAATGGAACGACAACTGGTCGCGATTTGGGCGGAAGTGTTAGACCAGGATCCTGAAAAAATTGGTGTTAATGACAATTTCTTCGAGTTAGGCGGACACTCGCTATTGGCTACTCAAGTCATTGCTAAGATTCGGAGCCAATTAAACATAGATGTGCCTATGAAAGCGCTGTTTAGTGCTACCACTTTAGCAGATGTCTCCGAATTGGTGCAGGCGATTAAAGGGCAGTATGACAAACCTCAGATGGATGCAGAGCTGGCAGAAGAAGATTTTGAGGAGGTTTCATTATGACCGTTTATAAATTGTTCAATACTCTAAAAGTCAAAGGTATAGAGTTAAGTGAAAAAGACGGACAACTGAAAATAAAGGCACCTAAAGGTGCTTTGACTGCCGAGTTACGTGAAGAACTTATCAATAACAAGCCTGAAATGATTTCATTTTTGCAAGAAATATCCTCGACTCAGAAGTATTCGCCTATTCTTGCGGTTAACCGCATAAAAGAGGATGGGAGTGCTATGGATTGCTTCCCGCTTAGTTTTGGCCAGAAACGATTATGGGTTATTGATAATTTGCAAGGAAGCTCTGCAGAATACAATGTAT
This sequence comes from Thalassomonas actiniarum, assembly GCF_000948975.2. Lineage (GTDB taxonomy): Bacteria > Pseudomonadota > Gammaproteobacteria > Enterobacterales > Alteromonadaceae > Thalassomonas > Thalassomonas actiniarum. The sequence continues at coordinate 920,838 of NZ_CP059736.1, forward strand.
CTATGGTATTTGAAATTTCAGGTCAGTTTGATACTGCGCTGATGACTAATGTCTTTAGTACGATTATAGAACGCCATGAAGTATTAAGAACGGTATATGTTGAAACAGACGGCGAGGCGAAGCAGCGTATCCGGCCGATGTCGGCGCTTGACTTTGCCATTGGCGTTGAGGATATGCGCCACCTCACCGGTGAGATGCAGGCACAGGCAGTCCAAGAGAGAGTCGAAGCGGATATCACCACAGCATTTGACCTGTCAAGCGATGTGATGCTGCGGGTGCGTTACCTGCGAACCGCGGATGAGGCTGGGGTGCTGGTCTTTAACATGCACCATATTGCCTCGGACGGCTGGTCGATGGAGGTGCTCACCAAGGAATTCTTTGCGCTGTATGATGCTTTCAGTCATGGCTTGGCCAACCCATTACCCGCGTTAGCAATACAGTATGCGGACTATGCCCATTGGCAGCACACACAGTTAGCAGGTGAAGCGCTGGACAGGCAGCTGGAGTACTGGGAAAAGCAGCTGGAAGAAGTCCCGGCGGTACACAGTTTGCCGCTGAGCAAGCCAAGGCCAGAGGTGAAGCAGTATGCTGGTGCGGTAATAAAAGGCCACCTGCCTGCCAAGGTAAGCGAACAACTGCAGGCATTGGCCAGGCAGCATCAATTGACGCCATTTATGTTATTACATGCTGCCTTGTCCCTGGTGTTATCCAGGCACAGTAATAGTTCCGATATTGTGATTGGTACGCCGGTGGCGAACAGGCAGCAAGAAGAGCTGGCGCCATTAATCGGCTTTTTTGTCAATACGCTGGTGCTTAGAACTGACACCGCACATGACACCTTATCGGATTACTTTAAGCACATCAGGCAAGTGCACTTAGAAGCGCAAGCAAACCAGGATGTGCCGTTTGAGCAATTGGTCGATAGATTAAAGGTGCCAAGAAGCACCAGTCACAGTCCGTTATTCCAAATTATCATGAACATGAAGACGGATTACGTGGTGAGTAACGATGATGCAACAGCGACACAGCTGCCCGGTTTAGCTATCACGCCTTATCAAGCAGAGACGGTGCAAGAGAAATTTGATTTAAATATCTCTTTGAATTTGCACCATGAGGGGATAGATCTCAACTGGGCTTATGATGTTAACCTGTTCAGTGAGCAAGCGATAACCAGGTTGAATGACCACTTATGTCGTTTACTGACAGGGCTCAGTGAAGTCACCGAGGCAAGTATTGCGCCACAGCGCTTGCCGATGCTGTCGGAAGCCGAAACGCATCACCTGGTCAGTGAGCTTAATGAGACGGCGATGGACTATCCGCAGGATAAGTGCATTCATGAATTGTTTGAGCAACAAGCCAAAGACAATCCGGACAAGGTGGCGGTGGTCTTTGAAGATACGCAGCTGACTTACCAAGCGCTCAATGAGCAAGCGAACCAATTCGCGCATTACCTGGTTGAGCAGCAGGGTATCAAGCCGGACACTTTAGTGGGTGTGTGTGTTGAGCGTTCACTGGAGATGGTGGTTGGGATACTGGGTATACTAAAAGCCGGCGGGGCGTATGTGCCACTGGATCCCAAGTACCCGCAAGAGAGGCTGAATCATATATTGGCTGATTCAGGTGTACAGCTTGTGTTTACACAAGCTCATATTCGCACGGCGATACAAAGCGCCAATACTTCTTACGGCAGTGATTGGCTGGTGGTAGACGGATTAGGACTGGCTGATAGCGAGCACCTTTGCTCTGACTATCAAACGTCTAATTTGAGTAGCAACGAACTTGGACTCACGACCAACAATCTTGCTTACGTTATTTATACATCCGGCTCTACCGGACAACCCAAAGGGGTTATGCTTGAGCATCAAAGTGTCAGCAACTATCTCACGAATGTTCAGCATTATCCTCATGATGACATTCGTTGCACCGTTATGAGTACGTCATTGAACTTTGATGCCACGGTAACTCCTCTTTTCGGCGCCTGGATGAGGGGAGGTTACCTCAAGGTACTTTCTGAAAATCACAATATTTTTAATGAGTTGAGTGAGGTGATGCAAACAGAGCCCAGTGCTATGTTTAAATTGACGCCTGCACACTTACAAGGCTTGGAGTTGCAACAAAAAGTGTTAGGCAGGCATGTTGTGGTCGTTGGCGGTGAAGCCTTCTCTTATGATTTGGCTCGCAAAATAGCGACCATGATGCCAAACAGTTATTTTATTAATGAATACGGTCCAACCGAAGCAACAGTAGGCTCTAGCGCTGAGGTATTTGCTCTTAATGATTTGGCAGAGCTGGCGGGGGCAACCGATATCAGTATTGGTCGGCCCATACTCAATACTCAACTATTGGTATTAGATTCAGATAACGAACTCTTGCCGGCAGGAGTTACTGGAGAGCTTTACATTGGTGGTGCGGGCTTAGCGCGGGGGTATATAAACCGCCCCGAATTGACGGCAGAGCGTTTTATAAATAATCCGTATTATGATGCCAATAACCCGGTTAGCTCTGCGCGTTTATATCGTACAGGGGATTTGGTGCGTTATTTATCTGATGGCAGGCTTGAATTTGTTGGCCGTGCCGATGACCAGGTTAAGATCAGAGGTTTTAGAATCGAGCTCGGAGAAATCGAGCATCAACTGAACCAGAGTGAGGCGATTGATTCTGCCTTGGTCGTGGCGACTGAGATTGCAGGCATGCAGCAATTAGTCGCCTACATTAAGGGGGCAGGGCCGTTGTCTCTTAGCGGGCAAGCTGAGCTTTTTGAGCGCCTTAAAGAGGTTTTGGCATTACATCTGCCTGACTACATGATCCCAGATCTCTATGTGCCCGTTGATGCTTGGCCATTGACGCCAAATGGAAAAATCGACAAGCGAGCCTTGCCTCATCCAGAAAATAGCCATAGTAAGCCTAGCTACACCTTACCTGAAACCGATAGCGAGAAAAAAATGGTTGCTATCTGGGCAGAGCTTTTGGCTCTCGACGAAGAGCAAATAGGTACTACAACCAGTTTCTTTGAGTTAGGAGGAAACTCGCTGCTGACCATGCGCATGATGGTGCGGATCAAGAGTGCTTTCAATCAGATGATGAATGTTGAGCAGTTATTTGAGGAACCGACGATATCGAGCATTGCAAATAAGCTTGATTGTATGATGATTTTAGAAGAAACCACTGAAGCTCAAAGTGACGAAGATGTCATGTCTGAAGGTGTTTTATAAGCGGCTATGCAAAGTTGTTAGGGAAAGCTATGAACAATAATAATATGAAAACAGCACACAAAAGAATGGGTGACAACGAGTATAGCCCGTATTTAATTGAACTTGATTGCGACAGCACAAGCGCCTTGAACTATTTATCTGAGCACAAAAACGAAATAGAAGAAATGCTGAACACTGCTGGTGCAGTGTTGGTTCGAGGTAGTCGATTTGATGATCACAAGGCCGTTCAAGGGGGAGCGGATTTATTTTTTACTGAAGCATTGAAATACAACGGTGAACATTATCCGGTGGCCAAAAATTCTTCCGTACAAAGACCGGTCGATTATGCAAATGCAGAGTTCCTGTTATGGCATAACGAAAATACTTTTAATCATTCGTTTCCTGCCAGAGCTATATTTGCTTGCGAATTAAAAGCAACTACTGGTGGCCAGACGCCAATAGTTGATAGCAGAGAAGTTCTGAACAATTTAAATAGTGAAGTGAGAGATAGCTTCATCAACAAACAGGTGATGTATGTTCGAAAATATGAATCACATGACTTTTTAGGTGTTGGTTGGAAGACTATTTTTAATACTGAGGATAAACAGCAAGTCGAACAGTTGTGTAGGGAAAAACACATGGACTTTGAATGGGTGGGTGCTGACACCTTGATTACCCGTTCCATTAGACCTGCGGTTATGAACCATCCTGTCAGCGGGCAGTTGAGTTGGATCAACCAGGTATTACACTGGCATTTTCATTGTCTCAGTCCTGCAACTCAAGAAGATGTCAAGGCCATGTTTGAGGAGGAATTATTATATCCGCGTAATTGCTATTTTGGTGATGGTAGCAAAATTCCTGATGATTACATTGATCATATCCATGACGTATATAAGCAATGCCAAATCCAGTTTGATTGGAAAAATGGTGATTTACTGCTTGTTGATAACATTCTCAAGGCACATGCAAGAACCCCTTATGAAGGGGAAAGAAAGATACTTGTATCTTTCGGAAATCGAATTACTTACTAGTGCAGGGGAATTAAGAGTATGTCTATTAATATCGCGGATATTATCAAGCGAGCAGCAGCACAGGGCGTGCTGCTTCATGTAGATGATAGTGAGCTTAGATTCAAACTGAAAGTGAAGGCATTTCCTGCCGAGATTAAGCAGGAAATAGTAGCTAATAAAAAAGCCATCATTGAGTTCTTGAATAAAATTCAGGTTGGCCGTACGGCGAATAAAACGGCAGCAGCCCCTATTGTTAAAGCACAAAGAAATCAAGGCGTGTTGCCAACTTCCTATGCACAACGGCGATTACTACTGATTGATAAGTTGCAAGGGGGATCTTCGGAATACAACTCTCCAAGGATATTTGAAGTGTCTGGAAAGTTGGATCTAACTTTACTCAATAAAGTGTTCACTACCATTATTGAGAGACATGAAATCACTCGTACCATATACACTGAACTTGATGGTGAAATGTACCAGCGAATTCGGCCAATGAGTGATATCAACTTTCAGCTAAGAGAGCAAGATTTAACTCACTTGGACAAGTCAGTGCAGCAACAAGAAGTCATGCGTTTAATAGCGGATGATTTCAAAACGCCGTTCAATTTGTCGCAAGATTTAATGCTGAGAGTGAGTTACTTCAAGACGGATGAAGCCTTGGGCGTCTTTCTGTTGAATATGCATCATATTGCCACTGACGGCTGGTCGATGGAGCTGCTTACCCGGGAGTTTTTAACTCTTTATGATGCATATTATAAAGGCGAAGAGAATCCGTTACCGGTTCTTGAAATTCAGTATGCCGATTATGCAGCATGGCAAAGCAGTGGAGCAGAGGCTGAAAAAATAGCAACGCAGTTGCAGTATTGGGAAAAGCAATTAGACGCTATTCCTTCAGTACATAGTTTAACTTTAGATAAAGCTCGTCCGGCACTGAAGCAAAATGACGGGGCTTTTGTTCGTGGTGTATTGCCAAAGGAAGTCTCCAAAGGTTTAATGGATATTGCCAAAGGCCATAATTTAACGCCGTTCATGCTGTGTCATGCGGCGTTGTCATTGCTATTGTCTCGTCATAGCAATAGTGACGATATTGTGATTGGTACGCCTGTGGCGAACCGGCTGCAAAAAAAGTTAGAGCCATTAATAGGCTTTTTTGTCAATACGCTGGTGCTTAGGGCGGACACAGCCCATGGCATGCTATCCGATTACTTTAAACACATCAGACAGGTGAATTTAGAGGCGCAAGCAAACCAGGATGTGCCGTTTGAGCAATTGGTAGAAAGGTTAAAGGTGCCAAGAAGTAGCAATCACAGTCCGTTATTCCAAATTATGATGACAACGAATACGGATTACGGCATTAATCATGATACGACAAAACAACTGGCTGGTTTAGATATTAGGCCTTATCGCTCAGAGACAATACAAGCGAAGTTTGACCTAGATATCGCGTTGAATTTGCACGATGAGGGCATAGACATCAACTGGACTTATGATGTCAGCCTGTTCAGTGAGCAAACGATAACCAGGTTGAATGATCATTTATGTCGTTTACTGACAGGGCTCAGTGAAGTCACCGAGGCAAGTATTGCGCCACAGTGCTTGCCGATGTTGTCGGAAGCAGAAACGCATCACCTGGTCAGTGAGCTTAATGAGACGGCGATGGACTATCCGAAGAATAAGTGTATTCATGAATTGTTTGAGCAACAAGTCAAAGAGACTCCGGACAAGGTGGCGGTGGTCTTTGAAGATACACAGCTAACTTACAAAGCACTCAATGAGCAAGCGAACCAACTGGCGCATTACCTGGTTGAAGAGCAGGGTGTTAAGCCGGACACTTTAGTGGGCTTGTGTGTTGAGCGTTCACTGGAGATGGTGGTTGGGATACTGGGTATATTAAAAGCCGGCGGGGCGTATGTGCCGCTGGACCCAAATTACCCGCAAGCGCGCTTAGATTACATGATAAAAGATGCGTCGTTAACAACGATAGTGAGTCACGGGCAAGCGCTCCCGGCATTAACGGCGTTTACCGGTCATGTCATTAACCTGGATACTCAGGATGCTTATCGCCATTACAGTAGTGAAAATATCATTCAGTCAGCGCTTGGACTTAGCTCTTCACATTTGATGTATGTGATTTATACGTCAGGATCAACGGGTCAACCAAAAGGGGTAATGGTTGAGCATTGTTCTGTGAGTAATTTAATTTTCTCACAAAAAGTATCTTATGGATTCGACGACACTGTTAATGAGACTGGTATCTTATTGGCAAACTATGCATTCGATGCGTCTGTTGAACAACTATTTTTAATGTTATTGACAGGTGCTAAGGTATTAATCCCTAAAAAAGATGATTTATTGTCTTCTGAAAAGTTATGTGCTCACATAACTGGTCATAAAGTAACACATATTGATAGTACACCCTCGCATTTATTAAGCTTTATTGCCGAGCTGAATTTTGAACATATAAAAAGAGTGGTTTCTGGAGGTGAGTCTTTTATTCCTCAATTATGTGAACTTAGTGATACAGAAGTTTTTAACGTCTATGGTCCCACAGAAGCTTGTGTAACAAGTCATATCTCAAAGTCATATAATTCAATAGGTAAAGGTATAGGCAATAGCCATACTTTGATTCTGTCTAATCAACAGCAGTTGATCGCCAAAGGTGGTGTAGGAGAGCTGTACATCGGTGGTGACGGCCTTGCTCGAGGCTATTTAAATCGCCCGGAATTAACGGCAGAGCGCTTTATTGAAAACCCATTTTATGATGACAGTGATCCAAATAGCGCTGAGCGCTTATATCGCACAGGGGATTTGGTGCGTTATTTGCCTGATGGCAATGTAGCCTTCATCGGGCGTGTCGATGACCAAGTTAAAATACGTGGTTTTAGAATAGAGCTCGCAGAGGTGGAATCACAGCTATCAGCACAGGCCGGGGTTGATTCAGCGTTAGTGATGGCCAAGGAGCTTGCCGGCGGTCTGCAGCTTGTTGGCTACATCAAGGCTAATCATGAACTCGACAAAGACGCACAAGTGACTTTGGCGGCTCAAGTAGAAGCAGGGTTATCTACTCAGTTGCCCGAGTACATGGTGCCAAGTATCTTGATGGTGGTGAATGAGTGGCCATTGACCCCCAATGGCAAGGTGGACAGAAAAGCCTTACCTGCACCTGATGGCAGTGCCTTGCAAGGTGAGTATGTAGCGCCTCAGACGGATACGGAAAAAGCCTTGGTGGAGATTTTCTCAAAGCTGCTGACGATAGCGGCGGATAAAATCAGCACTACGGCGAATTTCTTTGAGCTGGGCGGGCACTCGTTATTGAGCATCCGTTTGATATCGAGCATTCGTACATGTTTTGAGGTTGAACTGCCGGTTCAGGCGGTGTTTGAGGCCAAGAGCTTGTCAGCGTTATCGCTGGCCATTGAATCTCACCGTGGTGGCATGCTGCGGGCACCGTTAGAGGTGATAGCACGTACCAAAGACAGTTATGCCGTTTCATTCGCCCAACAACGCTTGTGGTTTATTGATCAATTACAAGGCGGGTCTGCGCAATACAACATGCCGATGGCGTTTGATGTGCAGGGCAACTTGGATGTGTCATTAATTGATGATGTCTTTACCCAGATCCTGGCACGTCATGAAGTGTTGAGAACCGTGTATGTTGAAGCAGACGGCGAGGCGAAGCAGCGTATCCGGCCAATGTCGGCGCTTGACTTTGCCATTGGCGTTGAGGATATGCGCCACCTCACCGGTGAGATGCAGGCACAGGCAGTCCAAGAGAGAGTCGAAGCGGATATCACCACAGCATTTGACCTGTCAAGCGATGTGATGCTGCGGGTGCGTTACCTGCGAACCGCGGATGAGGCTGGGGTGCTGGTCTTTAACATGCACCATATTGCCTCGGACGGCTGGTCGATGGAAGTGCTCACCAAGGAATTCTTTGCGCTGTATGATGCTTTCAGTCATGGCTTGGCCAACCCATTACCCGCGTTAGCAATACAGTATGCGGACTATGCCCATTGGCAGCACACACAGTTAGCAGGCGAAGTGCTGGACAGACAGCTGGAGTACTGGGAAAAGCAGCTGGAAGAGGCCCCGGCGGTACACAGTTTGCCGTTGAGCAAGCCAAGATCAGAGGTGAAGCAGTATGCTGGTGCGGTAATAAAAGGTCACCTGCCTGCCAAGGTAAGCGAACAACTGCAGGCATTGGCCAGGCAGCATCAATTGACGCCATTTATGTTATTACATGCTGCCTTGTCTCTGGTGTTATCCAGACACAGTAATAGCGCAGATATTGTGATTGGTACGCCGGTGGCGAACAGGCTGCAAGAAGAGCTGGCACCATTAATAGGCTTTTTTGTCAATACGCTGGTACTTAGAACTGACACCGCACATGCCACGCTATCCGATTACTTTAAACACATCAGGCAAGTGCACTTAGCGGCGCAAGCAAACCAGGATGTGCCGTTTGAGCAATTGGTTGATAGATTAAAGGTGCCAAGAAGCAGCAGTCACAGCCCGTTATTCCAAATCATGATGACGACGAATACGGATTATGGGGTGAGTAACGATAATACAAGCAGCCAGCTGGCTGACTTAGCTATCACGCCTTATCAATCAGAGACAGTACAGGCGAAGTTTGATTTAGATATCTCTTTGAATTTGCACCATGAGGGCATAGATCTCAACTGGACGTATGATGTCAGCCTGTTCAGTGAGCAAGCGATAACCAGGTTGAATGACCACTTATGTCGTTTACTGACAGGGCTCAGTGAAGTCACCGAGGCAGGTATTGCGCCACAGCACTTGCCGATGCTGTCGGAAGCCGAAACGCATCACCTGGTCAGTGAGCTTAATGAGACGGCGATGGACTATCCGCAGGATAAGTGCATTCATGAATTGTTTGAGCAACAAGCCAAAGACAATCCGGACAAGGTGGCGGTGGTCTTTGAAGATACGCAACTGACTTACAAAGCGCTCAATGAGCAAGCGAACCAACTCGCGCATTACCTGGTTGAGGAGCATGGCATCAAGGCGGACACTTTAGTGGGGGTGTGTGTTGAGCGTTCACTGGAGATGGTGGTTGGGATACTGGGTATACTAAAAGCCGGCGGGGCGTATGTGCCACTGGACCCAAATTACCCGCGAGCGCGCTTAGATTACATGATAGAAGATGCGTCGTTAACAACGATAGTGAGTCACGGGCAAGCGCTCCCGGCATTAACGGCGTTTACCGGTCATATCATTAACCTGGATACTCAGGATGCTTATCGCCATTACCGTAGTGAAAATATCGCTAAGGCAGCACTTGGGCTTAGCTCATCGCATTTGGCGTATGTGATTTATACATCAGGCTCGACAGGTAAACCTAAAGGAGTATTAATACCCCATATAGGCATTGTCAGGTTAGTGGTAGAACAAGGTTTTATGAATTTAAGCCATGATACCTGCATGATGCAATGCGCTAATATTGCCTTTGATGCTGCAACGCTTGAATTATGGGGACCTCTTCTTAATGGTGGTAAGTCAATACTTTACTCTGGTGGGCAACTGGTTCCTGAGTTATTAAACACAGAAATTAAAAAGCATGGGGCTAATACACTTTTTTTAACTACTGGGCTCTTCAGAGAGTGGTCATTAGATATTCCTGATGATTTACCGTTAGAGCAATTGTTGACTGGAGGAGATGTTTTAGATTTAGAAACGATTAAACGAGTTCAAAATCAATTACCAGGTTTACAGCTGAGCAATGCTTATGGACCAACAGAAAATACGATGATCTCGACAATCTACAGCTTTAAAGCGTCACATGATGGATTGATACCAATAGGGCAAAAATTAAAAACAGATCATGTTTATATATTAGACCAAAAGCAAAGGCTGGTACCTAAAGGTGTTGTGGGAGAGTTATACGTAGGAGGTGACGGTCTTGCTCGAGGCTATTTTAATCGCCCGGAATTAACGGCAGAGCGCTTTATTGAAAACCCATTTTATGATGACAGTGATCCAAATAGCGCTGAGCGCTTATATCGCACAGGGGATTTGGTGCGTTATTTGCCTGATGGCAATGTAGCCTTCATCGGGCGTGTCGATGACCAAGTTAAAATACGTGGTTTTAGGATCGAATTGGGCGAGGTGGAATCACAGCTATCAACACAGGCCGGGGTTGATTCAGCGTTAGTGATGGCCAAGGAGCTTGCCGGCGGTCTGCAGCTTGTTGGCTACATCAAGGCTAATCATGAGCTCGACAAAGACGCACAAGTGACTTTGGCGGCTCAAGTAGAAGCAGGGTTATCTACTCAGTTGCCCGAGTACATGGTGCCAAGTATCTTGATGGTGGTGAATGAGTGGCCATTGACCCCCAATGGCAAGGTGGACAGAAAAGCCTTACCTGCACCTGATGGCAGTGCCTTGCAAGGTGAGTATGTAGCGCCTCAGACGGATACGGAAAAAGCCTTGGTGGAGATTTTCTCAAAGCTGCTGACGATAGCGGCGGATAAAATCAGCACTACGGCGAATTTCTTTGAGCTGGGCGGGCATTCGTTATTGAGCATCCGTTTGATATCGAGCATTCGTACGTATTTTGAGGTTGAACTGCCGGTTCAGGCGGTGTTTGAGGCCAAGAGCTTGTCAGCGTTATCGCTGGCCATTGAATCTCACCGTGGTGGCATGCTGCGGGCACCGTTAGAGGTGATAGCACGTACCAAAGACAGTTATGCCGTTTCATTCGCCCAACAACGCTTGTGGTTTATTGATCAATTACAAGGCGGGTCTGCGCAATACAACATGCCGATGGCGTTTGATGTGCAGGGCAACTTGGATGTGTCATTAATTGATGATGTCTTTACCCAGATCCTGGCACGTCATGAAGTGTTGAGAACCGTGTATGTTGAAGCAGACGGCGAGGCGAAGCAGCGTATCCGGCCGATGTCGGCGCTTGACTTTGCCATTGGCGTTGAGGATATGCGCCACCTCACCGGTGAGATGCAGGCACAGGCAGTCCAAGAGAGAGTCGAAGCGGATATCACCACAGCATTTGACCTGTCAAGCGATGTGATGCTGCGGGTGCGTTACCTGCGAACCGCGGATGAGGCTGGGGTGCTGGTCTTTAACATGCACCATATTGCCTCGGACGGCTGGTCGATGGAAGTGCTCACCAAGGAATTCTTTGCGCTGTATGATGCTTTCAGTCATGGCTTGGCCAACCCATTACCCGCGTTAGCAATACAGTATGCGGACTATGCCCATTGGCAACGTACGCATTTAGCAGGTGAAGTGCTGGACAGGCAGCTGGAGTACTGGGAAAAGCAGCTGGAAGAAGCCCCGGCGGTACACAGTTTACCGTTGAGCAAGCCAAGGCCAGAGGTGAAGCAATATGCTGGTGCGGTAATAAAAGGCCACCTGCCTGCCAAGGTAAGCGAACAACTGCAGGCATTGGCCAGGCAGCATCAACTGACGCCATTTATGTTATTACATGCTGCCTTGTCCCTGGTGTTATCCAGACACAGCAATAGTTCCGATATTGTAATTGGTACGCCGGTGGCGAACAGGCTGCAAGAAGAGCTGGCACCATTAATAGGCTTTTTTGTCAATACGCTGGTACTTAGAGCGGACACAGGGCATGACACCTTATCCGATTACTTTAAGCACATCAGGCAAGTGCACTTAGCGGCGCAAGCAAACCAGGATGTGCCGTTTGAGCAATTGGTTGATAGATTAAAGGTGCCAAGAAGCACCAGTCACAGCCCGTTATTCCAAATCATGATGACGACGAATACGGATTATGGGGTGAGTAACGATAATACAAGCAGCCAGCTGGCTGACTTAGCTATCACGCCTTATCAATCAGAGACAGTACAGGCGAAGTTTGATTTAGATATCGGGTTAAATTTGCATGATGAGGGCATAGATCTCAACTGGACGTATGATGTCAGCCTGTTCAGTGAGCAAGCGATAACCAGGTTGAATGACCATTTATGTCGTTTACTGACAGGGCTCAGTGAAGTCACCGAGGCAAGTATTGCGCCACAGCGCTTGCCGATGCTGTCGGAAGCCGAAACGCATCACCTGGTCAGTGAGCTTAATGAGACGGCGATGGACTATCCGCAGGATAAGTGCATTCATGAATTGTTTGAGCAACAAGCCAAAGACAATCCGGACAAGGTGGCGGTGGTCTTTGAAGATACGCAACTGACTTACAAAGCGCTCAATGAGCAAGCGAACCAACTCGCGCATTACCTGGTTGAGGAGCAGGGTATCAAGGCGGACACTTTAGTGGGTGTGTGTGTTGAGCGCTCACTGGAGATGGTGGTTGGGATACTGGGTATACTAAAAGCCGGTGGGGCGTATCTGCCACTGGACCCAAATTACCCGCAAGCGCGCTTAGATTACATGATAGAAGATGCGTCGTTAACAACGATAGTGAGTCACGGGCAAGCGCTCCCGGCATTAACGGCGTTTACCGGTCATATCATTAACCTGGATACTCAGGATGCTTATCGCCATTACCGTAGTGAAAATATCGCTAAGGCAGCACTTGGGCTTAGCTCATCGCATTTGGCGTATGTGATTTATACATCAGGATCGACAGGTAAACCTAAAGGAGTATTAATACCCCATATAGGCATTGTCAGGTTAGTGGTAGAACAAGGTTTTATGAATTTAAGCCAGGATACCTGCATGATGCAATGCGCTAATATTGCCTTTGACGCTGCAACGCTTGAATTATGGGGACCTCTTCTTAATGGTGGTAAGTCAATACTTTACTCTGGTGGGCAACTGGTTCCTGAGTTATTAAACACAGAAATTAAAAAGCATGGGGCTAATACACTTTTTTTAACTACTGGGCTCTTCAGAGAGTGGTCATTAGATATTCCTGATGATTTACCGTTAGAGCAATTGTTGACTGGAGGAGATGTTTTAGATTTAGAAACGATTAAACGAGTTCAAAATCAATTACCAGGTTTACAGCTGAGCAATGCTTATGGACCAACAGAAAATACGATGATCTCGACAATCTACAGCTTTAAAGCGTCACATGATGGATTGATACCAATAGGGCAAAAATTAAAAACAGATCATGTTTATATATTAGACCAAAAGCAAAGGCTGGTACCTAAAGGTGTTGTGGGAGAGTTATACGTAGGAGGTGACGGTCTTGCTCGAGGCTATTTTAATCGCCCGGAATTAACGGCAGAGCGCTTTATTGAAAACCCATTTTATGATGACAGTGATCCAAATAGCGCTGAGCGCTTATATCGCACAGGGGATTTGGTGCGTTATTTGCCTGATGGCAATGTAGCCTTCATCGGGCGTGTCGATGACCAAGTTAAAATACGTGGTTTTAGGATCGAATTGGGCGAGGTGGAATCACAGCTATCAGCACAAGCTGGGGTTGATTCAGCGTTAGTGATGGCCAAGGAGCTTGCCGGCGGTCTGCAGCTTGTTGGCTACATCAAGGCTAATCATGAGCTCGACAAAGACGCACAAGTGACTTTGGCGGCTCAAGTAGAAGCAGGGTTATCTACTCAGTTACCCGATTACATGGTGCCAAGTATCTTGATGGTGGTGAATGAGTGGCCATTGACCCCCAATGGCAAGGTGGACAGAAAAGCCTTACCTGCACCTGATGGCAGTGCCTTGCAAGGTGAGTATGTAGCGCCTCAGACGGATACGGAAAAAGCCTTGGTGGAGATTTTCTCAAAGCTGCTGACGATAGCGGCGGATAAAATCAGCACTACGGCGAATTTCTTTGAGCTGGGCGGGCACTCGTTATTGAGCATCCGTTTGATATCGAGCATTCGTACATGTTTTGAGGTTGAACTGCCGGTTCAGGCGGTGTTTGAGGCCAAGAGCTTGTCAGCGTTATCGCTGGCCATTGAATCTCACCGTGGTGGCATGCTGCGGGCACCGTTAGAGGTGATAGCACGTACCAAAGACAGTTATGCCGTTTCATTCGCCCAACAACGCTTGTGGTTTATTGATCAATTACAAGGCGGGTCTGCGCAATACAACATGCCGATGGCGTTTGATGTGCAGGGCAACTTGGATGTGTCATTAATTGATGATGTCTTTACCCAGATCCTGGCACGTCATGAAGTGTTGAGAACCGTGTATGTTGAAGCAGACGGCGAGGCGAAGCAGCGTATCCGGCCGATGTCGGCGCTTGACTTTGCCATTGGCGTTGAGGATATGCGCCACCTCACCGGTGAGATGCAGGCACAGGCAGTCCAAGAGAGAGTCGAAGCGGATATCACCACAGCATTTGACCTGTCAAGCGATGTGATGCTGCGGGTGCGTTACCTGCGAACCGCGGATGAGGCTGGGGTGCTGGTCTTTAACATGCACCATATTGCCTCGGACGGCTGGTCGATGGAAGTGCTCACCAAGGAATTCTTTGCGCTGTATGATGCTTTCAGTCATGGCTTGGCCAACCCATTACCCGCGTTAGCAATACAGTATGCGGACTATGCCCATTGGCAACGTACGCATTTAGCAGGTGAAGTGCTGGACAGGCAGCTGGAGTACTGGGAAAAGCAGCTGGAAGAAGCCCCGGCGGTACACAGTTTACCGTTGAGCAAGCCAAGGCCAGAGGTGAAGCAGTATGCTGGTGCGGTAATAAAAGGCCACCTGCCGGCTAAGGTAAGCGAACAACTGCAGGCATTGGCCAGGCAGCATCAACTGACGCCATTTATGTTATTACATGCTGCCTTGTCCCTGGTGTTATCCAGGCACAGTAATAGCGCAGATATTGTGATTGGTACGCCGGTGGCGAACCGGCAGCAAGAAGAGCTAACGCCTTTAATTGGTTTCTTCGCCAACACCCTGGTACTTAGAGCGGACACAGGGCATGACACCTTATCGGATTACTTTAAGCACATCAGGCAAGTGCACTTAGCGGCGCAAGCAAACCAGGATGTGCCGTTTGAGCAATTGGTCGATAAATTAAAGGTGCCAAGAAGCACCAGTCACAGCCCGTTATTCCAAATCATGATGACGACGAATACGGATTATGGGGTGAGTAACGATAATACAAGCAGCCAGCTGGCTGACTTAGCAATTACGCCTTATCAATCAGAGACAGTACAGGCGAAGTTTGATTTAGATATCTCTTTGAATTTGCATGATGAGGGCATAGATCTCAACTGGACGTATGATGTCAGCCTGTTCAGTGAGCAAGCGATAACCAGGTTGAATGACCATTTATGTCGTTTACTGACAGGGCTCAGTGAAGTCACCGAGGCAGGTCTTGCGCCACAGCGCTTGCCGATGCTGTCGGAAGCCGAAACGCATCACCTGGTCAGTGAGCTTAATGAGACGGCGATGGACTATCCGCAGGATAAGTGCATCCATGAATTGTTTGAGCAACAAGCCAAAGACAATCCGGACAAGGTGGCGGTGGTCTTTGAAGATACGCAGCTGACTTACAAAACGCTCAATGAGCAAGCGAACCAATTCGCGCATTACCTGGTTGAGGAGCAGGGTATCAAGCCGGACACTTTAGTGGGTGTGTGTGTTGAGCGTTCACTGGAGATGGTGGTTGGGATACTGGGTGTATTAAAAGCCGGGGGGGCGTATCTGCCACTGGATCCCAAGTACCCGCAAGAGAGGCTGAATCATATATTGGCTGATTCAGGTGTACAGCTTGTGTTTACACAAGCTCATATTCGCACGGCGATACAAAGCGCCAATACTTCTTACGGTAGTGATTGGCTGGTGGTAGACGGATTAGGACTGGCTGATAGCGAGCACCTTTGCTCTGACTATCAAACGTCTAATTTGAGTTGCAACGAACTCGGACTTACGACCAACAATCTTGCTTACGTTATTTATACATCCGGCTCTACCGGAAAACCCAAAGGGGTTATGCTTGAGCATCAAAGTGTCAGCAACTATCTCACGAATGTTCAGCATTATCCTCATGATGACATTCGTTGCACCGTTATGAGTACGTCATTGAACTTTGATGCCACGGTAACTCCTCTTTTCGGCGCCTGGATGAGGGGAGGTTACCTCAAGGTACTTTCTGAAAATCACAATATTTTTAATGAGTTGGGTGAGGTGATGCAAACAGAGCCCAGTGCTATGTTTAAATTGACGCCTGCACACTTACAAGGCTTGGAGTTACAACAAAAAGTGTTAGGCAGGCATGTTGTGGTTGTTGGCGGTGAAGCCTTCTCTTATGATTTGGCTCGCAAAATAGCGACCATGATGCCAAACAGTTATTTTATTAATGAATACGGTCCAACCGAAGCAACAGTAGGCTCTAGCGCTGAGGTATTTGCTCTTAATGATTTGGCAGAGCTGGCGGGGGCAACCGATATCAGTATTGGTCGGCCCATACTCAATACTCAACTATTGGTATTAGATTCAGATAACGAACTCTTGCCGGCAGGAGTTACTGGAGAGCTTTACATTGGTGGTGCGGGCTTAGCGCGGGGGTATATAAACCGCCCCGAATTGACGGCAGAGCGTTTTATAAATAATCCGTATTATGATGCCAATAACCCGGTTAGCTCTGCGCGTTTATATCGTACAGGGGATTTGGTGCGTTATTTATCTGATGGCAGGCTTGAATTTGTTGGCCGTGCCGATGACCAGGTTAAGATCAGAGGTTTTAGAATCGAGCTCGGAGAAATCGAGCATCAACTGAACCAGAGTGAGG